>JAJRTU010000286.1 GCA_024278135.1 Gammaproteobacteria bacterium
CGACAACCTGCGTGACTGGTTGGCGATAGTGGAAAAACGCCTGGGCAGTCTGGCGCAAAGATTAAGTGCCAGTGTTGGACAGGACAGGGTGAATATTGATTTACAGGGCGATACTGCCGCAGAACAGTCAACCGCCACTCCGCGCAATATAAAGGTCAAGACGCCCTGGCTGAAGATTGACGATGTGTTTTATGAAACGCGTGGTTCTGCCTGGGCCTTGATTCATTTTTTAAAGGCTGTGGAGATTGATTTCAAACAGGTTCTGGAAAAAAAGAATGCGCTGGTCAGCCTGCGGCAAATCATTCGCGAACTGGAAGCGACTCAGGATACGGTATGGAGCCCGATGATACTGAACGGCACCGGCTTTGGTCTGGTCGCCAATCATTCTCTGGTGATGGCCTCCTACATCTCCAGCGCCAATGCGGCGGTCATTGACCTGAGGAATTTACTGGAGCAGGGCTAGACTCTTATTTTGAAATAACAAAGCGACCGAAGGCTCTTGTACCTTCGCCTGTTTTGATTGTATGGCTGATCTGGAGCGTAGCGGTATCAATGACGGAAATCTCACCGTCGAACCAGTTGGCCACATAGACATAGGCTCCCGAAGGATGGGCGTCAATGCCTTCCGGATATTCGCCGACATCTATGGTTTTGATTACCTTGCCGTCTTTCAAATCGATGACGGAAACACTGTTGTCCCATTGGTTGGTAACAAACAGACGACCGCTCCGATCGAGATAGCTGATGGCGTAGGGATAAAGCCCGACTTTTATTTCCTGAACAACCTGTTGTTTTTCCAGATCGATGATACTGACGCTACCGGCCTGCACGTTGGCGACATATAACTGATTTTTCTGTGCGGACAGGGCGAGACCAAAAGGGGCTTTGCCCACCTGGATGGTGGTCAGGATTGCCCCCGCCTCAACATCAACTACCATGACGGTATTGTCATCCCTGTTGGATACGTAGATGAGTTTACCGAGAGGGTCAGCGACAATACCGGCAGGGGAATGGCCGACCGGAATTTTTTTATTCAGTTTCAGACTGGTGGTATCCACTACCGAAATAACATGCCGATACCAGTCGGCAACATAAATGGTGTTCCCGTCAGGACTGACTTCGATGCCCAAAGGTCCATCACCAACGACCAGATTGTGTATGACTTTGTTACTGGCGGTATCAATAACAGAAACAGACTTGTCTTCAGGATTGGAGACATAAACACGCTTGCCATCCGGAGAGACCACGACACCGGCAGGTTTGATACCCACGCCGATTTCGTCAATCACCTGATAAGTGTCCAGATCGATAACAGAGACATTGTCAGAGCCCTGATTGGTGACATAGGCAAGCGTCGCAGTGAGCGCCGCCGCCGGCAGACAGGCAAGCGCAGCACAAAAAAACTGACAGGTCGTTTTCACCGTCACGGTGTTTATTCTGCGATATTACTGTTCGGCAAGTTTCTTTATGTTGGCAAGCCCGGCGTCATAGATTGCTGATATGGCTTTTATCGCCGCTTCGTCATTTAATTCCGGAGGCGGATTGTTGTTCATGAAACCACGATAGAAACCACTTTTCCAGGTGACAATGGAACCGCCATTCTCGCCTGCCGTCACTCTGATGGAGGAGCCGTAGGAACTGACCGGTACCGCCTTGACATTGGCTTTATCAATCATGTACTGGTACATCATTTTCTCCGGCAGATGTTTCAGCAGTTGCTCTCTCAGTTTTTCACCGTTCTCCAGTGTCAGCGTACGAATAATATCGGGATTATTGGTGCCGTCGCTTTCGCATTCCGTTACCGGCGGCAGCCATAGTTTGATGGAACAGAAATCGCTGATGATGGCCCAGACTTTTTCCGGTGCTGCGTTGATTTCAATCTCCTTTACTACCTTCTGTCGGCTCGGACCGTGTGCGGAAGTGATTGCCGGGAGCAGAAAAAGTCCGAATAATACAATTAAAACCGTTTTTTTCATTATTAATTTTCTCCTTTACGAGGAATAATCAGTACATTGGAATCGAAGCAGCAGGCATAGTATCGCTTTAGCCGCTCATCATCAAAAAATAATAAAATGAAAACAAAACGAAATCTCCTCAGTGTTTGTCTGTTTTGCCTGTCGTTTACAGCATGTATAAATGCTGAGACAAAGCCCCGGCTGGAGGAGTTCAATATTATTGATGGTGATATCGAGAAGGTAAGCTATCAGGTGGAAGTGGCAAGGGATAATGCATCGCGCAGACGTGGTTTGATGTATAGAAAAGAGCTGTCTCCAAACCGGGGGATGGTGCTGGATTACAAACACTCACGGAAAGTGGCGATCTGGATGAAAAACACTTACATACCGCTCGATATTATTTTTATTGATAAAACGGGCATCATTGTCAACATACATGAAGGCGCAGAACCACTGTCAATAAAAACAATTGAATCTGCCGGCGAGGTGAGGACGGTACTTGAAATCAATGCGGGCCAGGTCGAACAATACGGGATTAAAGTCGGGGATCAGGTTCGTCATGCTTCGTTCGGAACCAGGTAGTGATGGTGGATAAAAAAACAATCATTGAGCGATCACTCAATCTGCTGGTCATTTTATTTTCAATATTGATATTGATTGCGATTCTGATTTTTTACGGTATCAGCATGCCGGGTCAATCTTATGAAGGTGAATTGCCGGCACTGGATACCGACATGCAATCAAGCCGTGATCGATTAAGCCGTCATGTCTATACCCTGGCTGAAGATATCGGCGAGCGCCACCATGAAGAACGAGAAGCGTTGGATGAGGCCGCTGAATATATAGAAAAAAGTTTCCGGGATATGGGCTACAACCCGGTAGTGGAAATCTACAGCGACAAGCTCTATCGTAATATTGTTGTCAACCTTTACGGCCGCCGGCATCGCGATGAAATTATCGTCATTGGCGCGCACTATGATACGGTCTGGTTAAGTCCGGGTGCGGACGATAATGCCTCCGGCGTCGCCGCCTTGCTGGAAATCGCCCGGGCATTGCATGGCAAACGTTTCTCCAGGACGATTCGTTTTATCGCTTTTGCCAACGAGGAATGGCCGTTTTTCGGTCGGGACAAGATGGGCAGCCGGGTCAATGCCCGACATTCTTTTGAGCGAAAAGAGCGCATCATCGGCATGTTTTCACTGGAGATGCTGGGGTATTATTCTACAGCGCCGGACAGTCAGGCTTACCCGAAACCCCTGAGCTATTTTTATCCTCGTCAGGCCAATTTTATTGCCTTTGTGTCAAACTTTTCATCGAGGGATTTTTTACACGAAGCCATCAGCGAATTTCGAAACGCAGGGCAATTTCCTTCAGAAGGTCTGATTGCCCCCCAGTTTCTGGTGCCGGACATCAGACGTTCCGACAACTCGTCCTACTGGGCCTTTGGCTATCCCGCCATCATGGTTACCGATACTTCCAACTACCGTAACAGAAATTATCATACACTGGGTGACATGCACCGCAGCCTGGACTACGAGTCCATGGCCAGAGTGGTTGCCGGTCTGGGCCACACTGTCGCGGCAATGGCGAATAAATAGTGAAAGGACTGTTGTTTGTGCTGACGCATCACGTACACTACTGCTCTTTTTTTTGTGCGGGTGGATTAGAGAATGCCGATGAAAATAGTAATTGCGCCTGATTCGTTCAAAGGCAACCTGAGCTCCTTGCAGGTGGCCACGGCGATAGAGAAAGGGATTAAACGTGTTCTGCCCCGGGCCTCGTGTGTCAAGGTGCCCATGGCTGATGGTGGCGAAGGGACAGTGCAATCCCTGGTGGATGCGATGGGTGGCCGTTTCGTGTACAGGGCTGTATGCGGGCCTGACGGCAACAAGGTGCGGGCCAGATACGGGTTGTTGGCTGACGGTGAAACCGCCGTTATTGAAATGGCAGAGGCCTCGGGTCTGCCCCTGATCGAAGACAAAGATAGAAATCCGCTGACGGCGACGAGCTACGGCACGGGCGAGTTGATTGTCAGTGCCCTTAACAAGGGCGCGGTGAAGATTATCATCGGTATTGGTGGTTCCGCCACCAACGATGCGGGTGCCGGCATGGCGCAGGCCCTGGGCGTCCGCTTTCTCAATGCCGGTGGCAGGGAAATACTGACACCCGCTGCCGGTGGCATGTTGAATCGCATAGCCGAGATCAACATGGAGGAGGTGCACCCCGGTGTGGCGAAATGTAAAATCATCATCGCCAGCGATGTGGATAATCCCTTATGCGGCAAACGCGGGGCCTCCCGGGTATTCGGCCCGCAGAAAGGTGCCACACCGATGATGGTGAAGCGGCTTGATGCCAACCTGCGTCATTTTGCCATGCTGATAAAAAAACAATTGAATATTGATGTACGCACATTGAAAGGTGCCGGTGCGGCCGGAGGTCTGGGTGCAGGGCTGGTGGCCTTTGCCGGTGCGAAGTTGAAAAACGGTGTGGATATTGTTATGCAGGCATGCGAACTGAAATCGCATTTGCGCACAGCAGACCTGGTGATCACGGGCGAGGGCAGGGTGGATTTCCAGACCGCGTTTGGCAAGACGCCTGCCGGTGTCGCCAGAGCGGCGAAACGATACCGGGTGCCGGTGATTGCCATCGGCGGCGGGCTGGCAGATGACGCCCGGGCGGTATTTGATTACGGTATAGATGGTCTCGACAGTGCCATTGCCAGAGACATGCCGCTGGAAGAAGCATTGGCGGGATCAAGAAAGTTTATCGCCAACGCATCGGAGCGTGCGCTGCGTATGGTACTTGTCGGTAAAAAGATGAACAAAAAAAATAAATAGATCTGCAGGCAATCCTGATAAACACATTACCAGACATGCAATTTTCAAAATTCGCAAAAAGATTTACGGAACACTCCGGTATAAGCCAGTTGATGGAAGATCTCGGTGACGCGATGGCGGGTGATCAGGATGTGTTGATGCTGGGCGGTGGTAATCCGGCACATATCCCGGAGATGCTGGCCTTCTTTCAGGATCGCATGCAACGCATCATCGACAGGCCGGCGGAATTCGCCCACATCATCGGTGATTATGATCCCCCCAAAGGCGACAAGCGCTTTATCAAGGCTCTGGCGACGCTGATCAGGAAGGAATATGGCTGGGACATCGGGCCGGAAAACATTGTTCTCACTGCGGGCAGCCAGGCGGGCTTCTTTTTGTTATTCAACACGCTGGCAGGTGATTTCGACAATGGCGTGCGCAAACAGATATTGTTGCCGATGGCACCCGAGTATATCGGTTACACGGAACTGGGTTTGACAGAAGATCACTTTACGGCAAATAAACCTGTTATTGAAACCTTCGATGACAATACTTTTAAATACCGTCTTGCTTTTGATAAGCTGAAAATCGACAAGGGTACAGGCGCTATTTGCATTTCGCGACCATCCAATCCCACCGGCAATGTGCTGACAGATGATGAAGTCGAAAGGTTGTCTGCTCTGGCAAAGGAAAACGATGTGCCGCTGATTATCGACAACGCCTACGGTATGCCTTTCCCCAATATTATTTTTACCGAGGCTGGTCTGTTCTGGGACAAAAACATCATTTTATGCATGAGTTTGTCCAAACTGGGTCTGCCGGGAATGCGCACCGGTATCATCATCGCGGATGAAGAGATTGTCGACGCCATTGGACAGTTTAACGGCATTATGAACCTGGCGTTGAACAGTTTCGGCCCGGCCCTGGTACTCGATCTGGTCAGCAGCGGTGAAATAATCAGGCTGAGCAATACTGTGATCAAACCCTATTATCAGGGCAAGGCGGAGCGGGCCATGTCCCTGTTGAAACAGGAGTTGAACGGCGTGGAATTTTATATCCATAAAGCAGAAGGTGCGCTTTTTCTCTGGTTATGGTTGCCGGGTTTGCCGATTGGCAGTGAAGCATTGTATGAACGTCTGAAGCAAAGAGGTGTACTGGTTTTATCGGGGCACTACTTTTTCCCCGGTCTGAAAGAAGACTGGCAACACAGACATGAATGCCTGCGCATCACTTATTCGATGCATGATGATGTGGTGAATGCCGGGATCAGGATTATTGCAGAAGAAGTGAAAGCGGCCTTTAAGTAATCGTTGAAACTTTTGGGTTCATTCCCCACGGCATCGCACGGGTGTCAGCAGGGATCCAGTCAGATAAAACCTGCCCTGAACTTGATTCGGGGCTCGGTATGACGGTGCTAGTAGTATGCCCGCATACAGAGGAGATTTTTATTCTACCGGATATCAGTGTTGTTCCCTTTATGAATAAGAGCCAGCGCAGTATCAACAATACGATCTACATCCGGAAGCAGCAGATTGGCCGCCTCGCCCAGAGGGATGAATGAATCATCAGCAGTGATTAGTGCTGCGTTACTGTCCACACCCTGTTCGATTAATATCGTCATCAACATTTCGCTTATGGAACCCTCCCGACGACACTCATCGACAAAAAGTATATGCCTGCAGGGGGATACGGCCTTGATCAGTGCTGCCTCATCAATGGGTTTCAGCCAGCGCAGGTCGATGATACGCAATGCTATATTGTGTTTCTCCCGCAAAATTTTTCCTGCCCTGAGACTCAGATAGCAGCCATTACCGTAGCTGACCAAACAAAGATCCCGACCTTCGCCATTGATCCTGATATCACCCAGGCCGATAGTTGTCCCGCTGTCAGGTGCTTTATACAGTGATGCCCATAAACCATCGCCCTGTTCGTATAAATCACGTGTTCTGTACAGGGCAATGGGTTCCACAAACACAATGACACGTTTTTGTTCGTGCGCCAGGGCGACACAGGTGCGCAACATAGAGACTGCATCGGCGCCATTCGATGGACAGGCGATGACAATACCGGGTATGTCCCGGAAGACCGCCAGTGAGTTGTCGTTATGGAAGTGGCCGCCGAAACCTTTTTGATAAGCGAGTCCGGCGATGCGGATCACCATGGGATTGCTGTACTTGCCATTGGAGAAAAAAGACAACGTGGCGGCTTCCCCGCGTATCTGATCCTCGGCATTATGCACATAAGCCAGGAACTGGATTTCAGGGATGGGGATAAAACCGTTGTGGGCCAGGCCAATGGCCAGTCCCAGAATACTTTGCTCATCAAGCAGCGTATCCATCACCCGCAGCGGGCCGAATTTTTCATAAAGGCCGGTGGTTACGCCATACACACCCCCTTTCTTCCCTACATCTTCTCCAAACACGACAGTGTTCCGGTATTGCAGCAGTATGTCAGCCAGGGCGAAGTTGATGAGGCGTGCCATCGGCTGGGCTGTGTCGAGCAATCGCCGGTCTTTACTGAACAGGCGGTTCCGCTGTTCAGGTCTTGCCGGGGCAGCGACACAAACAGGGCCAGGTGGCGGAACGATGGCAGCTTTCACAGTGGCCGGGGAAGACAGCTTTGGCCGTGTAATCGCCTGTTCGGCCATGGCCTCGATACGTGCTTCCATCCCGCGGTACAGCGCACACAGCTGAAGCGCCGTCAGGATGCCGTTTTCAATCAATATCCTGGCGCTGTGCAGCAAGGGGTCCTGCGCTTCTGTCGCTTCAATTTGTTGCATCGATGTATAGCCGGATTCGATATCTGAACCGGCATGGCCCATCAGTCGGACAGTCCGCATATGCACAAAAGCGGGTTTTCTTTGCTGCCGGACATAATCAACGACCTGCCGGCTGCATCGATATATATCCAGCAGATTAAGACCATCACAGGAAAAATATTTCAGGCCTGTACGATCTTGAAAGTTGCTTCGAATCCAGCCCGGCGGGCTTCGAACCGAAATACCGATACCGTTGTCTTCGCAGATAAAGGCAATGGGCATGGGCAGGTTCTGATAAGCCGTCCAGGCGGCGGCGTTTATCGCACCCAGTGCAGTGGAATGATTGACCGAGGCATCGCCGAAGTTACACAGGATAATACCGTCGTGCGGGAGCGGCGCGGTATCAAAATTCAGTGCCTTTGCCAGACCGATGGCCCAGGCTGTCCCCATCGCCTTCGGCAAATGTGAAGCAATGGTGCTGGTCTGAGGGGGAACGAAAAGGGTTTTGCTGCCGAGTACCTTATGGCGGCCGCCGGAGACCGGGTCATCGCTGGAGGCAACGAAAGAAAGCAATAAATCATGAAGAGGTGTTTCATCGGGCAGTTGTTTGCTGCGTTGTATCAACAGGGCTGCGCTGCGGTAATGCAGAAAAGCCATATCGGTATAACGAAAAGTCTTGCCGAATACGGCGTTGCCCTCGTGTCCAGCGCTGCCGATGGTATAAAAACTTTCGTTGCGGCTGCGCAGTCGGCGTGAAATGATGTCCAGCAGGCGGCTTTGGACCTGACTCTCAAACAGGTCTGTGATGTCCTCGTCCGACAGTCCTGCTTCCCTGGCTGACAATGACTGTTCGTCCGCAGGAAGGTCTTCCTGCGTGACTCGCCGGATAAAATTGTCATGGATTATTTCCGCCCGATCCATTGTTTGAATACCGATAATTTGAGAGGGGCCGACTTCTGTTCGACTCAGGTCTGAAAAATATTACCAAGAGCGATATACAGAGCCGCGTCCCGTAATGAAGTATTGAATTGTTCCGACAGGTGAGTGATCGCTTCAACATTTGACCTGATCTTTTCACGTGTCAATAATTTCGCCTCATTGACTTTCGCTGCTGTTCGAACATTTTCTTCATTGCTGACCGTGGAGGTCAGTTCGACAAAAGCGGCAATGACGCCACCGGCGTTGGCAATAAAATCCGGCATCTGCTGGACACCTCTGCGGCAGAGTTTCAGGCCGGCTTCCATCTCTGTCGGATTGTTCGCCGCTTCGACAATGTAGCGGGCCTGTATTTGCTTTTCATTGTCGGCGGTGATGACCTGTTGCAGGGCACAGGGAAACAACACATCCACATCCGCGTAAAGTACCTCATTGGCATTGTGGCTGATCAGATCACCCTCCTGCTCAATTAAGCGTCTGGCTTTGTCAAGCTGCTGTCTCACCAGCGCGGAGCGGAGATCGTCGGATATACCTCCGTCAAAATGCCATGTCCCGCCATATTTCGGATCGCCCAGCGCGAACAGCGAGGCACCGTAGTCGCTGAAATAACGCAGTACGGCTGCGCCCATCGCACCCAGGCCCTGAATGGCGAAGCGTGTTGAAGCAGAATCAAGCTTATGCTGTTCGAGCATGGCAGCGGCCGACTCTGCGACGCCGAGTCCGGCAATACCTTCCCGGTCATAATCCGTACCACCCATATGCAGGGGTTTACCGGTAAAAGAACGGGTCGATTTCATCACATCACAGGCCCACAGGGCGTGCTCGGCCCGGGCACCGAGATCAAAACCAAAGCCGCCAAACGGGCCGCCGTTTTCATAAGTAAAAGGCCGGCAGAGTTCAATAAACCGCCGGTACTGTTGCTCAAAGCCTTCTGCGTTCGGGTCGGCATTCAGTCCTGATTTGGCACCGCCGAGTGGCAAATCGGCCGCAGCATTTTTTATCGCCATATTGCGCGCCAGCATTTTCACTTCATCCAGTGACAGACCGGCCCTGATACGGGTGCCACCTTTGGCACAATCAGGCAGGGGCCCCCCTGCCGAGATGGCGGTGTTCCAGACCACGACGTAACCTTCCACTGCCAGCGCGGGATCCCGGACGGTGACTTCCAGTTCTGCCTGCATCGCATCAAAGCGTTGTTGCAAGACTGTCAGTTGCCGATAAAAATCTTTCTGTGTCAGCGCTACGGTCATATCAGGAGGCCTGATCAGCCCTTAGAGATCAAATTCAATCCCCTGAGCAAGCGGCAGTTCAGTGGAATAATTAATCGTCGAGGTGCTCCGGCGCATATAGCCTTTCCAGGCATCGGAGCCGGATTCCCGACCCCCGCCGGTTTCCTTTTCGCCGCCAAAGGCGCCACCGATTTCCGCGCCGCTGGTGCCGATGTTGACATTGCTGATGCCGCAGTCGCTGCCGGCGGCGGAAAGAAATAATTCCGCTTCGCGAATATCGTTGGTAAAGATGGCCGATGACAGACCTTGAGGAACATTATTATGTTGTCTGATCGCCTCATCAAGATCTCTGTAGGGGTAGATATAGAGTATTGGTGCAAAGGTTTCCTGTTTAACAGTGCTGTTCGACATGGGCATTTCCACCAGCGCCGGCTTTACATACCAGGCCTGCGGATATTCATCTATCAGCAGGCGTTCACCACCGCACACCCGGCCCTGAACAGATGACAGGGCCTGTTGCATCATATTGTAAGCGGCGGCATCGATCAGGGGGCCAACCAGCGTTTTCGAATCCAGTGGATTGCCAACGCGGATCCCCGCATAGGCGCTCTCCAGTGCCGGTACCAGCCTGTCGTAAATGTCTTCATGAACGAACAGGCGCCGGGTCGAGGTGCAACGTTGCCCGGCTGTCCCCACGGCACCAAACAGAATGGCACGGACGGCCATATCCAGATCGGCCGACGGACAGACTATGATGGCATTGTTGCCGCCCAGTTCCAGAATGGAACGGCCAAAACGCTCAGCGACCACCGGTCCGACCTGACGGCCCATGGCGGTACTGCCGGTGGCGCTGATAAGCGCGACACGCCGGTCCGCGACCAGTTGCGCACCGACTTCGGCTGCACCGAAAACAACCTGTGTCAGATTGGCGGGCACATCAGCCACTTCCCGGGCGGCATCGACAAACAGTTTTTGACAGGCCATGGCGGTGATCGGTGTTTTTTCCGAGGGTTTCCAGATCACGCTGTCACCACAAACGATGGCCAGTGCCGTATTCCAGCACCATACGGCCACCGGAAAGTTGAAAGCGGATATCACGCCCACGGGACCAATGGGATGCCAGGTTTCCATCATGCGATGGCCGGGGCGTTCCGAGGCAATGGTCAAACCATAGAGCTGGCGGGACAGACCCACGGCGAAATCACAGATATCAATCATCTCCTGTACTTCACCCAGGCCCTCCTGAAGGATCTTGCCGCATTCCAGCGTGACCAGTGTAGCGAGGACCTGTTTATGCTCCCGGAGTTTATTACCGAACACACGGATCAGTTCACCACGTCGGGGAGCGGGGACGGTTTTCCACTGTTCGAACGCGTCCAGAGCCTGCTGAATGCTCGAGTCGAGCGCTGCTGGTGAAGAAGTCTGAACCTGTCCCAGTTGCCGCCCGTCTACAGGGCTGTTGACGATAAGATCCCCGCTCTGGATGATCTGTTCGTCCAGGCCGAGTCGCTTCAGTATGTCACTCAAAAGATTTGCGATATCAGCAGGGATATCAGGACGGGCTGGGTTGTTCATAGACGCCTGGCTCCTGTGCGGCTTTGTTCTGTTCGGTTTTCTGCCGGTAATAACGACCAAATCGGTTGGCAAGGAAATCACTCAATGCCACTTCTTCCTGTTTGATGAACCCGGATGTGGGGATCTTGCCTGTATGCAAAAGATCCAGCATGGTACAAATACCGGCAGCGGTCGTGATCTGGATTGCGCTGCAGAGCTGTCCGTTAATCTCCCTGCTGTAGATTTTGTTGGCATAGCTTTCCTGTAAAAATCGTTCATCCCGGGTGCCGCTGACCGTAACGAATATCAACACCACATCCTGAAATGTTGCGGGCACAGCATGTTCCAGTACATCTTTGAGCACCTCTCTGCGATCCGCCAGACGTAAATCATGCAGTAATGTTTTCATTATGTCACGATGGCCCGGATAGCGAATAGTCTGATAGCTGAGATTTCTGACTTCGTCCCGCAGGGTCTCACTCAAGGTACCCAGCCCGCCGGATGTATTAAAGGATTCATAAGTCATGCCGTCCAGCGAAAATTCTTCACGTTGTTCGAGCGGCGGGACTTCCGTAATCTCGCCATTGACAATGGCAATACAGGGTTCGCAGTATTCATTGATGACGCCGTCCGTACTCCAGGTCAGATTGTAGGTCAGCGAGTTGGTCGGATATTCCGGCAGTGCCCCCACACGCATGCTGACCGTATCCAGTGCATCGAAATGCTGGGCGATGTCGTAGGCGACAATGGAGATAAATCCCGGTGCCAGGCCACACTGTGGAATAAAGGCCGTATCAGCATTTTCCGATATTTCTTTTACGCTGCGGGTGCTGGCGATGTCTTCGGTCAGATCCAGGTAATGGACATTGGCCCGGGCGGCGGCACGGGCAATATTGACCGTCAGATAATAGGGGCAGGCGCTTAACACGGCAAAATGTCCGGCCAGGGTACGCGACAGGGCAGCGACATCGCTGACATCCAGACAGCATTTACTGAGCCGTGGTCGATCCGGAATTTTATCCAGCTGTTTTTGTGAGGTGTCGATCAGGCTCACGTCGTAATCGCCGGAATCAAGCAGCAGGCTGCAGATCATTTCTCCGATCTTGCCGCCACCCACCAGAGCTATCTGGGTCATGATCATTTTCTCCTGCTATCTATGCAGATTAGCATGGTTCGTTTTGTCGTCGAAATACAGTGTCATTTTTAACAAAATCATATGTCTTTTTTACAGATTAATGACTATCATCATCAAAATGGATGATTCTGATAAAAAACTCTTAAGCTTGCTTCGAAGTAATGCCCGACTGTCCACATCTGAGCTGGCACGGCAACTGGGTATTTCCCGGTCCACCGTACAAAGCCGATTGCGGCGTCTGGAAAAGCGCAAGGTGATCGCAGGTTATACGGTGCAGTACGGCAGCGAATATGAAGGCAAATTAATTCGAGCGCATGTGTTGATGAAAGTCTCGCAAAAACTTACCGGCAAGACCTATATTGCACTGAAAAAAATTCCGGAGATCACCGCCTTGTATGCGATCAGTGGTGATTACGATCTGATCGCCATTGTCACGGCAGAGTCAACGGAAGAACTGAGTCAGTTGCTGGATGATATCGCCAACCTGCAGGGCATAGAGCGAACCAACTCTTCGGTGATACTGGAAACCCGCTTTGTACGTTGACGATGGCATCAGGCGTCGCCAAAACGTCACTTAACGCAGGCGATGATTCCGCTCAATAGCTATCCTGCTGAAACAGCTTCACTGTGGATGAGAATACTTTTTCCAGAAAGGGTTTCTTGCGAACGTACTCAACAGCGTAGATGTTGGCGTCAGCCGCCGCCGCACAAAGATAGTCGTCACTGGTGATAATTTCGTCGATGAGGCCCAGTTCCAGCGCCCGTTTGCCATACCAGTGTTCGCCGGTGGCTATTTTCTCAACGTCGACGCTGGCGCGGTTCTCCTTGACGAATTCCTTGAATAAGATATGGGTTTCTTCCAGTTCTTCCTTCAGCTTTTCCCGGTCGGCATCGGTATTTTCGCCGAACATGGTTAATGTGCGTTTGTATTTGCCGGCGGCGATTTGTTCGAAATCAATATCGTGTTTTTTCAGCAAGCGGTGAAAGTTGGGTATCTGCGCGAGCACGCCGATGGAGCCCAGGATGGCAAAGGGCGCGGCGATAATGTGTTCGGCAACACAGGCCATCATGTAACCGCCACTGGCGGCCACTTTATCGACAGCAACGGTCAACTTTATATTTTTGTCGCGAATACGTTTCAATTGTGATGCGGCCAGGCCGTAACCGTGTACGGTACCGCCACCACTTTCCACCAGTACGAGCACTTCATCGCCTTCTCTGGTGACTGTCAGCAGGGATGAGATCTCTTCACGCAAAGAGGCCACACCCGAGGCACGAATATCACCCTTGAAGTCGAGCACAAACAGGCGGCGAGGTTCATCGTCATCGTCCGCGGGTTTTTCTTCCTTCTTATGTTTTGCCTTGACATCCTTGACGCTTTGTTTGAATTCTTTCTTGGACAGGATGGCCGACTCCAGCATCAATTTCATGTGCTCAAATTTCTGGTTGATGTTTCTTATATCCAGATGTTCATCACCGCCTGCCCGGGTTCGCAGAAAGAGAAAGAAGACAAGGGCGACAACAGCAAGAACAACCAGCATGACGGTTCCAAACTTGGCCAGGAACATGCCGTATTCAAAAATAAATTCCATGAATTTAGTAGACATATTTTCTTGTATTATCTGCATTAAAGTATAAATGAGGCGGCATTATACCTGTAAATACATTCTGTATCGGGCGTATTTGATGTGGGCCGGGTCTGGTGTTTGAAAGACCTGCCCGGATTCCGGCATCGCCGTCATACCCGGGCTGACGGTTTTTCGATTAAAGCGACAGAGGCTGCCCGGGAACATCGAAGCTTCCCGGACTAATCCACAGCAGGCGTACATAAGCGGCCTGATAAATGTTACCCTCTCGTCCTTTTGTTGAATTTCTGTGAAACCAAAGTATGTCGAACGCCAAACAATCTGACAGCAGCCGTGGAGAACGGCCCAGGGCGAGCAGCCTGAAGCCACTGAAACTGACCGTACCTTTTATTAAACCCTATACGGGCAGATTGCTGCTGGCCTTTGTTTGCCTGAGCGTCGCTTCTGTCTCCATGTTGGGTATGCCCATCGCCATACGTTATGTCATCGATTACGGGTTTTCCAGCGACAACCTCAAGTCCATCGATCTTTACTTCATGGCCTTGCTGGGGCTGGCGCTTATCTATGCCGTGTTTGCCTCATTTCGTTACTACCTGGTCATGTGGATCGGCGAGCGAGTGGTCGCCGACATACGCTCGGCCGTCTATCGACATATAATCAAATTAAGTCCGACATTCTTTGAAGTCACCCGGACCGGTGAAGTATTGTCGCGGCTGACGACGGATACGACGCTGGTACAATCTGTCGTCGGTGCCGGCATGTCCATTGCCCTGCGCAGTTCTTTTACCTTGATCGGCTGTCTGGTCATGTTATTCGTCACCAGTGCCAAGCTGACACTGATGATTCTTGCCCTGGTCCCCGTGGTGGTGCTGCCGGTCTGGCTGTACAGCCGCAAGGTGAGAAGACTGTCCCGCGCGACGCAGGACCGCATAGCGGATTCCAGCAGTATCGCTGATGAGTCCCTGAATGCCATCCAGATAGTCCAGGCATTTACACTGGAAAACTTTCTGGGGGAACGCTTTGCGGATTCGGTGGAAACCTCATTTTCAGCCGCGCGCAAACGCTTGCAGGTGAGCTCTCTGTTGTCGGGTCTTATTGTGTTGACGGCTTTTGGTGCCATCGTGGTGGTACTGTGGATAGGCGCCCATTCCGTGGCTGACAATACTATGACGCCGGGTACGCTGGGACAGTTTCTGATGTATGCGACTTTCCTGGCCGGCAGCACCACGGCACTGGGGGAAGTCTGGAGTGATGTGCAGCGGGCCGCAGGCGCGATGGAACGACTGATGGAATTGCTGAGTGCCCAGACCGATATCAAGGCACCCGCTAACCCGCTTGCCCTGCCACCCGAGGGCAGAGGGCATATTCAGATCCAGCGTATCGATTTCAACTACCCTTCGCGGCCGGATCAAAAGGCCCTGGATAAATACACACTGGAAATACAGTCGGGCGAAACCATTGCCCTGGTAGGCCCTTCCGGCGCTGGAAAAACCACCGTGTTTCAGTTGTTGTTGCGTTTTTATGATCCGCAGGCCGGGCAGATATTGCTGGATGGTGTGGATATCACCAAAGCAGATCCTGAAGAGGTCAGAAAGCGTATCGGCATTGTGCCGCAGAATACCGTATTGTTTGCCGAGACCGCGATGGAGAATATTCGTTATGGCCGGCCCACGGCCACTGATGAAGAAGTGAAAGCAGCAGCGCGAGCAGCCATTGCCGATGAATTTATTGAAAAGCAGCCCGAGGGCTATCATACCTTTCTCGGTGAGAAAGGTATGCGACTGTCCGGTGGTCAGCAACAGCGTATCGCCATTGCCCGGGCCATTTTAAAAAACCCGCCGGTCATGTTGCTGGATGAGGCCACCAGCGCGCTTGATTCGGAAAGCGAAAAACTGGTGCAGGAAGCGCTGGATCATTTGATGCAGGATCACACCACGCTGGTCATCGCCCATCGTTTGTCGACGGTGATTAAAGCCGATCGCATTGTCGTCATGGATGAAGGAAAAATTGTCGACATCGGCAGACATGCGGAATTGATCCGTAAGGGAGGCTTGTACGCCCGGCTGGCGGATTTACAATTCAGACATGCCCCGGACGATCAGGAAAATGAATTACTGGAGGTCGTGTGAGACGCCTGTTGCCGGCCGCTGTTCCCCATAGCTGATGCGATAAATGACACCCTGATAATCATCTGATACCAGTATCGAACCATCCGGCAGTTGCAGAATATCCACGGGTCGGCCCCAGGCCTCACCATTGATCAACCAGCCATCGGCAAACACTTCTTTACTTTTCGCCTTACCCTGTTTATCGAAGCGGATGCGCATAAGGCGATAGCCCACCGGATCACTGCGATTCCAGGATCCATGTTGGGCGACGAAGGCATCATGCCGGTAGGGCTTCGGGAACATGTTGCCGGTGTAAAACATCACGCCCAGTGCCGCCACATGGGCCTCAAATTCGATTACCGGGTAGCTGACCTTTTGCGGAGGCTGCCTGTCTTTCCAGTCCTTATGACGTGCCTTGCCGCCGGCGAACCAGGGGAAACCGAAATGCATGCCGGCTTCAGGCGCGGCATTAAACTCACCGGGTGGGATCCGGTCACCCATCATATCCACGCCATTGTCAGTGAAATACAGAACGTTGTTACGCGGGTGGAAATCAAAACCGACGGAATTGCGAATACCGCGGGCAAAGATTTCCATGTTTTGACCGTCCGCATCCATACGAATAATACTGCCTTCAATGCCCTTGACCTCACAAATATTACAGGGCGCACCGACGCTGACATACAGTTTATTGTCTTTGCCGAAGCGAATGTAATGCCAGCCATGGTGAAACTTGGCAGGAAGGCCTTCGTAGATTACTTCGCCCATGTCTTTCCAGGGCAGATGCAGGCTGAAGCCGGGGGCGGGGTAACGAACGATGCGATGATTTTCGGCGACATACAAAAAGCCCTGATGCACGGCGACGCCGTTCGGTAATTTAAGATCATGCATCATCGTGACCACTTCATCAGCGCGTCTGTCCTTGTCTTTGTCCACTACACCGAAAACATCACCCTTCATGGAGCCGACAAAAATGGTACCGGTGGATTGCCCCAGCGCCATCTGTCGCGCCCCCGGCACTTCAGCGAAAACCGTGATACGGAAACCCGGCGGCAGATTAATTTTTGACAGGTTCTTTTCTGCGCCCGCCCGATCAGCATGAGTATTTGAAAAAAATGAAAGTATTAACAGGGCTGTCAATATTCTGGCAAAGGTAATCGGTTTCATCATTAATTTCCTGAAGTGTCCTGCCGGCCAAATTACGATAATGCGCTGAGATGCAAAAAGTCCCGGCCTTCGTCATATCGGTCTTTGACCGGCTGCGAGTCAGTCCCATTACTATAACAGACAGGAAGCTCGAATCGGCAATACAAAACAGCTGTTTTGACGGTAGAATTGAAGCATGAAGAATCTGCTGATTGTCTCCCACAGCCCGTCGCCGAATACAAAGGCGCTGACCGAAGCTGTCGTCGCGGGCGCGAGCAACGATGATATCGAACGTATATGTATTCGCGAACGTCCACCGCTGCAGGCGGACAGCGGGGACGTGTTATGGGCCAATGCCATTATACTGGGGACAACAGAGAATTTCGGCTACATGAGCGGGGCCATGAAAGACTTCTTTGATCGAATATACTACCCCTGTCTGGAACAGACGCAGGGATTGCCCTACGCCCTGTTGGTGAAAGCCGGGCTGGACGGCCAGGGTGCGAAGAGCAGTGTTGAACGTATCGTGACCGGACTTCGCTGGAAGCAGGTGCAGCCCGCTCTGATTTGCAAGGGAGAATTCAGATCAGACTTTATCCCGCAATGTCAGGAACTGGGCATGACGATGGCAGCCGGACTGGAAGCGGGGGTTTTTTAATAAATATCAGTGTAATTCCTATAAAGTGTAACATCCGCTCCGATGACCACGGGGTCAATATACTCAAATACCATTCATTGAGACTGATGGCCGGGAGAGATAAAGTATGAGAAGTGCCCGAACAGGCAGGCTTATTTGGTGATGACGCATGACTGATCGGTGGATCTTGATTATCGCCGGGCCTAATGGCGCAGGTAAAACCACCTTTGCCAGAGAGTTTCTGACCGAGGACGCACACTGCCCGGTATTTATCAATGCCGATTTAATTGCAGCGGGGTTGTCACCATTCCAGCCGGAAAGAGCTGCTATCAAGGCCGGGAGGTTAATGCTAAAGGAGATTAGGAGTGCTGCTGAACAGGGCGAAAGTTTTGCGTTTGAAACAACCTTGTCAGGTCTGGGTTATGCGAGAAAAATACCGCAATGGCAAGACATGGGTTTTCGTGTCAGCCTGTTCTTTTTGAAACTTGATAACGTTGAAATAGCTATTGAGCGTGTCGCCGAACGTGTGTGGCAGGGCGGTCATCATATTCCTGAAGCAGTTATTCGCCGTCGTTTTATATCTGGATGGAATAATTTTGAAAACAGATATTCCAAATTGGTTGATGACTGGACTATATTTAATAACAGTGCTGAAGTACCGCAGTTGCTGGACTGGAGTGAAAAGTATGAATAACAAACCAATAGAGCAAGCCAGAAATCGTTTATTGCGGCTGGCATTGCCTGCTCTCGAACGTGCTGCGAGGCAGGCGCGGAAAGTGGCCTCGCAAACAGGAACGGCACTTGTCATCATTCAGGACGGTCATCTGCGGCGGATATATCCTGATGAGGTGCATGAGGCCACTACGGATTATCACGATGAATCGGGACGTTAAGGGAGACATTGTCTGTAACAAAATAGTCGATAAGTTAATGAACAGTGTAATGCCTGGAAATTTACTTCCCATTCTGGTGAGTCTGTTTCTCCTGACTGCCTGCGGCGATGAGGCCGTACTCGAAAAACTGCCGGCGGATGCGGTGGTGCTGGCCTTTGGCGACAGTCTGACGCAGGGTAATGGCGCGGAGCCCGCGGAGAGTTATCCGGCTGTGCTGGCGGCATTGAGCGGACGGCAGGTGATAAATGCCGGTGTATCC
>JAJRTU010000287.1 GCA_024278135.1 Gammaproteobacteria bacterium
ACCAGTGGTCGTTTTTTTACGCCCCAGCCATATTTATAGTTCTGGGCCAACATAAAGGCTGCCCCCAGATACCCATTACTCACAGACTGCCTAAGCCAGGAATGCGCATCGCCGTCATCCTTCTTTACCCCGATGCCATGCTTGTAAAAGCGATACAGGGCAAACATGGCTCGTGCATGCCCCTGAGAGGCTGCCTTTTTCATCAATGCAAAGGCCTTGTCGGGATCCGGTTCGGTCCCAATACCTCTTTCAAGCATGCCGCCAAGTAAATGCTGGGCGTTCATATTTTCCATTTCTGCAGACTTACGGGCCCAATAGAAGCTTTGTTGCTGGTCAACATCGACACCATATAACCCTTCCAGATATATCTTCCCAAGGCTATAACCGGCGCTTGGCGAGCCTTTGGCAGCGGATTCTTTCAGTGCCTCTACCCCTTCCCTGCCGTCACCACGTTCAAGCAATACCTTCGCCTTCCTGATCAAGAGTGTTGCAATATATCGACTGTTTGGTTGTTGTGCATTCCTGGCACGGTCGATCTGGTCATCGATATCGCTGACCAGGTACAGGCGGTCTATTATGTCGACAATTTTTTTATCTTCATTCAGCTTATATTGCTTTCCGTCAAGCATAAACACCGGGAAATCAGACGAGGTTTTTATACTTTCATACAGCTGTTTTGCATCCTTCACGTACTTGCTGAAACTTGCTTCATCACATTTGCTTTCAACAATGCCCGCCATATCAAGTACGCGCCTCAACAAGTCGGGTACCGATGAAAACCGCCCTCCTTTCAGCTCACTGTCTTTCGCATAAACGTACCAGGTCCAGTCTTTTGGAGATTCCAGCCTGACATTTTGTTTCGCAAGCTGCGTGATGTTGTTCAAGGCATCCAGGTAGGCTTTTGCCCCTTTTTCCCTGGCGATACATTGCGTATATTTTGTCGCCAGGTTGCTGTTTTCCCTTGCCTGACTGGTTCGGTCTCCCCAGCGAGGCATCATCCCGGGCAGTTCCAGAAAGCGCACATTAAGCTGCTTCTTGTCCACCCTCTGTTTTATCCAGGACAGACGCCTGTCCAGAAACCCGAGGCAATGAAAACAGCCTAATGAAAAGTAAACTGACAGGGTTTTTGCGCTATCGCCGGTTTTTATTTCAACATAGGGTTCTGACACTGCCCCTTCAATGTCAGGCGCCCCTGAACAGGCACTTGATACGGCGAAAAAAAACGTTCCAGCCATAACCACCATTTTATTAGTTGTCATACTATCTTCCTATCTCCGTTTTCCCGGTCACAAGCTCGACTGATAATACTCAGTTGATGAAAATCCTGCCAATGCACATCATGTAAAAACAATCACGATATTCACAGCATCTCATCCACACACCGGCAGTGCTATTCCATGACGGATTTCTTTTTCTCTCAATCGGTTGAGACAGAATGGGAGTCTATCAATGCCTGGCAGGCCGAAACTTGCGTCACCCCTTCCCTGTAGGCACAATGCCAGCGCAAGTCAGGTGGAATCAGATCAACATTCCCTTGCCTGGCGAACTGGTGGCAATGTTCATCCAACCACGTTAACAGGCTAAAACTCATGCGTGTTTTCAGGCACCCTAAAACTCAAAATGAACGCAAGGCAGATCAGGCTGTCCTGCACGAGGATATAGCGAGCAACGTAACAATCCGCGCGCGCGTGCGAACAGGCACTAAAGGCCTGGGCCTGCCGACAGAGCGGGACGATAAGTACCCGGCGGCACGTTCGGACCGGGCGCGCGGCAAACGCGGACATAGCCAGTCACGAAAGGCAAAGGCCCGCGGAAAGCATATGTAACGTGTCGCGTCTTCGGCAAAGCGTTCAAAAAACAGCAGGGCCGGCTCATTGGATACAAGGAGAAGAATGGGATGAATAATGAGTCCGAGGGGATACTTGTCCGATTTATAGGGGCATCCCTCTCTCAACGTCATTCTGGTTTGTCTTCGCCCCGGTTTATGTTGTTCTGGTATTAGGGGCTGGCCCGATTGGCACCTGGTGGGGTGGGTTCTCTTCGAAATTCGACCTTCCCTCTATGTTTCCTTTATATACCATGTTTCTAATTGGTGTCGTGGTCGCTCTTGGATCTGGCGCCAGTGCCTGGAGATCTGGAAGCCTGTTTGGGAACGTTGTGTTGATCATTGTTCTATTCGTTGCGGTGCCATATTTGTATAACACCTTGAAGATCTTGCTTGTGCAGTTGTAGTGCTGTACTGGTTCGACCCTTCTCTTCGGTACCTCTCAGGGCACGAAACTCCAACCCTATGCTTGATGTTGCCAGTACCGGTCACTCCCACTCTATTATCAATAAGCTATTTTTAGCTTTTGTTTTCAATGGCTTATTTTACCGCTAAATGACAATACCATGAAAAATACCATGCTCAGAAATAACGGCCAATACTCACCTGAAATGCAGTAAGAGCCACCCCATGCCGTACCGCAGGCTTCGGTACATCACGACTCCAGTCGCGCCCAGAAACTTCTTTTCCGCCCATGCACCGAGCGCAATTGCTTCACGTAGGCGTGATGTGTTGGCAGTGGTTTGAATACCTTGATCCGTTTCGCCAGCGCTTCCAGTTTCTTGAAATACCGCGCACCATGACCGTAAGCCTTACTGCGTGCCTGTGTCAGGATATCCAGCAACAAGGCGCGGTAGCACGCCGTGGCCGCCAGATCGCAATCCGCCTTTTCAAACGCCTTGGCCAGCCTCAGCAGACTGTCATAAAAACACTCCGCCAACTCCTGATGCCGGGCCAGAACCAGGGACTGGGCGCTCTCCTTCCGACCCAGATTCAATAATAGATCGGTGCTACGTAAGATGTCGCCGCCCTTTTCGGCTTGCTTGATTGCTGAACGACACGCCTTCTCTTTCTCATCCTCGTCCAGGGCCTCCAGATAACGCGTGAAACTGGCGTAGCTCTGCTCACGCTGAAACAGCCGGGAACGTATCACTTTAAGCTGTTTCCGGTCGCCCATTTGCACGCAGACCTTATCCAGCAATGCCAGACGATCATGCTCAAAACGGCTCTCCCATGCCTGGTTCAGATACCGCATGGCCGATTCGGGCTGCTCATACTGCAAATATTTCTCACAAATCGATTTCATTTGCAGAGGGTTTGGTTGCGGTGAATGTATCAATATCGATCGTTCGTATAAGGCGGGATCGTGCAAGGCATCGGCAATTTGCCCTAATGCCACGCCGCTCTGCAAAGCCACAAAATTGACTTTTTCTTCCTGTTCTGGAGATTTTAACGCCCTGCGCAACGCGTTTTCGTACCGCCAGGCCAGCTGCTTCAGCTGATCCGGCGTCAACAGCAGGTGGGCATTCGGCAATAGCGGATCAAGTACACCATAATCATTCTGCTGATACAGCTGATCAATCCGCTCGAGCCAGTCGATGTTGGCTTCCCGCCAGCCTGCAGCCGCCGCCAGCCACAATAGTACAGCCTGACGATATACCTCGCCCACTGCCCCGCCGGAATCGTCGACACGGTTGAGTACCGATTCAGCCGTCGCCAGGAACCGGTCGACCAAATCAAACGCATGTTCCGGTGAGCGCTCCAGCAAACCACTTTCAATATCGGCAAGTGTTGCTTCCAGTTCGCGTGCAAAATCAAAGCTCGCCCGATAATCGATAAACCTCCGCCCACGTTTCAGCGATGCAATACGTTTGCGCAGTACACGGGTCAGGGCAACCGGATCATTTGCCAATGTCAATGCTTCGATTTTGTCACTCAACTCCGGGTACTTGCGGTAGAGGCCGAATATAAAATCCCGCAAAGTATCCGAATCAATATCAGCCAGTTTCTCTTTGAGTGTATCGATATTCATAGGACAAAATTGAAATTCCTTAAGTCATTCAGGCTTGAACACATAAAGCCGCTCGCTCCTGACCGGAGAGAATCATTTCATCATCAGACCAGACTGAGCCGGTTCAACAAGCGTCAACGCATAACGCGTAGTTCTACCACCACCCGGTAACGGAATGATGATACCCTTGGCAACCAGGTCAGAAAGGTCACGGCTGGCTGTTCTGTTTGGGCACCTGGTAATCGCTTCGTATTTCCTGGTTGTTATTCCGCCCTCAAAGCCTTTTCGGCCCTCCGCGAATACTCTCGACACCATCTTCGCCTGCCGCGCATTCAACTGATCACCATAGGCTTCGTAGAAACGTGTTTTGGCCAGTACAAAATCCACTTCTTCCCGGGCAATGTTCTGTGCCTTGATGAGGGTGCCCGCAAAGTAATCCAGCCAGACATTGACATCAAGGCTTCCACGGCTCACGTTCTCCAGTTGCAGGTAATAGGACTTTTTGTCCGATTCTATCGCCGTGGCAAGACAAGCTGTGGTCGGATAGCTGAGAGACTGCGAAAGTGCATGGTCGGCAATCGCCCTGCCGACTCGTCCGTTACCATCATCAAAGGGATGAATCACTTCAAACCAGAGGTGGGCAATCCCTGCTCTGACAATCCCGGGAACCTTCTTGTCCTCATTCAAGGGGCTGGTCCAGTTATACCAGTCGATGAATCTTGCCATTTCATCAGGCACCTGCGTCGCTGGCGGGGCTTCATAGTGAACCTTTTCCCGTCCGTAAGGCCCGCTCACGATCTGCATGGGCGAAGGATCGTTGCGGTATGCACCCCGCAGAAGTGATGTGTAGCGCTGCTCCGGGACAGCCATGGATTGCCACTTGCCCAGTAGTTCATGCGTCAGGGCTGTTTGCCAGTTTTTGCGGACGTCCACCAACAGCGAAGCTGCCCCCGCTGCTTTCTGGTCTGTGTTCTC
>JAJRTU010000288.1 GCA_024278135.1 Gammaproteobacteria bacterium
CAAAAGCGCTTGCTACGGTAAATCGCTCGCAGGTGCCGGAGCCGGCCAGTTTGATACTGTTGTCTCTGGGACTGTTTGGTGTCGGCACCGTAAAATTTCGCAAGAAGACATAAGCCGTATTCTCCAGTGTAAAAAAGCGCGGTCACCCATGCTTTTTTCCCGTCTTGCTCCGGTCATTCACTTTTCCAGTCGTGTTAACAGTGCTGTTGCCTTATCTCTTTCTCTGAAATTCTGATTACTGTCCAACAACTCCTTCAGTACATCCTTTGCTTCATCTGTACGATTCATCTTGTCAAGTACCAGTGCAAGATGATACCGGGCCGAAGGCTGTTTCGAAGATCGTGACAGCGCCTGTCGAATGTAACGCAGACCAAGATCCAGTTGTCCCGTTGCGGACAATACCCAGCCATAGGTGTCCAGTACAGCCGGATCTTCAGGACTCAGCTGATGGGCTTTCTCGGCATGTTGCAATGCTTCTTTATTATTCCTTTGTTGCAGTAACCAGGCCAGGTTGTTGTGAACTGAGGCATCATTGGGTAACTTTTTTAACAGTGCCCGATGCAATGCCACAGCCTTGTCGTATTGATTGACATCAATATAGGCTACTGCAAGACCATATTGTGCTTCAAGGTCTTCGGGATGGTTGTCTGCCCATTTTTCCAGCGGCAGCAGGGCTTCCATGGTAAGACCCTCGCGTCGGCGCAATTGTAATATCTTCAGGTGTAATGGCGTACTCGGCCAGATGGCATTTACTTTTTCGTAGACTTTCACAGCTTCATCGTCTTTGCCGGCGAATACCAGAATGTCGGCTTTAAGACTGTGGCCGAGGGCTGAGTCCGGTTGAGCGATAATGACCTGGTCTGCCAGTTGCAGCGCCTTGTCATAATTGCGCAACTGGGTTTCCAGCTTGATCAGTTCTATTTTTGCCGGGATATTATCCGGATCCTGTATCAGGCATTTGTTCAGCGTGCTGTAGGCACCATTGGTATCTTCGACCTGAATCTGTTTTTTTGCGATCTTCAGCAATTGATCGAGGGTAAAATCCACAGTGAAGCGTAGACTTCTGCTGATGGTATCTATGGCATCCTGCCTTTTGCCCACTGCAATTTGAATATTAATCAACGCCATCAGAGCATCAAAGTTCCGCATATGTTTATCACGTAATTGCTGGGCTACCGTCAGTGCTTTATTGTCTTCTTTAAGAAGACGATAAACCTCAATCAGGTGTAATACTTCCATCAATGCATCGGGGTGTTTCGCCCATAATTTTTCCAGCCAGAGGGCGGATTTACCCAGCTCACCCCGCAGTTCCGCGACCTGGGCCAGGCCTGCCAGTGTCTGACGGGAGTCCGGTTCATCCAGTAATATTTTGTTCAACTGTTTTTCCGCGTTATCCAGTTTCCCTTCCTTCATATCAAACTTGATCAGATTCATGCGCGCAGGTGTATAGCCGGGATCAAATTTCAGGGCCTGTTGAAACCTTTGCCGTGCTGTAACAGCATCTCCTCGGGTAGCTGCAATTGTTCCCAGCAGATTATGCAGTACAGGATTTTCAGGTTCCTTTTTCAACAGGAGCCGGGCGGTGGCTTCGGCCTCCGCTTTCTTATTGTGAGATAACTGCGTGTAGGCCAGTAATACGCCTGACTTGATATCATATTGATCATTCCTGATCGCCGTCTTTAATTCTTCCACCGCCTTGCCGGTATCACCAATGGCCATTCTGGCCAGTGCGATATCAGACAACAGCGTATTGGGATCATCACTTAACTTTGCAGCGCGTTCCAACACCCTGATTGCTTGCGGATACTGCTCCACCTGTAACAGAGCACGGCCGTACAATGAAAGAAAATCCGGATTATCTTTCTGACGATCAAAAACGGGTTTCAGGCTGTCTATGACATCCTGTGGCTGTTTCAGATCCATATAAATTTTGCCCAACAACAGTCGACTCGGTGCATGAAGGGGTAGTTTTTTCACGAGTTTTTCAGCGCTTTCCAGCGCCTTCAGCTTATCACCCTGATTGTAGGCGATAGTCGCGGACAACAGGGCCAGGCTGGGGTGTTTGTCCACGAGGTTGGCGCCGAGATAATCAATCTTTCTACCGGCATCTTCCAGCACCTTTGTCGCCAACGTGGTATTGCCGCTTCGGGCCAGGGCCATGGCATAGAGGTAGATGGCTTCGGGTTCGTATAACTCTTCATCCCACAGCGGTTTCAATTCATTGATCACCACTTCAAACTGACCTTTGTCCAGTAAGATACGTGCTCTGCGTAACTTTGCCGTGACATAATCCGGGTTCGACTGCAGTATTTTGTTGTAAATGGCAAGGGCCTGTTCGCTTTTGTTCCGGCGTGAATACAGATCACCTTCCAGCAGACGGAAGTCGGGACTGTCCGGCGACAGCACCCGGAGTTGATCAAGCAGTTTCTGAACCGT
The DNA here is from genome assembly GCA_024278135.1 of Gammaproteobacteria bacterium. Taxonomy (GTDB): domain Bacteria; phylum Pseudomonadota; class Gammaproteobacteria; order Eutrophobiales; family Eutrophobiaceae; genus WLWS01. The sequence goes on from JAJRTU010000288.1 coordinate 2,437, forward strand.
ATCCAGGTCATCATTGTTCAATGCCAGACTGGCCTGGGCCAGCAGTGGCTCGGGGTTGAGCGGATCCAGTCTGCGGGCCTTGTTAAAGGCGATGTCCGCTTTCTCTTGTTTTTGCTGCTGGGTGTAGGCAATACCTAAAATCACCAACAGTTTTGAATCCACTTCCGGCGCGCGCCGCGCTCTTGATATATAGTCCTCAAGCTCCTGATACTTTTCCTGACTCAATAAGGTGTTACAGAGGGGCACCGCCACCAGATTTTCATCCGCACCCTGCGCCCGGGCACGACGTAATTGCACCTCGGCGGCTTTTGGCTCGCCTGAACCCAGATAAGCTTCGCCCAGTAAAATCTTTGCCGGCAAGTGTTTATCATTCAGTTGCAAAGCATTTTTCAGTTGAATGATTGCCGAGGTGAAATCTTTCTTCCGGTAAAATGTGAGGGCGTCTTCATAGTATCCGTCGGCATTGTCGAAGTCAGCGGCGTAGACCGGCACGCTGTGCAGGCAGAGAACAAGGAGCAGGCTGACAGCAGTATATTGACTAATGCCGGTGATTTTCATAGGGCGGGTGGAATAGAAAAGTTAATGGGTAACACTCCTGCCGGTCATCCTGAGTCTATCGCTCCGGTTTAAAGACAATAGCATCAGTCCATGTATACAGCAAGATGAGTACAAAGAGATAAACACTGCGAAATAAGCTGGAGTGACAGTCTCAGGTAAGGACAGGAAGTTTCGTCTGAAGGTGAATTTCCGTGCTGCTGACCATGGCACGACAGGCCAGTGCCTCTACGCCTGACTGAATCGCCAGGCGCAGGGTTCGCCCGTACTCAGGATCGATTTCATCCGCAGGTCGAAGCTGTTCGGCATCTTTGCGTTGTACACAATAAAAAATGACACTGCGATGTCCCTGTTTTCTCATCGCCATCAATTCCCGCAAGTGCCGGGTGCCACGTTGACTGACGGCATCGGGGAAAAAGGCTGTGTTGTTCTCCACCAGCGTGACATTTTTTACTTCCACGTAGCACAGGTTTTTTGTCTCATTCTGCAACAACAGATCTATACGACTGCGCTCATTACCGTAAGGTACCTCGGAGCGGATATGGGAATAGCCCTGCAACTCACG
>JAJRTU010000289.1 GCA_024278135.1 Gammaproteobacteria bacterium
AGCATCCTGAGCTTGTGATCCCGTATTAGTGGTTTCTGTTCCTTTTCCAGGCAGACTATAAAGCGAAGACCTCTGATCGCTGTACTTACCCGCCTTACCCGAGCCAGCAGTTTGTCAGGGCCTGACAATTTGAGCTCAATGCCCGATGTGTCTGTTTGACGAGAGTGTTCAGCTACGTCCATGAGTTTTATGCAGGCACAACGCAGCTCTTCAGGAAGCTCAAACGGATTCAGGCAGGCCCCAGGGTCAATATCAAGCAGTTCGCGAGTACGGATATCACAAAAAACAGGATTCAATTCCGCATCAAGAACGATCACACCTTCACCAGGTAATTCCGGCACCAGCGTATCGAGGATCCAGTCACGCTCATTGATCTGTTCGATTCACAGTACCTTTTGCAAGGCCGTTGATAAGCCCGGGACAGCCAGCCTGGGCCTTGACCCGATCACACTGGTTGAAATGGCGTGCGTGGCCGGTGTACGGCAAGCAGGCCGATAGACCTTATATCCGAGTGGAGTGTGATTCCCAGAACGCTGTGTACTGAGTTCGGCCGAAAGAAGTCATTATAGAATTCGGTACGTTCGAACGAGCGGTAGTTTACCAGGCAATTTGAAACGATGACCGGCACGCGGTGGGAATCCTTCTCATTTAAGCCCCGGGAAAGAAAAGGATCCATGCCCATGTAGTGACAGCGATAATTACTGAGAACACTGTCGTCTACACCATAGACAAAACCATGATCCACGCTTCGACTTTCTTCAGTACCGGTAACTCGGAAAAAAACACTGGTTTCAGCATCCAGAACACGTCGCATAGATGCCATCGCCGCCGTACTTAACTCTTCAAGTGTGCGACAATCCAGAAGATCGCTATTGATATCAAGTATCTCTTTGAAATCCTTTGTGGACAGTTCGATTATGTCAAATTAAGCAGTCAACACTTGAGCGCACGGTGATTATCCTGTTGGCTCTGACCCCATAAGAAATAAATATTTAAATTAGTCCCGGTGTGCCCAGATTATAGCAGTGTTCACTTGTGGTTTCTCTTTAACCCCCAACTGCTCACACCATGACATTATCACGGAGCCTTCATGGCCGCTAATAAGTACGGTTTAAGTAATACACTTGTCGGGCCAGCCAAATCTGTGCAGGTAACAAAAACCAATTGGACATCGGCACCAGGTGATTTTACATCACTGGAGAATCACCGGGACGGATTTTGTAGGCCGTCCACATGAAAAGCGTAACCCTTCATCAGCAAGACATCCATATTCATAAGCCCACCGGTTTCCGGTTTACCTGAGAGCTGTTTCACTTTGTCAGCGGGGACATGCTTACTCCGAGCTCGAATTAAATCGCTCCTGCAACTGTAATATCATACCGTAGATCACTGGTAGAACCAGCAGGCTCAGCACGGTGACGGTGAGCATGCCGCCTACCATCGGTGCAGCAATACGTTTCATCACCTCAGAACCGGTACCGGAACCCCACATTATCGGCAGCAGACCAACGACAATAGCGGTGGCCGTCATGGCAATGGGGCGTACCCGTTCCGAAGTGCCGGTGTAGACTGCATCCATGATCTCTCTGGCACCTAACCGGCCTTTCTTACGACGACGATGCGCCATTTCCTGATCAATGAAGGTAAGGACCAGTACACCGATCTCCGCCGCCACCCCGGCCAGAGCGATAAAGCCCACAGCCACGGCAACCGACATATTGAAGCCGAGAAAGTGGATCAACCAGAAGCCACCAATCAACCCAAATGGGATGGAGAGCATGACCACCAGCGGTTCGGTGATATTTTTGAAATTAAAGTAAAGCAACAGGAAGATCACCAGCAGGGTAAAGGGAACGACGATGCGCAGGCGTTCTGCGGCCCTTTCCATATATTCGAACTGCCCTGACCAGACCAGCGTGTATCCGGCAGGAATATCCACCTGACTCTCGACAACCTGTTTTGCTTCGGCAACATAACCACCTATATCAGAGGTCTTGATATCGACATAGATCCAGGCATTGGGACGCGAGTCTTCACTCTTGATGCTGGGTGGACCCCGTCGTAATTGCAGATCAGCCACCAGTGAAAGCGGGATCTGCGCACCGGTAGGAGTCGGTATCAGAACTCGTTTCAAACTCTCTATATTGTCGCGAAGATCTCTTGGATAGCGAAGGTTGACGGGATAACGCTCCAGCCCCTCCACGGTATAGGTGATATTCATGCCGCCAATGGCCGTCTGAATAACATCCTGCACGTCACCAGTGGTCAACCCGTAGCGGGCCGCCTCTTCACGATCAATATCAAAATCGAGATAATAACCCCCTGCCGCCTTATCGGCGAAGGCGGAGAGCGTATCCGGCAACGGTGTCAGGGCTTTCTCAATGTCACCGGCCACCTTCTCCAGCACATTCAGATCCGGCCCGCTCACCTTGATTCCGATCGGTGTTTTGATCCCAGTAGAAAGCATATCAATACGGGTCTTGATCGGCATGGTCCAGGCGTTGGCCAGCCCTGGAAAATTGATGGCCGCATCCATTTCATCCATCAGGGCCTTTGTGGTCTTGTCTGGATCCGGCCACTCGGAACGATCCTTTAACCTGACAGTAGTCTCCAACATTGCCAGGGGTGCCGGGTCGGTTGCGGTATCGGCACGCCCTACCTTGCCGAAAACATGCTGCACTTCCGGGAAGGACTTGAGGATTTTATCAGTCTGCTGCATCAACTCCCTGGCCTTGGTAATGGAAATGCCGGGATAAGTGGTCGGCATGTAGAGGATATCTCCCTCATCCAGTGGTGGCATGAACTCACTGCCGAGTCGCTGCAGCGGATAGCTGGTCGCCGTCAACAACACTATGGCAATAAACAAGGTGAACCAACGCCAACGGATTGCCTGTTTCAACACCGGCGCATGCATCCAGTGCAACAGCCTGTTTACCGGGTTCCTGGCCTCCGGCATGATCTTGCCGCGAATGAAAAAACCCATCAAAACCGGTACCAGTGTCACGGCCAGTAGCGCCGAAGCAGCCATGGCGTAGGTTTTGGTGAAAGCGAGCGGCGCGAACAACCGCCCCTCCTGCGCCTGCAATGTAAACACCGGCAGGAAGGAGACGGTGATGATCAACAGTGAGAAAAACAGAGCGGGGCCGACTTCCCGCGAGGCATCGGCAATCGCATTCCATCGCTCTGATGTCGTCAGTTCCCTCCCTTTTTGATCACCCGCATGCTCCAGATGTTTGTGAGCATTTTCAATCATCACAATGGCCCCATCCACCATGGCACCGATGGCGATGGCGATGCCGCCCAGAGACATGATATTGGCGTTGATCCCCTGCCATTTCATAACAATAAACGCGATCAGGATGCCAATGGGCAGAGTCAGAATAGCCACCAGCGCGGAGCGGGCATGCAACAGAAAGAGGACACAGATAATGCTGACCACAATCGACTCTTCGACCAGCTTCTCAACCAAATTGTCCACAGCGCGTTCGATCAGATCGCCCCGGTCATAGACCGGTACAATCTCCACGCCTTCTGGCAGTCCTTTCTGCAATTCGGCCAGCTTCTCCCGTACCCGCTCGATGGTCGCCATGGCGTTCTCGCCATAGCGCATAATAACAACGCCACCCGCCACTTCACCTTCACCATTCAGTTCGGCAACCCCTCGACGTAACTCAGGACCCAGATGGATATTGGCGATATCCTGCAGGCGGATCGGTGTGCCATTGTCATCGACACCGACAGGAATCACGCTCAGGTCATCAATGGACTGGATGTAGCCGAGTCCACGTACCATGTACTCGGTCTCCGCCATCTCCACCAGTTTACCGCCCACATCGTTGTTGGAACGTTGAATCGCCCGTTTCACCTTTGCTAGCGGAATGTTGTAAGCGAGCAGTGCGTTGGGATCCACCTCCACCTGATACTGTTTGACATGGCCACCGATGGAGGCCACCTCGGAGATCCCCTCGACCGTCTGCAGCGGATAACGCAGATACCAGTCCTGCATCGAGCGCAACTGCGACAGATCATATTTGCCACTTTTGTCCACCAGAGCATACTCATAGATCCAGCCCACGCCAGTGGCGTCCGGACCCAGCGAGGGGGAGAGTCCGGCCGGTAGACGGGAACTGACATAGTTCAGATATTCCAGCACCCGCGAGCGTGCCCAGTACATGTCGGTGCCATCTTCAAAGATGATGTAGACGAAAGAGAAACCGAAAAAACTGTAGCCACGCACGACCTTGCTTTTCGGTACTGCCAGCATGGCCGTGGTAAGGGGGTAGGTGACCTGGTCCTCCATTACCTGGGGCGACTGACCGGGAAACTCGGTGAAGACGATGACCTGTACATCAGAAAGATCGGGGATCGCATCCAGCGGTGTATTTTTTACTGCCCAGAGTCCCGCCACCAGAATAAAGAGCGTGGCAATGAGAACCTGGAACTTCTCTCTTAAAGAAGCGTTTATGATGGCCTGAATCATGGGCTGTTTCCTTTTGTCATCTCCCCCTCGGACATATCCATACCTTCCATATCATGCATATCCATACCCTCCATATCCGTACCCTCCATAGCGTCCATATCATGCACACCCATTCCCTCCATATCCCTGTCACCCACTCCTCCTTCTGCGGAGTCTGTCACCATCTCAGCCATCATTTTCGCAGTGGCCTCGCGCAATTTTGACTCGGAATCGATCAGGAACTGGCTGGAAGTCACCACTTCTTCACCTGGATCCAGTCCTTCCAGAATCTGGGTGAAGCCACCTGCACTGACACCCAGGGTTACCTGACGCGGCTCAAACTTGCCCGGTTCACGCACCACGAAAAGCTGCTCGTTGCTGCCCGAACGGACAATCGCTTCGGAAGGAACCACTACCGCATTGGGCTGGACATCGGTATACAACACGACATTGGCGAACATGCCGGGTTTAAGC
>JAJRTU010000290.1 GCA_024278135.1 Gammaproteobacteria bacterium
CTCGATACCCATACCCTGCAACAGGCTGACCAGCAGTCTTGACTTGTCCTTGCAGTCACCGAAGCGCTGACTGATAACCGCATCGGGCGCATTCGGTTTGTGTGAACTTGTCCCTATCTCGATACCGAGATAACGCACCTCATCCTGGACAAAGTGCAGGGCCGCAAGCACACGCTGCTCGGGGGTATTCGTCGTTTCAAGGATAGGCGCAATAACAGCATTCTGTGCCGCGGTATCGATCACTGGCCGGTATAATGGCCATGCCCAGTCTGTAACCTCGCGCCAACTGGCATAATCGCCCAGGTAGACAGCCGGGAAAGGGTCATACCAATCCGGGGTATCTTCATCGCTGAGCAGTTCCTCAATCCCGTCCTGACGCCACACGTATTCGGTATATTGCCCGACAGCCTTCTTTACCGGCTGTATATCAGTACCCCGGTTGCGGATATGCAACTGACGTGGCGAATACCACAATACCCGGTGGTAAGATTTCGCAACCGGTACACTCCAGCGCATTTTCAGATGACGCGAAAAATGTCCTGAAAATATCGGGTTTACCCCCTCAATGGTATAGCTGTACTCCACGATATCACCGGAACGGACGTCCTCGATAAACACATTGAGCGTTTTAGATCCATCGTATATCAGGTACTCAAGGTCCTTCTCGCGCTGGATAATACTGATCCGGGAACGACTGACCCGGTTACTGCTGTGACCATCGCGGTGAACCACAATCTCATGCAGGACGACTGATTCGTAGACAGGATCAAAATCGATCGAGATCTGCGACGAGTTCTCCACGCCGGATGTGTTCAATGCCTTGCTTACGAAATGCCGGTAGTAGCTTTGCCGGTCATTGTTGACCCGCCACTGGTAGTCCACCAGCAAGTAGGCAACCCCGTTACTGTTATTGCCCTGCTCGACCCGGGTTCCGGCCGGCGGCTGGATTTTTTCCACCCAGCCGGGAACCGGTGCAACGGAATAGCCTTGTGCAAAAAGTGAAGGTGAAAAAACCAACCCGGAAAGCATAACCAGAAAGGTCATGTATTTTTTTATGGTAAAAGGCATGGCTCTCACTAATTTGATGCTCCCCCCGGTCCCCCCGACCAGGGATAGCTTCCTGTGCTATCGACCTTTTACAGGTTTACTGAATCCGTCGGCAGGACTGAAAAAACCGGCCTGTTGGACACTGACCCCGGGTTATTCTTCAGGCAGGAAAATCATCCATTACCTGCCTGAACAAAGACCTTTCCTGAACTATTCAGCCACCCTGGCAACACTGACCCTGGCCCGGTATTTGTACATTTTCTTGCCCTTGACCGGTCCGACCGGGGTTGCCAGTGACAGGCTGTCCCTGGAGACAAGCGTTTCCCTGATGTCATATCGCTCGTAAGTTTCAAACTTGAAATCCTCCATCTTCTGGAGCTTGACCTCCAGCACCTGCACGGGCAACTCTGCATTATTCTGCACCTCGATGACGATATTCCTGTCACCGTCACGGTAAACAAACGCATCGAGGTAATCATCAGGATTTTCCTCCAGGTCCAGGCGCGCAACAATTTTCCCTGCCTCGATACCGATTTCCGATTGCGGATCCCATGCCTCCCGGAAGTAATCAATCGCCTGCTCCCGCCGGTTGTTCGCCAGCGACAGGTTACCCAGTGAATAGTAGGCTTCCACGGTAGGCAGCAGGGCAACGCTTTTCCTGAGGTCTGCGATGGCATTATCCGTATTACCCAGTGTTTCCCGGATGGGACCTCGCACCAGATAGTGCTGCCAGTAGTCGGGGTTCAGACTGACCGCCTTGTCAAGATCAGCCAGGGCGAGCTTTGTTTTACCCTCCTTGAGATAAACCCGGGCTCGCAGCCCGTAAAAAAGTGATTCCCGTGGTTCGGCACCAATGGCCTTCTCTACCAGCACAGCAGCCTGTTGCAGTTTGTCTTCCTCAAATGCCTGCACCGCCTTTTCATAATCTTCATAGGCAACGACTGTCTGTTTCAGGTTCCGGGTTGCTTGCTGGTACCGTTGACACTCCCCGGGGTCCTTCTGGCGACCCATTTCGTTCAACTGTTTCCGGGACCTGCCCACGCGCTCTGCCGCATGTATTGCTCGCTGCCGATAGCTATTTCCTGGAACTCAGGCACCAGGTCAAACTCGACGTGCTTGCGGTAAAGCTTACTAAGACAGGCCTGTAGCGCGTAATCTTCGGCCGCCAAACTCTTGTCCCGGCGGCGCATTTGCGATGACGCATCCCTGCGCCTGAGTACCCGGGGCGCCGCAAACCGTGTGGCGCCCCGTCACACACGAGGGCGTCTATACCAGGTAACGCGCCCTCAAATCCGGCTGACTCACCAGAACAATTATGGCGAGATGCATCGCGGCAGCTGCAAAGAACATCGAAGGTCCGAGCATCTGCAGCATAAAGAATTCCGGCCAGGGATTGGTGGTATGGATAATGTAGGCGGACAACGCATCCCATATGGCTACCGCATTCCACGTGATAATCGTGGCCCAGACCCACAGACCCGTTTTTTTCAGAATCAGGAACGCAATCAGCAAGCCCGAAATACCGACTACGGCATCGCCCACCAGCGGCATCAGCCAGGCCAGCGGCGGATCGCCCGGGTTTGTACCGCCAGCCCGGCCAATGAAAGCCAGTGTCATGGCCCGGCCAGACAACATTAATGTAAGAATAAGTATAAGTTTCTGTTTCATAAGTAGCCTCACCCTTTAAAATGCGTATTAGCAGATTTGAAATGGCGCAAACAAAATAACAGCACTTGTATTTTGCAAGTACTGACACCATACGCTTATACTTGCATTTTGCAAGCACTTGCAGGCTCGGTCTTTTTAATATGAATAAACGTAAACAGCCAGCCCGGGGCAGCGGCAAATGCCCAGTCACTTTTGCACTGGACATATTCGGCGACAAGTGGAGCCTTATCATCCTTCGCGACATTGTGTTCAAGGGAAAACGGCACTACGGGGAATTTTTAAATTCAGCCGAGAAGATCTCCACCAATATACTCGCGAGCCGGTTGGCCAAACTGGAATCCGAAGCTGTGATTGTAAAAACCCGGGATACGCAGAATTTATCCAGGTTTGTTTACAGTCTCGCCGACAAGGGCAGAGACCTGTTGCCCTTGCTGCTGGACATGATCGAGTGGAGCGTTAAATACGACCCGCAACCCGATGCGTCTGGCCCTGTAATTTCAGGAGCACCCGACAGGTTGCTGGAGCGGCTGCACGAAGATCGTGATGCCCTTATTGCCGAAATAATAACCGGGATGGAAGAACGGAACCAATAGCGGCAACCGCCCTGCCATTAAAAAAGCCTGCAATCATAGACTGCAGGCTTAATTCTTATCTACCAGTACAAGCTACAAGCTCTTCAGGTACTCAACCAGTGATGCCTGTTCGTCATCAGTCAATGTGGACGGAACTTCAGGAATATCCGGCGATGTATAACGCGCTACCACATCGGCCAAAGTTTGGGCACTTGCATCGTGGAAGTAAGGGGCGGTAAATGCCAGTCCTCTGAGGCCCGGCACTTTAATGCCCGAAGCAAGAATACCCTGTGGTGCATTCTGAACAATATTTGTAAAGTATTCACCCGGTCTGCCAGTCCCCTCAGCCGAGGAATGACAGCTTGCACAGTTAGCCTTGCCAAAAAACAGTTTCATACCGGCTTCGGCCCCGGCTTCGTCAAAAGCACCCGGTGGCGGACTGACAATACTTTGCACGAAGGCCTGGACATCCAGTAATTTACGCCGGTATTCAGTCTCCTCAATCACATTTCCCGGTTCTGCCTGTTCAGCCGCTGCTGCTGCATCAAAAACCCATTGCGGGAGAGGGTTACCGTATTCGAAATTGTCGATGACAGCATTTTCTGTCCCCCATGCGCCGTTAATCCCCATGGAAAAATCATTGCCTCGTTCCAGTGCGGAAGCCAGTGAATCATTGCCCGGCCGTATGTTCAGAACACCGTTCCATGTTACAGAATAGCCCTGCTCGGCCAGATCCATGTAGTTCCAGTTTTGCGGAATCTGACTGGGATTATTGACACCATCGTCGAGAGGATTACCGGGAAAGAAGCGTGTATCAATCGTACCTGGCCCCCAGCTCCGGTACTCATCGATCCTGTAGTTCTCCGATCCTGTTTGAACCAGCGGTGTGAACGAAAGCATTGTTCCGACATCCAGATCATTATTGGGCGGACCAACGACCGGGATACCAAATGCCAATACAGTCTTCGCTGCCGGCGGTGCGAAAATCTGGAATTCAGTTTTAGTCACTTTGACGTGACACGATGCACAGCTCAAACCCACGGAGGTCATGTTTCCGGGATTGTCCGGATCATTGTAAGTACCCACGATACCCACAAATGCCCCTGCCCTGGCCAACACACGTGTAGTTTCCGGGTCGGAAAGCATCGATTGCTTCAAAGCATAGTCATCACCCTGCAACACATCAATTATGCGTTGTGGAATCTTGCTGATATCGAACTGGGCGCCCAGGCTAGTGGCACTCAGAAGGTCAACATTATTCAGCGTCTGATGCATGCCAAAAACATCACCCCAGTAACTCTCGGCAGTCCATGTTTCGTGGAAATACAGTTCACGTCCGCGCTCCACTGCCGGTCCGGAACGGGCCTGCAGGGTACGGAACACAACCCGGTAGTTGCCCCGGGTTCGCTTTGTCAAAGTAACGGCGGTAGAACTCGATGCACGGTAGAAGTTGGCCTCCATACGCTGCCAGGTATCATCTTCGACACGAGCTATTTCACCCAGCTGTGGATGCACAGGATCATAATCGGCAACAATGGCAATTTGCATCGGCCGGATCAGTTTCAATTCACCATCCCTGCGAGCACCCGAATCGTCATCGCCGTCACCGGCCTTGCTGAGTTTGACTTTATAAGCGCGGCTGGCAGCAGCCTGCGTCACAGAGAGTTTATTGTCCCTGTTTGCAGATAATTCAACTTCCAGTTCAGCATCCTGGGTCAGCGCCCCGGGCGGAATAGTTATTGTAATACCCGGATTGCTGGCATCGTCGCTGAACGTCACGCCTACGGAAGCCGGTACAAACACTTCAATAATTTCACTATCCGCCACAGCCGTACTGCAAGCAGTGGCAAGAAGCATGGTTAACAGCACTATAATTTCGCCTCGAACCAAACTCTTTC
>JAJRTU010000291.1 GCA_024278135.1 Gammaproteobacteria bacterium
GAGGATCTTTTCAAGTTGTTCTGTACTGAAATGACTTTCAAGATTATGCCTGAATTTATCCAGCAATACAGGTATGCCTTCGTCCCGGCGGCGGCGGTGGCCGATGGGGTAATTGACCTCCACGCGCTCTGAACAGCCACCCTCTTTATAAAATATTTGAACGGCGTTGCCAATGGCCCTTTTCTCCGGATCCAGATAGTCCGTACTGTATTGTTTGTTCTCGCTGACGGACATCAAGTTACGCAAGTGATCGATGCGTGGATCAGCAGCGACATCATCCTCGTAATCATCCGCAGTCAGACGGCCAAAGACCAGCGGTACAGCGATCATGTACTGGATGCAGTGATCACGATCTGCAGGATTGTCCAGTGGACCGGTTTTATCGATAATACGGAAACCTGCTTCCTGAGTTTCAATCACGATCTTTTCGATATCGTCGAGTCGATCCCTGACCTGACTGTGCAGAATCATTGCCGCCTCCACCGCCGTTTGTGCGTGAAATTCAGCCGGGAAGGATAATTTGAACAGAATATTCTCCATGACATAGGAAGCGAAAGGCTGATTCACTGTCAGTTCATTACCTTTGAACAGCACATGCTGGAAGCCCCAGTTTTCCGCACTCAGGGCAGAGGGATAGCCCATTTCGCCGCTTAAGGCGATCAAGGCAAGGCGCACTGCACGGCTGCATGCATCGCCTGCCGCCCAGCTTTTTCTGGAACCGGTGTTGGGTGCGTGGCGATAGGTGCGCAATGCGCCGCCATCGATCCAGGCATTGGACAGGGCATTGATAATTTGATCACGGGTCCCTCCCAGCATCTTTGTGACCACGGCGGTGCTGGCGATCCGGACCAGCAGCACGTGATCCAGGCCAACCCGGTTAAAACTGTTTTCTATTGCCAGCACGCCCTGTATTTCATGGGCCTGTATCATGGCAGTGAGAATGTCGGCGACAGTCAAAGCGGTTTCACCATTGGCAAGGCGCTGGCGACTGAGATAGTCTGCTACGGCCAGAATCGCTCCGAGGTTATCGGAAGGATGTCCCCACTCGGCCGCCAGCCAGGTATCGTTAAAGTCCAGCCAGCGCACCATGGCGCCAATATTGAATGCGGCCATGACCGGTTCCAGCTGATAGCGGGTGCCAGGCACTTTTGCGCCATTATCCATTACCGCACCTGCCACTGTCGGGCCGAGCATTTTCGTACAGGCTGGATATTTCAGGGCCAGAATGCCACAGCCGAGTGTGTCCATCAGACAATAGGCCGCCGTGCGGCGTGCTTCCTCACTATCGGCTTTAAAATTTAATACGTAGTCCGCGATATCTTGCAGAAGTCGGTCCGGTTCTGGACGCTTTGTGTCACGGATACCAATGTTGCTCATTGTTATTGTTCCTTAAAGGTTGATTTCGTCATGCCGGATCTGATCCGGCATGACACGTTTTCCAGTGTGATCTCAAATTCAATATTATCTTTTATCGATGGCGACAAACTTCTGATCATCCGGCCCGATATAGTTGGCGCTGGGGCGTATAATCTTGCCGTCCACGCGTTGTTCCATGATATGGGCTGACCAGCCGGTCACGCGTGAAATAACAAAAATGGGAGTGAACAGGGCGGTGGGTATGCCCATGACATTGTAGGCCACAGCCGAAAACCAGTCGAGGTTGGGAAACATCTTCTTTTCATCCCACATGACTTTTTCCAGACGTTCAGCAATCGAGAACAATTTGCTGTCACCTTGCGCTGCCGACAGTTCCGAGGCGACTTTCTTGATAACTTCGTTACGCGGATCGGAAACGGTATAGACGGGATGACCGAAACCGATAACAATTTCCTTCCGGGCGATGCGTTCTTTAATATCAGCTTCCGCTTCATCGGGCGTGTCATAGCGACTCTGGATCTCCAGCGCCACCTCGTTGGCACCACCATGTTTGGGGCCACGCAATGCCCCGATGCCCCCCGCCACAGCAGAGTACATATCTGATCCGGTGCCGGCGATAACGCGGGTGCTGAATGTTGAGGCGTTGAACTCATGCTCTGCATAAAGGTTCAATGAGGTATGCATGGCACGAACCCAGCCGGCATCGGGTTTTTCACCGTGCAACATGTGCAGAAAGTGGCCACCGATGGAATCATCTTCAGTATTGACGTCGATACGAATGCCCTTATGAGTGAATTGATACCAGTACATCAGCATGGAGCCAAAGGAGGCCAGCAGCTGATCAGCAATATCTCTGGCAGCGGCGGGGCTTTGCTCCCGCTGTTCCGGTAACAGGGTTCCCAGCATGGAACAACCCGTGCGCAGTACATCCATCGGATGGGCCGCCGCCGGGATCAATTCCAGCGCATTCTGCAGTAATTCCGGCAGCGCGCGCAGTGCTTTCAGTTTACGCTTGTAGTTTGCCAGTTCGGCCTGGTTCGGCAACTTGCCGTGAATCAACAGGTGTGCCACTTCCTCGAATTCACAGGCCTCTGCCAAATCAAGAATGTCATAACCACGATAGGCAAGATCATTGCCGCTGCGGCCTACAGTACACAGGGCCGTGTTGCCGGCCGCTACGCCTGACAGGGCCACCGATTTTTTGGGTTTAAAACTGTTGTTGCTCATGACGACTCCCCTTTTGAAAATAATTCGTCTAACTTTTGTTCATATTCGTGATAACCCAGAATATCGTACATCTCTTCCCGTGTTTGCATGATGTCGATGACATTACGCTGATGCCCCTCCTTCATCAGCGCCTGATAAAAAGTCATCGCAGCTTTATTCATGGCGCGATAAGCACCGCAGCAATACAGCACAATATCGACACCGACTTCCCCCAGTTCCTGACTGGAAAACAACGGTGTCTGGCCGAATTCAGTAATATTCGCCAGGAAAGGGACATCAATGGCGGCGCGGAACTCCCGGTACTGTTCCAGTGTGGCAAGGGCTTCAGGGAAAATCATGTCCGCACCGGCCTCAATACAGGCCTGGGAGCGTTCGATGGCAGCTTGCATGCCTTCCACCGCCAGCGCATCGGTCCTGGCCATGATGACAAAATTCTCGTCTGTGCGGGCATCCACCGCCGCCTTGATGCGGTCCAGCATTTCCCCCTGTGAGACAATGGCCTTGTTCGGTCGATGCCCACAACGTTTGCTCGCCACCTGGTCTTCCAGATGCATCGCAGCGGCACCGGCCTTGATCAGGCTGCGGGTGCTGCGGGCGATATTGAACGCGCCGCCAAAACCCGTGTCAACGTCGACCAGCAAGGGCAGGGGACAGGCATCGGTAATACGGCGGATATCAATCAACAGATCTTCCAGGGCACTGATACCGAGATCCGGGATGCCCAGAGAATTGGCCGCCAGGCCGCCACCGGATAAATAGATGGCCCGGTGACCGGCTCGTTCCGCCATTCTCGCTGCCAGTGCGGTGATGGTGCCCACCACCTGCAGCGGATGATGCTCAGTTACGGCCTGGCGAAAGGATAAACCCGGTGATGTTGTCATATTACGCTTCCCCTTCCGTCTGAAACTGTTGTTCTATGTGTTTTTGTGCGGTGCTGATATGACGTCGCATCAGGATCTCCGCCAGTTCTCCATCGCGTTGCGCAATGGCCTTGCAGAGATGCCGGTGCTCTGTCAGGGCAGTGTGCGGTCGGGACTGGATCTGGCTGGAGCGAAAACGATACATGCGTATCAGGTGATAAAGTTCGCTGCAAAGAAATTCAATCAAACGCTGGTTGCGACTGCCCTGGATAATACGGTAATGAAAATCAAAATCGCCCTGATGCTGGAAATATTCACGGCCCTGGCTTTGTTCAATGTTGCGCTCATGCTCGTCAAGCAGTGTGCCCAGTTCAATGATCTCATCATCGGTCATGTGTTGGCAGGCCAGCCGCGCCGCCATGCCCTCCAGCGCTTCTCTCACCTGATAGATTTCCACCAACTGTTGTGCCTGCAGGGTCACGACCCGCGCCCCGACATGTGGTATGCGGGCGACCAGATGCAGACCTTCCAGCCGACGTATAGCCTCACGCAAAGGTCCTCGACTGACCTTGTAGATCCTGGCCAGATCCGGTTCACTGATTTTGCTGCCGGAAGGAATATCGCCTCTGACAATCGCCGTGATCAGTGCATCGCCAAGTTGATCGGCAAGCGTTTGCGTATCTTTCGAGTGAGCCTGTGCCATTGATAAATTGTCAACAAAAAAGCTGAAAGACCCATAATTATAGATAAATATGCGTGTAAACTCAAAGTATTGTCGACAATATTGAACAGAAACCCTAAAAAATACCTGCCTCTGCACGGGTATCGACTGATCGGAGTTGCTGTTCGCTACGGGGCCGGTAGTGTCAGTGAAAATTCGCCATGCGGGACAGCCTGGCGTTCTGCTGCGGGTGTATTCGTCGATGGCGAGCTTGCCTGTTTTTTTATAGCGGTGTTATATGCGGGCACACGCTCGTATAATCGACAGCTACCGATACCAACACAAAGAGTGAAATATGGATAACGATACCGTTGCAGTTTACTGGGATTTCGAAAACCTGCACGCGAGTCTTTACGATGCCAAAAATGGCAGCGGCAGCTATGGCAAAAAACAGGTGAGGGGCAAGCAACAGGAGGTCCTGGTGGATGTGCAGACCCTGTACGATTTTGCCACCACCTATGGCAATGTAGCGATTAACAAGGCCTACTGTAACTGGCAGTGGTATGCAAAATACCGGCATGCCCTGCTCAAGATCGCCATCGAACTGGTACAGATATTCCCGCCCGGCGCCTCGGCGAAAAACGGCGCTGACATCAAACTGTCACTGGACGCCGTGGAAGATATTATTCGTTTCCCGCATATCTCTTCGATCATTATCATCGGCGGTGACAGCGACTTTATTCCGCTGGCACAGAAGATCAAGGCGGCGGGTAAAGAGCTTATCGGCGTTGGATGTCGCGCATCGACCAATCAACACTGGGCCAACAGTTGTTCGGATTTCAAGTATTATGAATCCTTCGCTTCCGATCCACAGGTGGAAAACGAAGAACCTGAATCAGAAACTGTGACAGTAAAAGATGCACCGGAGCTTATCAAAAAGGCGATCAAACAGATCTCCAAAAAGAACGGCGAGGACTGGGTTGTCAAGGCAGCCATCAGACCTATCGTCAAACGACTTGATCCGACCTTCGATGAATCGAACTACGGCTGTAACACCTTCACCGAATTGTTGAACAAATACCCGGATCAATTGCTGGTAAAAAAGGGTGAACATGATCATCTGGTGAGATTGAAAAAATAACGAACAGTCGGAATTATAACGAGAACGATCTGGAGAAACAGGCATGAAAGCTGTAGTACTACATGAAAAAGGCGGTCCGGAAAAATTGCAAATTGAAGAGGTCGATACCCCGCAGCCGGGTCCCGGTGAGCTGAGAGTCAAACTGCGTGCGTCCGCACTTAACAGGCGCGACTACTGGATCACGCTTGGTATGTATCCCGGTTTGACCTTGCCCTGTATTGCCGGTTCTGATGGCGCGGGCGTCATTGATGCTGTGGGCGAGGGCGGAGATGACGCTGCCATCGGCAGGGAAGTTGTCGTCTATCCGGCGAGGGCGTGGGGTGATGAGCAGAGCCGGTTCGGGCCGGAGTTTCGTGTATTGGGCATGCCCGACCAGGGCACCTTCGCAGAATACATTTGTGTACCGGCCAGCGATGTCTTCAGCAAACCGGCGCATCTGTCATGGGAGCAGGCCGCTGCTGTCCCGTTGGCAGGTCTGACCTCCTGGCGTGCCCTCGTTACCCAGGCGGAAGTGCAAAGCGGTCAGAAAGTGCTGGTAACAGCCGCCGGCAGCGGCGTGTCCACGTTTGCCATCCAGTTTGCATTGGGACTCGGTGCGGAAGTCTATGTGACCAGTGGCAGTGAAGAGAAAATCGACAAAGCGAAGGCGATGGGAGTGATCGACGGTGTCAATTATCGTGACGAAGATTTCACCGGACAACTTCGCCGACTGTCAGGTGGTTTCGATATCATCATTGACAGTGCCGGTGGTGAGGGTATCAATGCTTTACTGGATACGCTGAATGATGCCGGTCGCTATGTGTTTTTTGGTGCGACGCTGGGCAATGCTTCCGCCGGCCTTGAAATGGCAAAGTTATTTTTCCGACATATCCGTATACAGGGCACGACCATGGGTTCGCCGAAGGATTTTGCGGCAATGATAAATTTCGTCAGTGATAACAGCATCGAACCTGTTATCCATCAGGTCTTTGCCATGGAAGAAGCAGTAGCGGCACATAAGCTGATGGAGAACTTCAGCCAGACAGGCAAGATCGTCTTACGTAACGAATAAACCCCAGTGCCAAAAGTTCCGGGGACAGTTTACTTAATTAAGTGTGAAGTTCCGGGGACAGTTTACTTAATTCCCACACTTAATTAAGTAAACTGTCCCCGGATTACCTTGTCCCCGGATTACCGTCTTTGTTGTTGGCTGGGCATCTAAAGAATTTCTGATGTCGGCCGCTAAGTGTGTGACACAGACACGCCTGACGGGCTGATCATGAGACAAGCAGAATCTTCTGAAAGAAGAACCCTCGAACGCCATTCAATTCCCCTGAAAATATTTGATCGGGAAACGGGTGCGTTGTTGGGGTGTTCTGAAAATATTAATGCGGGCGGGTTGATGTTGGTGAGCACCGGTCCAATCCCGACAATGACTGAAATTCAGATATGGATAGAATTACCCGGCGAGGAAGCGCCGGATAAAATAGAGATGACAGCGTTTACAGCCTGGAGCAGTTTCAGTGATTCCAGGCCCATCTATTATTGTACCGGTTTCCATTTTGTTGATCCGACGGAAGACAAGCTGGATAGAATTCAGGCCTACATTGACGGGCAGTCGAGTTGAGGGCGGTGATAAGCCAGGTTTCCTGCGGGATATTGAGTGTGTTGCATCAGGCTGCTCAGATTATTTTTTTCTCCCTCAGGCTCTGAATTTCCGATTCCGACTTTCCCAGTATTTCCTCTAGAACCCGGTTCGTATCTTCACCCAGCAGTGGCGGCGCCTTTCCGTATTCGATCGCTGTCTCGGAAAACTTGATGGGGTTGGCGACGCCCGCCACCTTGCCGCTCAGGGGGTGTTCCATCTCAATCTTCATACCGCGATGCTGTACCTGTGGATCGTCGAATACCTGCTCAATAGTGTTGATGGGCCCGCAGGGTACCGCCACTTTTTGTAATGTCCTTATCCATTGCCGGCTGCTGCGTGTTGCTGTGATTTTTTCCATCTCCGGGATCAAGCTTGAACGATTGGCATTTCTATCGGGATTTGTCCCGTAACGGGCATCCACAGCAAGATACAGACAGTCGGCTGCCTCGCAAAAACGCTGAAACTGTCCATCGTTGCCGATGGCGATGATCACATGACCATCTTTGGTCGGGAAAGGTTGATAGGGTGTCAGATTGGGATGTTGTGCACCGCTGCGTTGGGGACATTCGCCGCTGACAAAATAGTTCGAGGCCTGGTTGACCAGCCAGCTGACCTGCGAATCAAGCAAGGCCATATCAATGTGCTGACCCTGTCCTGTCATGTTTCGATGATGCAGTGCGGCCTGAATAGCGATCACCGAATACATACCGGTGGTTAAATCTCCGACAGCCACACCGACCCGTTGCGGCCCCCCACCGGCTTCACCATCGGCTGCGCCGGTAATACTCATCAGGCCCCCCATAGCCTGGATCAAATAGTCATAACCGGCATGCCCGGCCATCGGGCCGTTCTGCCCGAAACCGGTGATGGAACAGTAGATGATGTCAGCTTTTGTTGCCTTGATCTGCTCATACGCCAGGCCCTTTTTTGCCAGATCACCGGTCTTGAAGTTTTCGACGAAAATATCGGACAGGGCCGCCAGTTCGTGGATAAGAGCACGGCCTTCCGTTTGTGAAATATCAACAGTCAGTGAGTGCTTACCACGATTAGTGCTCAGGTAGTAAGCGGCCTCATGAGTCTCCTCTCCCTCCTTGTTCTTCAGCCAGGGGGGACCCCAGTGACGCGTGTCATCGCCCGTGCCGGGGCGTTCGATCTTGATAACATCAGCCCCGAGATCAGCCAGGATCTGCGTGCACCAGGGGCCGGCCAGGACTCGGCTGAGGTCCAGTACACGAATACCGTGCAGGGGGCCCGCCACGGCCTATTTTCCCAGAAACAGGGAGATATTCTCGCCGATGTGTCGGAGTCGAGGGCCCAGTGTCTGCTCCAGCATCTCCACCGACACGGCAAAAGTCGGCCCACCGCAACTGATGGCCATAACCGTATTGCCATCAGTGGATACCAGGGGGATGGACACGGTGCGTGTATCTTTGCGCCATTCCTGATCCACCAGGCAAAAGCCGCGCCGGTTAATTTGTTCGATGGCCTCTTCTGCGCGTGCTTTCAGCTCCGGCCATTCCTGAGTGTAAGTCGATTCCAGTTGTTCATACATCAGTTGCCGCTCTTCTTGCCCCAGGCCAGCAAGCCAGGCGCGGCCGATGGAAGATCGGGCAATCTCAATGCGCGCACCGACATCCAGTCGCAAGGTCGTGGAGGAGTTACCACAGCATTCATCCACATAGACCATGCTCAGGCGATGCCTGGCGGCCAGTGCCACGGTGCAACCGTGGGTATTGGCCAGCTCAGCCATATAATCGTGGGCAACATGACGAACAGGCAAGGCAATCAGCAGGGGATAACCCAGGGACAGGACGCCGGCACTCAATTCGTATTTTCCATCATGCTGGTTTCTTTCCAGATAGCCCATCTCGGTCAGCGTGTAGGTCAAACGGGTGATACTGGGTTTGGGAATACGGGTCAGCGCGGCAATATCCTTGTTACTCATTCTGCCGACCTGAGACTGAAAAGCACGCAACACTTACAGCCCCCGTGCCAGCGAGGTGATAAACTTTCTGTCCTCCCGCTGGTGGATGCCATGCGACTCGAAATCCAGCACCAGAGGTTTGATGGCGGCACGAGGAAGGGGGGGCGGTGTTTCAGACATGGAGCGGGTAACTTACTTAATCGAATGCTTGTTTATGTTTTACTTTCTATGTTAATAGTTTCACAATATCAAGTATATATATCACAGTATTTCGCATAGTAAAACATATTATCTATATCAGGAAGCGCTAATGAAAGATTTTACCAATGATCCACTGCGCATCGCCGTTATCGGCGCGGGCATTATGGGCCGAGGTATCGCCCAGGTGGCCGCCAGTGCCGGTATTCATGTCGTCCTGCATGATCTTGATGAGACTGTCGTGAATGATGCCGTGGCCTTTGTTCACAAGATGCTGGATCGGGCCGTGGAGAAAGGTCGGATGTCTGCAGAGAAGGCTGAGGCCGGCAAAAGCTGTATCAGTCGATCTTCTGATCTGGTTGATTTATCCGGGGTCGACCTGGTGATCGAAGCGATCGTGGAAAACATTGAAGTAAAACAATCGCTGTTTAAAGCACTGGAAGAGATTGTCTCTGACGAATGCATACTGGCGACGAATACTTCTTCACTGTCGGTCACGGCGGTGGCGGCAAACTGCAGGCATCCGCAACGCGTGGCCGGGTTTCATTTTTTCAATCCGGTACCGCTGATGAAGCTGGTGGAAGTCATCAGCGCCATACGCACCTCCGATGAGGTTGCAGCACAGTTGCAGGCCCTGACCCGACGTCTGGGACATACACCGGTCATGGTCGACGATTCCCCGGGTTTTCTGGTGAACCACAGCGGCCGAGGTCTGATCACTGAAGGTTTGCGTATTTTACATGAGAACATTACCGGGGTGCAGGCGGTGGATGCCGTCATGCGTGACTGCCTTGGCTTCAGGATGGGGCCGTTCGAGTTGATGGATTTAACCGGACTGGATGTCACCTTCCCGGCATCGGAACAGGTCTACAATCAGTACTTCCAGGAACCCCGCGTCAGACCGACACCCTTGCAACGTCGTCGCTATATTGCCGGCTTGTTGGGGCGTAAAACCAACGAGGGTTTTTATCGATATGAAGATGGAAAGAAAATAGTCAAAGAAGAAATGTCGGCACCGGATATTGCGCCCTCATCCGCCTTCTGGATAAGTCGTGACAATGAAGAACTGTCGGAAAAAGTTGTCACCATTCTCCGCCAGGCAGGTGTGGAGATTGATGAGAGTGAATCGCCGCGGAAAAACAGCATTGCCGTCGCGACACCGCTGGGCCTGGATGCCAGCACGGCCATCGTCGATGAAAACCTGCCCGCACAAAGAACCGTGGCCGTTGATGCCCTGTTCAATCTGGATAAGCGCATCGTCCTGATGGCCAGTCCCGCGACAACTTCCGAAGTAATCAACGAGGCCTGGTCCGCCCTTGCCCGTAGCGGCCGTACAGTGTCCGTGATAAAAGACAGCGGTGGTTTTATAGCCCAGCGCATTGCCGCCACCATTGTTAATATAGCCTGTGATATCGCCCAGCAGGGGATTGCCAGGCCGGAAGATATCGATACCGGTGCGCGACTGGGCCTGGCCTATCCCCAGGGTCCTCTGGCACTGGGGGATGCAACGGGCGCCGGCCGTGTTTTGACGATACTCGAGAATTTGCAGAGGGTGTACGGTGATCCGCGTTATCGTCCCAGCCCCTGGTTGCGGCGGCGGGCGCAGTTGGGTTTGTCCCTGTTGACTACAGAGTAGATGCTGAAAATCAGCAACAGCAGATCGTTTTACCGGACAGTGCTTGTCCAATCGACAGCAAGAGGAATAATTGAATGAGTGAAGCAGTTATCTATGATGGTATCAGGAGTCACATTGGTCGACATGCAGGCGCATTGGCCAAGATTCGCCCCGATGAACTGTTGGCGAGGACCCTGCGCGAACTGTTGAGTCGTTGTGATTTTGACCACACATTGATTGAAGATGTGATTGCCGGTGATACCAACCAGGCCGGGGAAGACTGTCGTAACGTGGCGCGCAATGCAGGTCTGTTGGCGGGTCTGCCGGACAGTGTCGGCGGGCAAACGGTAAACCGTTTATGCGGCAGTGGTGCGGCTGCGATACTGGACGCGGCGCGGGCGATAAAAATCGGCGAGGGGAAAATGTTTATTGCCGGTGGTGTGGAAAGCATGAGTCGTGCTCCCTGGATCATGTCGAAGGCTGAATCGGCATACGGGCGCGATCAGCAGATACAGGACTCTACTATTGGCTGGCGTTTTCCCAACCCGCAGTTCCTTGCACAGTTCGGTGAAGACTCCATGCCGGAAACAGCGGACAACATTGCCAAAGATCTGGGTATCTCCCGTGAAGACAGTGATGTCTTTGCCCATGCCTCCCAGCAAAAATACGCTGCCGCGAAAGCCGCGGGCTTTTACAGCGAAGAGATCCTGCCTGTGGAGGTACCGGGAGCAAAGCGCAAGGCGCCCCCTGTCATCGTTGACGAAGATGAGCATCCACGAGCGGACACCACATTGGAAAAGCTGAGCGCTTTACGCGCCTTGTTCAAGGACGGTGTCGTTACCGCGGGCAATGCCTCGGGTATTAATGATGGAGCTGTGGCCCTGTTGCTGGGCAGTGAAGATCTGGGTGAAAAGCTGGGGCTTCGGCCACGGGCAAAAATCCTGGCCGGTGCCATTGCTGGAGTAGCACCACGGGTGATGGGGCTGGGTCCGGTGCCTGCCTCACAAAAGGCATTACAACGTGCAGGCTTGAGTCTGAATGATCTGGACGTGATTGAACTGAACGAGGCTTTTGCCACGCAGGTGCTGGGCTGCCTGAAACAACTGGACATTCCTTTTGACGATGCGCGTGTCAATCCCAACGGCGGGGCCATCGCCATTGGTCATCCGCTGGGCGCCTCTGGTGCCAGGCTGGTGTTGACGGCCATGCGACAACTGGAACGTAGCGATGGTCGTTATGCCCTGGTGACGATGTGTATTGGTCTGGGTCAGGGCATTGCTGTAGTGATAGAAAGGATATAATGGTCTGGTGTTGTATACCGTTCAGGGAACATCATATTAAGTCTGGAAAGCAATCAGGTGGTCATACCGGATGCCGGTATTGATCAGTATGATCCTGACAACAGTTAACAGGCACTTCCCTGCATAATACAAGGAGTCGTCATGTCGTCGTCAATACAAGCTCTTGATAAGTGGGTCCGAACGCAGTTTTTGCAGATCAATACAGAGCTGGAAGAACATTACTTTACTCAGCATGCCCTGCTTGTTGATGATGAGTTCAGCTTGTCGAGAAAGCAAACCTTGCTTGAACAGGGCAAAGCGTTGATCAGTACCATCCTTGATAATGCAGACGATATTCCCTCCACCTATGAAGATCGTTTCTACCTGTTGGGCAATGTGGGCATGTATATGGCGGCCTGCCGTCGCCATCAGATCGATGCACCGCTGGAGAACGGCTATTCACCGCTGGGGGAAGCCTCCACTATTTCCTTTCAACTGGGTTCGGCTCTGGGAGTGGCACCGCGTTTCATGGCAACGCATCTCGGCTTATATAATCGCGCCAGCAACGGAGTCTATCGTACTTTTACACACTTGCAGGACGAAACTGTATTTATTGATTACAACACGCTGGGGACCCTGGCCTATAAAAAGGCCTCGGACGCGCTGGAGCGTGCCATGCGATTTGGTGTGAGCCACCCGCTTACCGTCTATCTGTTAAACGATGCGAAGAAGGCACTGGAAGAAGTGTTGAAATTCAATAAAATTCTCGATGAAAAACTCGATGTCATGCGTTTTTTTTACAATGTTCGTCCCTATTACAAATCCTATCGTGTCGGCAGGCGGGATTATCGCGGCGCCAATGCCGGGGATTTTGCCGCCGTGAATGAAATAGATTTATTGTTGGGTCTGTGCTCTCGTGATGATCCCTTTTATCTTGACATCATGATTGACAAGAAGGCCTATATGCCACAGTCGGAACAGCAGCGTTTGCAGGACTCGATTGGTAAAACAAGCCTTATGGATCAGTTTCTTGAGGAAGGGGAAAGCTGCTGTTCCCTGCAACAGTATCGGGACAATCTGACAGCTTTTCTGGAAGTTTGTGAGGCGCATGGTCTGGCCTATGCTTTCCATCACGATAAACTGGTGAAAGGCTATATTGAAGAACCGGCACTGAAACTGTCCGATTCACAAAAGGAGAATCTCACTGCCAGTGGGCCGCCGTTACCGGTCTTGCTCAGGTCTCTCGGTAAATTACGCGATCTGAGAATGGCACGGGACAGAGCGGATATACCCAGTCGTTTTGCTGATTTGCAAAAACTTAAAGCCTCGTTGCAGACAGTCGGCAAGAAAGCGGGAACTTAACGAAGAGTGCCGGGTTTGAGGTTGACCAGATAGATGCCGGTGGCCACCAGGGTCAGGGCGAGAAGCAGACCCGGGGTGAAAGGTTCGAAAAGAATAACAACGCCGCAAATCACCCCGAACAAGGGCGTGAAAAAGGTAAAGGCGGATAATCGCGTGGCAGGGTAGTGCGCAATTAACCAGAACCAGGCAAGATAGCTGGCGAACGCAACAACAATACCCTGGAAGGCCAGACAGAGCAGTATCAGCGGAGTGAGTTGTGAAACGCCTGTTTCTCCGAGGGCCAACGATAACAGGGGGAGCAGTATGGACGATACCAGTAGTTGGTAGTACAGGGTCCGACTCGGCGCGATGTTCGATAACTTGCTGGCTCGCACCAGCACGGTGGTGGCACCCCAGAATACAGCCGCGGCCACACACAGCAGATCACCTATCCACTCCTTGCCGTTTAACTGTGTAAGGCCTTCGCCAAAAGCGACAATAATGCCGACGAAAGCCAGCAGCATACCGCCAACTTGCAGGCGACCCAGTCTTTCCTCAGGTATCAGCCAGTGGATTCCCAGTACGACGATAAAGGGCGCAATATAGATAAAGATCACAGCGCGTGATGCGGAAGTATAGGAAAGACCCCAGAACATCAGCGCAAACTCAATTGAAAAAAGCAGCCCGACCATCACCCCCGGGAACCCGCTGCCATCCTTTTCAAAAGGACGGATATGTCGTGCCAGCATCCAGACACTTAATAACACAGTGGCGATAATGGAGCGAATACCCGCCTGTAAAACAGGCGAGATACCGGTACCGGCGATTTTGATCGTGACTTGATTGATGCCCCAGAGAAAACATAAAAACAGCATCAGCGCTATGGCAGGAAAATCGAGATGCGTGTGTCGTTTATACACCTGTCGGGTCTATATCAAACTCCGGAATATCGGATAGGCGGGAATGAGGATAAAACAGATAATTTCCCTGATGGACAACTTACCCGGTATTACGATCAGTATTGTGATTCCGGGGTGCGAACAACGATGCCGTCCAGCTCATCGCTGATTTTAATCTGACAACTCAGGCGGCTGGTATTTTCCTCATAGTCGATGGCGAATTCCAGCATCTCATTTTCAATATCCGAAGGCGCTTCAATCTTTGCATACCATTCAGAGTCGATCTGTACATGGCAGGTGGCACAACTGCAGGCACCACCACATTCAGCCACAATGCCTGCCACCTTATTGTTGACCGCCGCCTGCATAATACTCAGGCCGTTACCCGCCTCGACTTCATGCTCGGTACCGTTGTGTTCAATAAATTTAATCTTCGCCATTTACTATATTCTCCGGAGCTACGCTTCAATTAACAGGGGAGTCGCAGGCGGCACCGCTTCCATCATTTGCCCGACAAAGCGGCGAATTATAAAAGGAAACGGCCCAGGATAAAACCTGGAATCCTCAATTGCCAGGCAAAAAACGCCTGGCCGGGGTGTCCGGATCAAACTGATGAGTTGCTCATACAGAGAGAATGATCTTGCCCGTGTGGGTATTGGATTCCATCAGACGATGCGCCTCGGCCGCGTCAGCCAGAGGAAAAACAGCATGAATCACCGGTTTAATCTTGCCGGATTCCAGCCAGGGCCAGATCTGTTGTTTCAGTTTCCGCGCTATTTCCGCCTTGAATTCGA
This sequence comes from Gammaproteobacteria bacterium, assembly GCA_024278135.1. Lineage (GTDB taxonomy): Bacteria > Pseudomonadota > Gammaproteobacteria > Eutrophobiales > Eutrophobiaceae > WLWS01. The sequence goes on from JAJRTU010000291.1 coordinate 14,945, forward strand.
CCGATCTCGCGCGCAGGGTGGAGCCGGTAATGGTAAGACGATTACGCATAACCGGTTTAAAATCAACCTCAGCCCTGAAACCCTGAAGACCGGCAATGATCACAATTCGACCATCCGCTGCGGCCAGCCCGATATTTTTGTTCATATAACTCCCGACTACCATGTCCAGGATCACATCGACACCACGACCATCAGTGACCTTGTTGCATTGTTCGACGAAGTCCTGCTCCCTGTAGTTAATGGCCAGATCAGCGCCAAGCTCGATGCAGGATCGGCATTTTTCCTTGCTGCCGGCGGTAACAAAAACAATAGCGCCCATTGCCTTGCCAAATTGAATGGCAGTAGTGCCGATCCCGCTGCTCCCGCCATGTACCAGCAGCGTTTCTTCGGCCTGCAATCCGCCCCGATCAAAAACATTACTCCAGACAGTAAAAAAAGTTTCGGGAATGGCCGCAGCTTCAACGAAGTTGAGTCCATCGGGCACAGGCAGGCACAGGTCGGCATCCGCCGCGCAATACTCGGCATAGCCGCCACCACTGACCAGAGCGCAAACCCGGGCACCTTTCGGCGGCCAGTCGACATACTCACCCGTTTCAATCACTTCCCCTGCGATCTCCAGACCGGGGATATCGGAGGCACCGGGGGGCGGCGGGTAAAAACCGGCGCGTTGAAATACATCCGGGCGATTGATACCGGCAGCAGCGACCTTAATCAGTACCTGCGTCGCGTTGATGGACGGCAATTCTCCTTCATCCGGAACCAGCACCTCAGGTCCACCGGCCCGGGTAATATTGATATATTTCATTGTTATCGGTTTCCAGGCAGCAAGTAAGATGGTTAAATATTGCCTCACTCAGCAACAAAACGAATATACATAGGAGAGAGAGGATGGCAAGTGCTTGTGCAAGACACATATTGGTAGACACAGAAGAACAATGCAATGAACTCAAGCAGATCATTATCGATGGAACAGATTTTGCAGAAGTCGCCAAAGAACATTCCACCTGTCCCTCGGGAAGAAAAGGCGGAGATCTGGGACAATTCAGCCCAGGACAAATGGTGAAGGAGTTTGATGAGGTTGTATTCAGTGAAGAACTTAACCAGGTACACGGCCCCGTTAAAACCCAGTTTGGCTACCACCTGCTGGAGATAACAGAACGCACAGACTGAATAGAGTCGAATTTACCTGCATCAGCCTGAATAGAACGCGAACAGGCTGTAAATACATCCCTGCCGGATACGGTCCGCTTATTCGCTCAAGCTGATCTGTCGGCCTGTGGTCGCCCTCTGAAAACGACTGTTCAGTATCTTCGGTGTCAGTTCTTCTGCTGCCGGGAGTGTCCCTTAGCGGATTGCAGCAATCTCAACCAGAGTGTCGAACACTCTGGGGGCATGTCCCATATCCGCGAAGTCGGCAGTAGAGATAACATTCACCGTCCCTGTATTGAGTTGTCGCCAATAACCCAGTGTGCTCACCAGCAGTCCGGCGTTGACATCATCGGATACTTTCGCCAATGCTTCATAGGCGCCGCGGTCGTTAAAAACACGAACACGATCACCGTCATTGATACCACGTTCTTTGGCATCAGCAGCGTTGATTAATACGAACTGTTCACCTTGCCCTTTAATTTTATGATCCATGTTGGCATAGCAGGAATTCAGGAAGCCGTGGCTCTTTGGGGTGATGATATTCAAGGGATATTTCCGGAACAGTTCGGGGTTGCTTTTTGCAGTTTCTTTTGAGGGGACATAATCGGGCAAGGTATCCAGGGGTTCACTGTTACCTGGTTGAAAACCCTCATACATTTGACGAAAGGGGGGGATGACAAAATTACCATTGGCGGCAGTTTCCGAGAGAAACTCACACTTGCCTGAAGGCGTGGGAAAGTTCCCTTCTTTATGGGGCGCACGATTGTCCGCCGTACCGATGTTTATACGGGCATAACCATGTTCACGCAGATAAGCAAGATCGATCCCTTCACATGCCGGGGAATCCCAGTCAATGTAATTTTCCAGGCACTCCGAGTCTGACCACTTGAATCGATCTTCTTCAAAGCCCATACATGCCGCCAGACGTCTGAAGATTTCATTGTTGGAGAGTGCTTCCCCGGGAGACTCGACGCAACGGGCGTTGTAGGTGAAATAATTGTGCCCCCACGACAATATGATGTCTTCCATCTCGGCACCCATGGCGGCCGGCAGGATGATGTCCGCATAGGAAGCGGTGTCGGAGATAAAATGTTCAGCGGAAACAAGGAACAAATCTTCCCGTGACA
>JAJRTU010000292.1 GCA_024278135.1 Gammaproteobacteria bacterium
CTGGCGCCTGACCGATACCGGGTATTTTCTCAGCGAATACGATGAAGCGAATGTATGTTGCGACGAACCGCCGCTTGCGATTCTGCAAAAGCCATATAATGGCGCCAATGACGACAAAAACACTCCCTGTACCGCCAATGTGATTAATCACTGAGGCGGTACTTTTTTGTGTAAGATCAGGCATCAGGGATCAACATAGACGCCGATGTGGCAGATGACCAATTTCTTTTCAAAGCTTTTTCTCAGCGTGATCAACAATCGCCGTTACCTGTATTGGCTGTTACAGATAATGGGCTGGTCCGGTTATGTTTTTTTCATCATGCTCGGCGCATTGTTGTGGGACAAGATCGATACGATACATATTCTGTATACCTTGTTTGCGGCGATACTGGGCCTGTTGTTGTCCATGGCGATGCGCGAATGTTTTTTGATGGTCTGGGATATGTCACCGACAAAGCGGGTGCTGTTTACCCTGCTCTCGATGAACATTGCTGCCGGCCTCTGGGCCTTGTGGAAATTCTATGAGTTCTATCGACTGTATTACATCAAGGAAATTGAGAATGTTATTGCAGAATATATTTACTGGTACTCCTATTCCTTTTTTATTCTGCTGAGCTGGACCGGTCTTTATTACGGCATCCGGTTTTATCAGGAGATGCAGGCGGAGCGCGAAAAGAATCTGCGCATTGCCACCACTGCCCACCAGTCACAATTGAAAATGTTGCGCTATCAGCTCAACCCGCATTTTCTTTTTAATACGCTCAATGCCATTTCGACACTGATCCTGGAGAACAAGGGGAATATTGCCAATGATATGGTGTCTGCTCTGTCCCGGTTCCTGCGTTACTCGCTGGACAATGATCCTATGCAGAAAGTGAATCTGGCGCAGGAAGTTGAAGCCATGAAACTGTATCTGGATATTGAAAAGATTCGTTTTGAAGAACGCCTGCAACTGGAGTTCAAGTTGTCGGAACAGGCGGCTTCGGCAAAGATCCCGAGCATGTTATTGCAGCCCCTGATAGAAAACGCGATTAAATATGCCATTGCCATGAGCGAAACGGGCGGTACGATCAGACTGGAGGCAGGGGTGGTTGACGGGAATTTAGTGCTGGAATTGAGCGACGATGGTGAGGGTATCGAACTGGAGGAGGGCCAGATAGTCGGGTCCAACGGTGTCGGTTTGACCAATACCCGTGAGCGATTGCAGGAATTATACGGTGATAATCATACCTGCACATTCAGCAATCTTGAACCGCATGGGCTGAAAGTCAGCATTTCTATTCCCTATGAAAAAGAGGATGCCTGATTATTTTGGACAGCATAGCCACTCTAATTGTAGATGATGAGGTACTCGCGCGTCGCGGTCTCAAGCTGCGACTGGAAAAACACGAGGACGTCAATATAGTCGGTCAATGCGCGAACGGCCGTGAGGCCCTGGCGGCCATTCCGGATCTTTGCCCCGATCTGGTTTTTCTTGATATCCAGATGCCGGGCATGGATGGATTCGACGTGGTTCGCCAGTTGCAGGGCGATGGCATGCCTCTGGTCGTATTTGCGACTGCCTTTGATCAATATGCCATCAAGGCATTTGATGTGCATGCCGTGGATTATATCCTGAAACCTCTGGATCAGGCCTACCTGGACAGGGCATTACAAAGGGTAAGACGGCAGCTTGCCCAAAAGAGCGATGCCAATGACAAACAACGATTACTGGAAGTTATCAGTGACATTACCGGCAAGGTGCCGGCGGAGATGGATGAATGGCTGGCAGAGGGTACAGAACTTTCTCCGAAGTACCCGGACAAAATCGCCATCAAGGATGGCGGCGATATTACCCTGGTTCCCATCGCTGAGATTGAGTGGGTGGATGCTGCCGGTGATTATATGTGTATACATGCCGCCGGTCAGATCCACATTATGCGCATCACCATGAAACAACTGGAAGTCCAGCTGGATCCTTCCCTGTTCCAGCGTGTCCATCGTTCCACCCTGATCAATCTGAACAGAGTGGAGAAAATCTGTAGCCATATTAATGGCGAATATCACCTGATCCTTAAAGGTGGCACACGTCTGAAAATGAGCCGTAGTTACAAGGACAAGATACAGCGTTTTTTCGATTAGCAGTTTGAGAATATAAAGACGCGCTTGCCATTGCGCCATAGTCTGTTTATTCGTTCCGGCTGTTGGCAGCGTCGTCCTGACAGTGCAGAATACAGCCTGCATCCGCTGAGTTTACAGTATCGGTACCGCCCCGTTTTTTCATTATCTGACAACGACTCATTATGAGTGACAGCGTCACAACAACTGATTCAGTAACAAATTTCCGCCACCATCCACGTGGACTTTATACGCTGTTTTTTACCGAGATGTGGGAGCGCTTCAGTTATTACGGCATGCGAGCCTTGCTGGTGCTGTTTATGACCGCCGGTATTGCCGATGGTGGACTGGCTTTTGATGATGTCAGTGCCACCGCCATTTACGGACTCTATACGGCGGCGGTGTATCTCGCTTCCCTGCCGGGAGGCTGGATAGCGGATCGTCTGCTGGGTGCCCAACGTTGTGTATGGTATGGCGGCCTCATCATTATGTGCGGCCATTTCATTCTGGCCATCCCGGCTGTCCCCACCTTTTTCATCGGTTTAATCGTGGTCGTGCTCGGTACCGGTCTGTTGAAGCCCAATGTCAGCGCCATAGTGGGTGAGCTGTACCCGCAGGGTGGTGCGGCCTGTGACGCCGGCTATACCATTTTTTATATGGGGATCAATCTCGGCGCCATGCTGGGGCCGCTGGTGTGCAGCGCCCTGGGCGAAAGCACCCGCTTCGGCTGGCACTATGGTTTCGCTGCAGCCGGTGTGGGTATGCTGCTTGGCGTCATACAATTCAGACTAAGGGCCTCCAGCCTGGGTGAGGCCGGGCTTTTGCCCGCGCATTTACGCCCGGATGCGAGCTCAGGCTGTCCGCCCCGTTTTGGCTGGCTGGGTGTCAACATTGGCCTGGGGCTTGTTGTAATCGTGGCTGCCCTTGGGCTGACAGGCGTGATTACCATTAACGCCCTGTCGCTGGCCCGGTTCTCAACTTCTGTTATTGTGATAATCGCGGTCGGGTTTTTTGTTTGTCTCTATCTGTTCGGTCATCTCGACAGCGATGAGAAAAAACGGGTCGGTGTGATTATCATACTGGTGATTTGTGCGGCCGTTTTCTGGTCGGGCTTTGAACAGGCGGGTTCGTCTTTAAATCTGTTTGCAGAGCGCTACACCGACCGTATTTTTTTCGGCCGGGAAATTCCGGCCGGCTGGTTTCAAAGCATCAACGCGATGTTTATCCTGATCATCTCTCCCTTTATTGCCGCGTTATGGGTCAACCTGGCGCGGCGCAATCTTAATCCTTCCATTCCGCTGAAGTTTGCTCTGGGCTTGATCCAGTTGGGGCTGGGTTTTCTGGTCATGGTCTTTGCCGCCAAACTGGTCGTCAGTGGAGACAGGGTGCTGCCCACATGGTTGATTTTCACCTATTTGTTACATACCACGGGTGAACTTTGTCTCAGCCCGGTGGGGCTGAGTGCCATTTGTAAACTGGCCCCGAAACGTTTTGCCAGCCAGATGATGGGCGTGTGGTTTCTGGGTTTTTCGCTGGGCAACCTGATAGCCGGGCTGCTGGCAGGCCGTTTCGATCCGGATTCTCTGGAACAGATGCCGAATCTCTATCTACAGATAGTCAGCCTCGGTGTGGCAACGGGAATATTGCTGTTGATATTTATAAAGCCGATAAAAAAAATGATGGGCCCTGTCGAATAAAATATTTTATCAACTCGATGTGGGCCGGATTAATTCAGCTTGCTGTCAATAAGATCCAGCAGTTGATCAACGTCCGGCCGTGTTTTGAAGTCCAGAGCAACATGTGACCATAGCACCATGCCGTCCTGACTGACCAGGAATATACCCGGCGCGGCTATTTTATGGTGGCGCGTCCCGGACCATGTCTCCAGGTAAACACCAAATTTTTGTATTTCTCATAGAGTGCGTCATCCACCTGTATAAGTGTGTTGAACGATTGGTGTGCAGCCAGTTCCGGATCACTCAGGACCGGGAAGGGGATGTCGTAGCTTTGTTGCAGCAACGCGGCCCCCTCGGTTTTGTCGACGCTGATCAACACCGGCGTCACATGACGTTGCTGGAATTCTGTATAGGCCCGGGTGATTTGCCGCACCTGATAATTGCAGTAGGGGCACCAGCCGCCGCGATAAAAGATCACCATCAGCGTACCTTTTTTCAACAGATCCGCCAGTGTGACGGACTCGCCGGTATAAGTGTGTGACTCGAATTCCGGGACGTGAGCGCCTGTTTTCAAACCGAGGTTATTCTCATGACTGCCCAGTTTGCCGGCGGCTGTGGTCGTGACCTGTTTGACTTTGGCCGGCAATGTCAATTCCGCCGAGGCGGTCTGCAGTAAAAACAACAACAGAATTAAAGAAAAAATCAGTGATGTTTTTTCTGTGTACATGCAGAGCCCCCTTGTTGTATGCACCGTTTCTGTCCCCATTCGGGTGTTCGACTCGAAAGGGCATGAAAAATTCATTCGTGAAGCTTTTGCTGTCAACCGGAATCCCGATCAGGCGTTATACAGTCAAATCAATGCTATTCTGGATACCCTTATGGCCATTCATCAGCACAATGTTATCGCCAGCAACCGCTTCGGTTTTGGTGCCAGGCCGGGTGATTTGCAACAAATCGGCGCGCAGCCGAAACAATGGCTGCTGGCGCAGATACAGGCACCACCCGCCCTGTCATCTGCGGCGTCCGGTGTCCCCCACAGCAAGACAGTGATATCGGATTTCCTGGAACTGCGCCAGCGCCGGCATCAGCAAGGTCAAAATGCCGATGGCAAGGCCAATGTGCTGAAAAAGTTCCAAAAAACAGCCCGGCTCATGCGCCCGATTTATTTGCAACATGTGATGGCGCGCGGTATTCAGGCCATTGACAGTGATACGCCTTTTTATGAAAGACTGGTGCATTTCTGGTCGAACCATTTTGCGGTGTCAGCGGACAAACCGCAGTTGTTCGGTCTGGTGGGCACGCTGGAGTTTGAGGCCGTACGCCCCCATGTCAGCGGTTATTTTTCCGACATGTTGATGGCGGTGGAAAAACATCCGGCCATGTTGACCTATCTGGATAATTTTCAATCTGTCGGGCCCAACTCAGAACTGGCAAAGCGGGCGGGCAGGCGCGGGCGCAAACGCAAGTTTGATATCAATGAAAACCTGGCGCGGGAAATTCTGGAGTTGCATACGCTCGGCGTCAATGGCGGCTATTCACAGGGGGATGTGACAACGTTCGCCAAAGTGATCAGTGGCTGGACCTATGGCGGTTTGTTTCCGGGGATACGGGACACAGGTGAGGCCGGTGAATTCGCGTTTAACGAATTCATTCATGAGCCCGGTACAAAAAACCTGTTGGGTAAACAGTACAGTCAACGCGGCATAAAACAGGGCGAGGCCGTACTTCGCGACCTGGCCTTGCATCCCGCCACCGCCCGTCATCTGGCCGGCAAACTGGCCAGACATTTTGTGGCGGATGAACCATCGGCGCAGGCCATAGAGGTGCTGAGCAAGGCTTACTTGCGCAGCCAGGGCTATTTACCGGCAATGTACGAGGCGCTGATTCATCTTGATGAGCTCTGGCAACAAGCCACCAGCAAATACAAATCACCTGTGGACTATGTCTATTCAATATTCAGAGCGATGGATTTTATTCCAGAACAAGCACAACAACTGCTCAGGCCATTGACGATACTGGGGCAGGCTCCTTTTCGCCCGGGTTCTCCGGCAGGCTGGCCGGATACGGCGACAGCCTGGAGCGGCGGTGAGGCACTGTTCAAGCGCATAGAACTGGCGGTGGCCGTTGCCAACAAAGCAGGTAATCGAGTCGATCCGCCGGCACTGGCCATGCAGATCCTCGGATCGACAATGGGTGAGCAAAGTCGCCTCGCCATCAGTCGGGCCGATTCTGCGGCCCAGGGGCTGGCCCTGTTGTTCGCCAGTCCGGAATTTCAAAGGAGATAAAGCCATGTTGAATCGCAGACGATTTTTACAGAGCGGTATTGCCGGCAGCGTCATGTTTTCCAGTCTCGACAGACTGGCTTTCGCCAATACCGCAGGTGAGGCACGTTTTATCCTCATTATCCTGCGCGGCGGCATGGATGGACTGGCTGCAGTGCCGGCCTATGCCGAAAGCGATTACAGAAAACTACGTGGTAATCTGGCCCTGGGAGGGCCGGGCAGCTCTGATGGCGTGCTGGATCTGGATGGCTTTTTCGGTTTGCACCCGAATCTGACTCAACTCCATGCCTTGTATAACAGCAAGGAGTTGCTCATCGCCCATGCCGTGGCCACATCCTACCGGCAACGTTCCCATTTCGACGGTCAGAAGCAGATGGAAAACGGTACCAACAGCCCGCTGGGTGCGCGCGATGGCTGGCTGAACCGTGCTCTGCCATTGATCCCGGGCAAGGGCCATGAGGCTATTGCGCTGGCACAGAATATCCCGCTGGTGCTCTATGGTGATACGAGGGTCAATTCGTGGTCACCGGCTGTGTTACCCGAGGCCGATGCGGACACGCTTGCCAGGATTGGCAAGATGTATGAAGGGGATCATTTTTTCTCATCACAGTTTGCCAGTGCTTTACAAACACGGGCGATGGCAGAGGCAATAGCCGATGGTGAGATGGCAGGCAACAGACGGGGCAGAGGCAGGCGCAATATCGAGGTAACGATCAAGGCCGCCGGACAATTTCTGCAGGATGCGCGTGGGCCACGCGTCGCAGTTATGGAATCATCCGGCTGGGACACGCACGCCAACCAGGGTGCCGGCAAGGGACAACTGGCCGGCAAACTGGCACAGCTCGACGCCAACCTGGCGCTGTTGAAGCAGGCGCTTGGCGAGGTATGGAAAACGACCGTTGTGCTTGTCGCCAGTGAATTCGGCCGGACAGTTGCGGTGAACGGTTCCAACGGCACCGATCACGGCACCGGCAACATCGCCTTGCTGCTCGGTGGCGCGGTAAACGGGGGCCGGGTCATCAGCGACTGGCCCGGCCTTTCAAAGTCAGCACTTTATGAAGGCCGGGATCTGAAACCGACGATGGATATGCGCAGTCTGTTTAAATCCCTCCTGCACGATCATCTGCACATCGCCAGTCGGTCTCTGGAACAAACAGTATTTCCCGACAGCAGCCAGGCAAAAATAATTCCGGACTTGTTTACAAGCTAAACAGCAACGTCGTCCCCGGAATCGTGCGGTGGGATCACGGTGTTTTTCATCTGTGTTCCGCGTCGATAAGTTCCAGCCGGATTGTCCCCGACACCATTCTTGACTCAGGCATCAATGATGTCCTGTCTCCGGTAATCTTTCGAAGCAGCCCGCCGGCGGAAAGATCGCAGGTTC
>JAJRTU010000293.1 GCA_024278135.1 Gammaproteobacteria bacterium
GAGGCCAGAGAGAAATTCGGTTTTCTTATTGATGCGCTGGACTATGGCTGTCCGCCTCATGGTGGCATTGCCTTTGGTCTGGACCGTATCGTCATGATCATGGCTGGTGCCGACTCAATCCGTGACGTGATTGCCTTTCCCAAGACCCAGACCGCCAGCTGTCTGTTGACCTCGGCGCCGTCTTCCGCCGGCAGCAGGCAATTGAAAGAACTAGGGATACGCCTGCTTAAACCACCCAAATCCGAGTAAATCACAAATTTTTCTTGCTTTTAGTGTATAAAATACACTAAGCTACAGTTATTGTATTTATTACACTAACGTTCTATGTATCAATATCAGTATCCGCATCCGGCAGTTTCAACAGACATCGTTATTTTTACGATCCAGGATAAGCAGCTCAAAGTGCTGTTGATTCGGCGTGCCAGTGAGCCTTTCAAGAATGGCTGGGCCCTGCCCGGTGGTTTCGTCGACATTGATGAGGATCTGGAACAGGCGGCCCTGCGTGAGCTGCGGGAAGAAACCGGGATAAGTGGCGTCTACCTGGAGCAACTCTATACTTTCGGCAAACCGGATCGCGATCCCCGCGAACGGGTGATTACAGTGTCTTATTACACCCTGGTGTCCATTGATCGTTTAACCGTCGGCGCCGCCAGTGATGCCAGAGAGGTAGGCTGGTTCAATATTGAACAACTCCCCGAACTGGCATTTGATCACAAACAGATAATCAGCAAGGCCAAGCAGCGACTGACCGCCAAGCTCGATTATTCCACTATCGCCCTGCAGTTTATGCCCAGTAAATTTACCCTGAGTGAGTTACAGCGGGTCTATGAAATTATTCATGGTGAGCCATTGGATAAACGCAATTTCCGTAAGCGTGTCCTGGCCTATGGCTGCATGGTGGAAACCGGCGAGGTGCGCCGTAACGGCAGTCATCGCCCCGCCAGACTATACACCCTCAAATCCCCCGGTCAGGTTGAATTCGTTAAATAGACAATAAAGATTATGAACGCTACTTATCCCCTCGCAGAATTTCCCGATTATCGGCTGACGCCAAGCCAGATCCCTGAAACCGTATGTGAAATCCTGGATGCCACTACGCGAAAAGTGTTGATGAAACGTATCAAACAACTGTTGATCAAGCAGAACGCCATCCTTGTTGCCCACTATTACACCGACGCCGATTTACAGTTAATCGCCGATGAAACCGGCGGTTATGTGTCTGATTCGCTGGACATGGCCCGCTTTGGCAATGAGTCGGAATCAAAGACGCTGGTGGTTTGCGGCGTACGTTTCATGGGCGAGACCGCGAAGATTTTGAATCCGGAAAAACGCATATTGATGCCGGATCTGAACGCCGAGTGTTCGCTGGACATGGGTTGTCCGGTCGATGATTTCAGTGCCTTTTGTGATCAGCATCCGGATCGCACAATCGTCGTGTACGCCAATACCAGTGCCGAGGTCAAGGCACGGGCAGACTGGATAGTGACGTCCGGCAGTGCCGTGGATGTGGTGAGGCATTTAAAACGCCAGGGCGAAAAAATAATCTGGGCGCCGGACAAGTATCTGGGTGAGTATGTGCTGGAGCAGACTGGCGCTGATATGATTTTGTGGCAGGGCAGTTGTGTAGTACATGAAGAATTCAAGGCCATGGAACTGGTGGAGTTGCGTAAGCAGCACCCGAATGCCAAAGTGCTGGTTAATCCGGAAGCGCCTGCCCAGATCATCAGACAGGCCGATGTGGTCAGCTCGACCACGGGCATTATCAACGCGGCCAAAGAGTTTGACGCCCTGGAGTTTATTGTCGCCACCGATGCCGGTATCTTTCACAAGATGCAGGAGGCGGCGCCGGGCAAGGTCTTTATCGAGGCCCCCACAGCCGGTAAAGGGGCGACCTGTAAGAGTTGTGCCCATTGCCCGTGGATGGCCATGAACAGCCTCAGCAAGCTGGCATATACACTGGAGACAGGCGCCAACGAAATCTTTGTCGATCCCGATATTATCGAAAAGGCGACCGTGCCGATTAAACGCCTGCTGGATTTCGCGAAAAACCAGCAACAACTGGCCGGCGATGCATAAGCAAATACTTTGCAGGCACAATTAAAGTAAAGCACCGGATCAGTAGATAAAATATCAAAAATCGTCATGCCGGCGTAAGCCGGCACCCGGTAAAAACTACTGCCTGAACGGCGCGCGCCCTTACTCGCCCCACAGCAAATACTTTTCTTGCCTTTGAATACCAACTCAAACCAAAATACCCAAATGGAGTCGAGCGTGTCAACAGAGGCCGTCGTACTTGTGCATGGACTCTGGCTGAACGATCTCGATATGAGTCTGCTCAGGCAGCGCCTGAGACAGGCCGGTTATGCAGTGCATCAGTTTTCCTGTAACACGGTGGCCTGTTCCCCTGCGGAAAATGCGGAAAAGTTACAGCGTTTTGTACAGGAGATAGATGCCGGGACCGTACATTTTGTCGGCCACAGTCTAGGTGGCATCGTTATTCGCTACCTGTTTCATCAATACCCGGAACAAAGACCGGGCCGTGTTGTGACGCTGGGCACACCGCATCAGCAAAGTCATGCCGCACGGCAATTGTCCCGTATCCTGCCGGGGAGGTATCTGTTGGGTAAAAGTATAGAGAACGGTTTGATGGGAGAGGTGCCGAAATGGCAGGCGAGGCATGAACTCGGCAGTATCGCGGGCACCTTGCATTTTGGTCTGGGGCGTGTCATTCCCGGACTGCCGAAACCAAATGACGGTACGGTGGCAGTGGCGGAGACGCGGCTCGATGGTATGGCGGCCCATCTGAGCTTAAGGCTGTCACACTTTGGTTTATTGTTGTCGGCAAAAGCCGGCAAGGCCGTGATCACCTTCCTGCGCGAAGGTAAATTTTAATCTCTTCGGGTTTATTCGCTGCAGTGTGCTGCCCTGTTATCGATTATACCTGTGGAGAAGAGCAGGTTGAGCAAAACGCAGCCTGTTTTTTCAGGACTTCCGGATTCTGACAACGTTCATAATTTCAAATTCAACACCGGCCACCGTTTCCGTGCCGGGATAATACGTGATATTCACGCTGGCCCCGCTCAGATCCCTGTATCTCTGTTTACGTTTGAATTTGAACGGCACATCATAACCGTCGATCATAATGGTGTTCAGTATCCAGTCGTCCGTGTCGCGTTGTACGTGCGAGACGACCTTCCGGTCGTCGGAATGTAGCAGTGCCACATTCTTTTTCAGCAGCTTATCGGGATCAGAGCTTATCTTTTTCATCGTGTTATTCATTTCCATCAGTATCGGATATCATCGGGGGCTTGCCCAACTTTATCAAGTGGGCAGGCCGGTGCGGAGGCCTTATCCGGCAAAAAACAGTACGGTATATTGCGTAGCTGACAGCTTTGCTCGAAACCCGCCGCCTGGATTCACGATTAAGTGCCCTGACAGGTTTGGGTGTGATACAGGAAATGTTAAACTAAGGGACAAATTTACAGAGTATGCAGTAAGAATATGGCCGGACACAGTAAATGGGCGAACATACAACATCGCAAGGGGCGGCAGGATGCCAAAAGGGGCAAATTATTCACCAAATTGATCCGGGAGGTGACGATTGCAGCAAAATTAGGCGGCGCTGATCCCGATGCCAATCCCCGGCTGAGGGCGGCTATTGATGGCGCCAAGTCCCAAAGCATGCCGAAGGACACGATAGAAAGGGCGATCAAGCGTGGTGCGGGTGGTGATGACAGTGGCAATCTGGAAGAGATTCGTTACGAAGGTTATGGTCCCGGAGGGGTGGCGGTGATGGTGGATTGCATGACGGATAACAAGAACCGTACGGTGGCGGAAGTCAGACATGCCTGTTCAAAATGCGGCGGCAATCTGGGTA
>JAJRTU010000294.1 GCA_024278135.1 Gammaproteobacteria bacterium
ATTGGGGGTGAAACTCTTTTTCCAGCAGCTGTCTGATCATATCCCCGGTGTTACTCATGTATCTGAATTCCGGCGGAACAATATACAGACTTTCCCGATCTGCCCGACCAGTTCCGCCCCACTGCTGCTTGCCAGCTCTTCCATACAATGTTTTCGGGCTTCGCGGTCATCCTGAGCAACATGAACCTTGATCAGCTCATGGGTATCAAGTGCCTGCGATGTTTCAAGCAGCAGGCTTTCACTAATCCCTTTTTGCCCGACCCTGATGACAGGCTTGAGATAATGCGCTTTTGCCTTGAGTTCTTTTCGCTGTTTCGTAGTAAGAGACATCTTTTTCCTCCAGCCCCAAAATATATACAGCAGTGGATAAAAATAGTATGAAATACAGTATTCAAACATATTCCGGGGGCTTTACACCCCATGCAATAGAATGAAAGAAACATCCGGCCAGCATCCTGACGGGCATCATGACCGCACTTCCCTCATTGCCCATGCAAGCGCTTTCGTTAGAGTAGTGCAGTGCAAAATAATGATCAAAACAATGATTTAAAATCTCCGGAACGTCTGTTGCCAGAAGTGAAAAAGCTTGAGCGGGAAACAAACAAACTTCCCCGTATCCCGATTCGCTGGCGCTGGTCGGTACTGGTGGGTTTTACGGTTACCATCGCAATTATTGTGCTGTTTTTCATCATCCTTGATATAGAGCACGATGCATGGCTGGAAAATCAGGCGGCTCAGGCCGAGTTGCAGGTGGATCGACTGACCGATGAACTGAAGTTGCCGCTACTGTCCGGCAGCAGTACGGAAACAGATATCGTGGTTCATAGTTTTCTGGATAAGGTACCAACTGTACTGAGTGTGGTCATTCGCTATCCCGATGGCAAAATAAAATCCCTTGGCTCCGCTACCGCCAGCAGGACTGTCCTGAAAGCACTGGTCAAAAGCAACACGGTGAAACGCCTGCCGGTAAAGCAGTTATGGTATGCAAAATCCGTGGTCTACGCCAAGACCTCCATGGGCACAGTCGCTGTACGTTTTTCTGAAAAGCAGTGGGAAAACATTGCCGACAAACTCGGGCAGAAAATTTTTATAGCGGCCGTGGTCGTGGTGCTGCTATCGGGTGTTCTGGTATTCTGGATTGCCGGGCGTATGAGTCGACCGATTGAAATGCTCAGTGATGCCGCACTCAAGGTTGCCGATGGTGATTATCAGGTTCGTTTACCTGTGCGCGGCAATGATGAATTATCGGATGCTTTGTACCAGTTCAATGTCATGGCAAGTGAGCTGGAACACAAGGAAGAGTTGCGCGATGTATTCGGCCGGTACCTTAATCCGGAGCTTATCAAGGAAGTGTTTGAAAGCGGTGATGTTCAGGTGAAAAACCATCGCCAGGAAGTCTCGGTTCTGTTTGCGGATATGGTTCATTTCACCTCTTTCTCAGAGTCGATAGAAACAGAAGATGTGGTCAATCTTCTGAATAGCCATTTCGAGGTGTTCCATCGCGTCATTGCCTATTATGGCGGTCATGTGGATAAATATATAGGCGATGCAGTGATGGCTGTATTTAATCATCCGGTCAATGACAAAGAGCATGCCCGGCATGCGGCTGAAGCCGGACTGGCAGTAAACCTGGCCTGTCAGAAACTGGGCAAAAAACGACCTGATGGCGAACCGGTCAGTTTCAGGGTCGGGCTGAACTGCGGACAGGCCATCGTTGGTAATATTGGAGCAGCCCAGCGGCTGGAATATACTGTCATTGGTGATGCCGTGAATATGGCATCCCGCATGAGCAGTCTCGGCAATGGCGGAGAATTGGTCATGCCACGAAAGACATTCGACCTTTTGGGTGAAGGTTTTGATTTCCAGCCCCTTGGGGTGCAAAATATAAAAGGTGTAAGCCGGGAAGTTGAGATCGGGCGCGTACTGGTCTCCAATCCGTCCTTGCTTCACAGTATTGAATATGTTGTAGATTTAGCATTTAATCTCGCACTGCCTGAGAACATACGCCAGAGTGCCGGAGATACCTGATCTATGTTTAAATTCAGTTGTTTCATGATTGCCGTCATCATGTTGACTGGCTGCCAGATAAACAAGGGTAGCCTGGATAACCTTCTGGTCAAAGGCAGTGAAACATTCAGGATGACGGGCACGTACGAGTCCATTAATCATGACTTCAAACGTGGCAGGATCATGCAGGCGAGAGCGCGAATACTTGCACTGGACAAGTCAGATCGAGATTACCAGAAAGTCCACCGACTACTGGAACAAAAAATTGAGCCCGCACGCAGACGGCTTTTCGTCCATTATCTGCGCATCGCAAAAGATCTCGAGGCAAAGAAACTGTGGTCAAAAGCAATCTGGGCATATGATCAGGCCGGAGCCGTCTCCATCAAGCCTGAGGCCATGAAACAGAAACAGGCAGAGATGCAGAAAAAAATCCGGCAGTTTCGACTGGAAAAACTGCTGCAGCAGCGCAGGAAGGAAGACCGCACACTGTTTTCCTATGCCGCTGCCTATGAACCGCCCAGAGGTATTAGCCCAAAAGACGAGATATACGAGCGCATGCGCGAACATTACAACGACAGACTGGATGACAGGGCGAACCTGGCATTTCGCGAAGCCATGCGTTTTTTACACAGAGGCCTGCCTGAAATAGCCTATATCGAAATTGAATCCTATCTGCGACTGCAACCCGACAGCAGAAAGGGCGTGGCACTGCTGGATTCAATTAAAAGAAAAATGCCGACATTTCTGAAAATCCCCCCCATGCCTGCAGCCAATGCGGTCGAACAGCCCGCCATGATCAAGCGCGCAAGCTACACCAAGACAGCCACTGCCAAACAGGTACAGGCTGCACTGAAAAACGGAGAATTACTGAAAGCCAGACAACTTGCACATATCTATCGTCGAAACGGCGGCAAAGATGCCGATAAACTGTTAAATCAGGTGCAGAAAAAAGTGAATGCATCGGCTGCTACGATGTTTGCCAAAGGCAGTATAGCATTCCGCAACGAACAACTGGATCGTGCTATTCAATACTGGGATAAAGCTGTCATGTTAAAGCCGGACGAATCCGAATATGTAGAAGCCCTGCGCCGTGCACGCCAGTTACAGGAACGCCTGAACCTGTTGCAAGAGTCTAAATAAAAAATGAACCGGCGTTTATTTTATTCACTGTTGTCACAGGCCAAAAGAGGACTCATATGCGGGATACGATAGTTTTACCTCGACGTAAAACCCGACAGATACAGGTCGGTAAAGTCAGTGTTGGCGGTGATGCACCGATTGCCGTGCAATCCATGACCAACACACTGACAACGGACATCGATGCTACGGTAGCCCAGATTCAGCGACTGGCACACGCCGGTGCCGATATTGTGCGCGTTTCCGTACCCGATCCTGAATCAGCCGCAGCCATGCCGGAAATTCTGGCCCAGACAGATGTGCCGATCATTGCAGACATCCATTTCAGCTATAAAATGGCGCTGGCCTCCCTTGATGCCGGTGTACACGGACTGCGCCTCAACCCCGGCAATATCGGCGGTCGTGACCGGGTTGAGCGGGTGGTGAAAAAAGCTCTCGAACGTGGTATTTCAATCCGCATCGGGGTGAACGCCGGCTCTCTGGAAAAAGAGTTGAATGAGAAATATGGCGAACCCTGTGCCGATGCCATGGTGGAATCGGCTCTGAATCATATCCATATTCTGGAGGAAATGGATTTTTACGACATCAAGGTATCGCTGAAGGCCAGTAACATCCCGATGACGGTAGCTGCTTATCGTAAACTGGCGGATAAAGTGGATTACCCGCTACATCTCGGTATTACTGAATCCGGCAGTCGTTTTGGCGGCACGGTGAAATCATCCATCGGCCTGGGCCTGCTGCTGGCAGATGGCATCGGCGATACCATTCGGGTATCTCTTGCTGCCGAACCGGAAGAAGAGATTAAAGTGGGTTTTGAAATTCTGAAATCGCTGGGCTTGCGTCATCGCGGCGTCAATCTGATTGCCTGTCCAAGCTGTGCCCGTCAGAAATTCAATGTCATTGATACCGTATCCGAGCTTGAGCAACGCCTGGCTCATATTCAGGAAAATATTGATGTGGCTGTGATCGGCTGTGTCGTCAATGGTCCTGGAGAAGCCAGAGAAGTGAATGTGGGCATTACCGGTGGCTACCCGGTACATATGATGTATCGCGATGGTGAAAAGTCCGAAAAAATCAAGACAGGAAGTATGATCGACAAGCTGGTCGAGGATGTGGAACGACGTGCGGCGATAATACGCGAACAGGCGGAGAAAAACTGAATGGCGGGCAAACGTTTACAAAGTATCCGGGGCATTCACGACGGCTTGCCCGCAGAGGTATTGGTCTGGCGGCACATTGAAGAAGTAGCGCGCAAAGTGTTTACTACTTATGCTTTTTCCGAGGTTCGACTGCCAATACTGGAGCCAACTGAACTGTTTGTGCGCTCGATTGGCGAAGTCACTGATATTGTTTCCAAAGAGATGTATGCCTTTACAGATCAGGGCGGTGATAACA
>JAJRTU010000019.1 GCA_024278135.1 Gammaproteobacteria bacterium
ATTCGGAAAAAATACTCGAATGTGAATGTAAGCCGATTACATTCCAGAAATTGGGCCAACTGCCCACATGTTTGATGGAAGAATCTGTTCACAATCTGGCCTGAAACCTAGTTTATGAATTATTCGGGCTAACGCTCCAACGGCAGGCAGTGTATCTATAATATCCACAGCTGGCCCCGCGCCCACAGAAATATCATCTCCAACTTGTCCGTGGACAACATGAAGTTGCGGATGATCGAAAGGCGCTGACTCGTTGCGAACCCGTTCATCGGTCAGGGCCTTCAAAAAGGCTACCAGCTGATTCTTTTCTGTTGTCGACAGGAACAGTTCCACCATGTCAGGAGCGAGATCGACAATATTGGCCTCATGGAAATCCGCCCCCAGGTCATAGTGATTCACGACCTGCAGGAGCGTGGACTTACCGCCATTGTGGAGATAAGGCCCGGTCAGTTCCACATTACGCAAGCCAGGCACCTTAAAAGCGCCGTCAACATTCGATATTGGATCCGTTGTCAGATTAATACCGGGATTTAACGGAAACTCACTAATTCCTGTTGCTTTGGCCCGGCGCACAAACGATAGCGAAAAACCGGACGGGGCAGTCCCTCCCACATCCAAATCCTCTGCAGTAGGGCGTACGCCAAGATTATAGAAACCAAGATCATATAATATCGGCGTAAGGGTGATGGATATGGGAGCTGATTTCACCAATGTACCGGCAGCATCGAAGATATTGACAGAATAATCGGCTATTGGCGGAAATGTGGGGGGATTAGTAATGGATTGCGCCAGCGCAACCGAGAATGTTCTTCCGGAGCATCCTGGCAATTCAGCATATGCCGCACCTGCTACGCCACCAATCGGCGGGTTAGCTACCGGCGTCATACCAATCGCCAACTGCTGTGGAACACATGCCGGATTTGGTACGCCGGGGAATATATCCTCATAAACTTTTACAGCTCCCTTCCTGATTTCCACTCGCTTGCCGCGAGGGTCAAAAGTCAGCGGAATCACCCCGGGGTCAGCTGTAACTCCGGCAGTTGCAAATTCAACTGCAGCTTGCTGTCCAAACTGACCTCCTACCATTTTTTCAACCGGAAACTCGGGCACTTCACCGGGTACGCCCACAAGCCCCAGGGCATTGACACCGGCCAGCGTTAATTCGGGCCCGCCGTGGCAATTAAAACAGAGGCCCTTTCCGAAAAAGATGCTCATTCCGGCTTTTTCCTGCGCCGTCAGGGCGGCCTGATTGGCGGCAATCGGCACTCCTGTTTTCACGCCGGTGGTACGATTATAGGGGTCGACCGCTCCCAGGAACTGATCGAATCTGGAATCATCCGCGACCAGCGTGGCCTCATAAGCCTGTACCGCCAGACCGAAGATTAGTGAGAAGTTGACCTCCATCAGAGTATACTCACTCGATACCGCCGGTACGCCGATGGCACCCTCAACCGGAAGACCTGTCACTGCATCAAAGGTAAACTTGCGAATGGACTCCCAAACTTCGGGATAAAAGGCCGCTTTGATCATGGCGACGTAAGTGTCTGCAATACCGGGTATCGGATTACCGGAGATGAGACCCAGGACACTGTCGTTCGGATGAACAAGCTGCTGCCCCAGGGGTACAATGCCCGCGTTGAGCAGTTTTTTGCCGAGATCCGGGAAACTTTTTTGCACGCCTGGGGGAAGGGGATTCCCATGCGACATCTCAAAGTCACTCAGGGGCGGCCCGACTGCCTGAGAAGCCAGGCTGGAGCGATCAAGGCCGGCCACCACATGCTGCGCTGAAAGGCCCGTTCCCCCCGTTGATAGCGGGCTCACTGTCAAGATGGGTGTCGTTGCACTATTGGTTACCACGGGATCAAGGTTTCCAAATGGATTGGCGCCGTTAAAGTGATGCCTGGCTCTGCCATCATGGAAGTTTCGCAAATTAAACACCGCATTGATGGTGGTTGGCGTATTGCGACCAGTTACACGGCGCACATTCACACCTCCGACTACAAAACCCTTAGCATCAGGAAAAACTGGATTTGCAACACTTTTTTCCAATGCTGAGCCTAAGGTGAGGCCATTAAATTTACGATCAAAAACACCTTCCGCACCAACAATATCATCTGATGAACTCAAAACTCCGGAAAAGCGATCCTCCGGATCATTAAACTTATGTAGCGGAAAGTCAGCCGATTTCAACGTATAATTGGGGTTGGCAAAAGGCAGGTCGAACGTCCCGTTGGAACCCTGACTGGCTGTGTTTTTAATACGGTTATTTGTGCCAGCATGGAAATGACAGCTTGCACAGGCCTGCTTGCTATCGCTTCCTACCTGTTCATCCCAGAATAGAGCTTTGCCTAGTTTGATAGCAGCGGCGTTATCCTTGATATAAGTAGGCAGGCCGGTGTTAACTGTGGAGGTGACGATGCCAGTAAAGATGTCCGGGTTTACCGGCGCTTGCACATCTTTAAGCGATGCAGGCAATATGCCGACCAGTTCATTGGTGAAATCAACTACGACTTGATCGGAAGCCGAAAGAGTTCCATCCGAGGCCGTTACCTGAAAGGTGTACAAACCGGTTGTTGTCAAAGTGACGATGGCAGCCGCCGATGTAGAGCCCGAAACAAATGTCGCAATTCCGGCGGCGGCACCAGGTGGGGTCAGGGCACTGGCTGCAAATGCGGTGAATGTCCACTGAATCGTCACTGTATTACCATCCGGGTCTGTTATCGTTGCAGTCAAGGGGACACCTACAGTAGCAAGACCAATTGTGAAATCAGCGCCGGCAAAGACCACGGGAGCACGATTCACGGCAGGAGAAGAAGACTCCCCCGGGCATGCTGTTAGAGAAATGGCAACAATGAATAGTAACAGTATCCGAAAAGAAAAAAGAGCTTGGAAATGATAATTTAGTTTAGACATGTGCATCATGTCCCTCGGCTGTATATTTTTCACCCATACTCAAATAATAAATAAGTTAAGCTATTTATTTACTGAGCACCTCCGGCGCCGACCAGACTTATCTTTACCTGACAAACAGGTAAAACTTAGATCAAGATAGCGAGAGAGGTTGTTATGTCAAACAACAGTTCTGTATGTTCGATTAGGTTCCAGGTGGTTTCCTAATATGAGAACAGGTCAGTAACTATTCGGTACGCATGATAAATTCGGGCACAAGTTTTAGGTACTAAACCACTACCGGCTGATGCCGGCAGGTTTCCTTTCGGAGTGTATCTCCAAATACTGAAGTGTGATATCGTCAGTAATATATACCGCTGGTGGCCGAAAAATACCTACGCGCCAAGAACCGCCTTCTCCAGTAGCGCTTGCGTAGTTCTGGATATTCCATCTGAATTTTACGTGATGTACTGTCGGATTGTGCGTTGATCAACCTGGCATGCGCGGAGTAGGGGTGAGGAGGTACACTGAGCCTGTTCTCCGAATTCTAGGTTGCACACCAGCGGCGCAGTGCTTTTTCAGATGCAGATTGCAGTTTTTATTCTGCGCTTTCAGAGTTATCCGCACTCTCGGAACTTTCTGTTCCCTCAGGATTTTCTTTCTGCTTCTTTTGTTCGAGCCTGCGCAGTCGCTTTTCTTCTTTATTTTTCTGTTTTGCCAACTCTTTCTGGCGCTTTTCGTAGGTGTAAAAGGTCCTTGCCAATGGTGTCATCCTTTCCGGTGCCAGAAATCACCGGTTCTGTCTGTTCTGCCGCTGTTGAGGCGGCGCGTTTTAAATCTGCTCC
>JAJRTU010000295.1 GCA_024278135.1 Gammaproteobacteria bacterium
AGTCTATGCGCTGGATTATCCGGGCCATGGTTATTCCGCTATCCCGAAGACGGCATACTCCCCGGCATTGTTTATTGATGCAGTCGACGGTTTTCTGCAGGCACTCGATATCCAGGCGGCGACGGTGGCCGGCACCTCCATCGGTGGCACCATTCCACTGGTCCTGGCCGCCAGACACCACCCGCGTATTGCGAACGTCATCGCCATCAATCCCTATGATTACGACAAGGGTCGTGGTGTCTACAGAAGCTCACCCTTTGCCCGGCTGTTGTTTTCCATGAACGGCATTCCACTGCTGGGTGCCACCAACTGGCGGTTTCGCAACCTCTTTGTTTTCCGCAAGATCATGGAAGGTGGCGTCACCTGCCCGCAGGCCTTTCCCGCCGGTCTGATTGAGGAAATGGATGCGGTGGGTAATCGCCCCTGTCATTACCGCGCCTTTATGTCGTTAATATCGCATCTTGCCGAGTGGGAAAACCTGCGAAAAGAATATAGCGGCATCAATAAACCCGTTTTACTGCTGTACGGCGAAAAAGACTGGTCAAACAACGTCGAGCGTGAAGCGAACCGGCAGGATATCCCCGGGGTCAGCACTGTAATTCTTCCACAGGCGGGGCATTTTTTATCACTGGACGCACCGGAACAGTTGATACAACAGATCATCCGTTTTACCAAAAATAATGGAATGCCCGGGCATAGCTGATACTGACAACAGGAAGGATGATGAATACGCTTGTGTATGGGCAATAGAATTGATCGGATAGCGGTTTGCACAGTATGGCGGGAAACCTGAATCGACTGGAGATTCGCTTCAATAATTAAGTGTTGTGTCCCGGAGATTGACAGGTATTATTCTTTACCTGTTTTCTTCCTGGATATTGTAGATTGATGTCTTTTGAGTTTGTCCTCGATGTACCCAATGATTATCGACGTCATTTGGCCATTGGCTGGCTGTGGTTGGCGGTACTCACATTATTAGGCGCAGGGATTTTTTCTGTACTGTTGGTGCTGGCCAGAACACCGGTCATTGGTGAGCTGATTCCTTTCGCCGATTTTTTTCACACGGCGCTGGTGATTCATGTCAATCTGTCTTCACTGGTCTGGATATTATCCTTCGCCAGTGTTTTATGGAGCCTTAACAGTCGTACGATCTTCCCCTGGTTTGCCCGGGTCATTTTTGCTGTCGTGCTGTTGGGAACCCTTGTCATTACCGTGTCCCCCTTTCTGGGCAGCGCCAATGCCCTGATGAGCAACTATGTGCCGGTGCTGGAGGATCCCCTGTTCCTCACCGGGCTTTTTATTTTTGGACTCGGCATCGGCCTGCAGGTTATTTTCAGTATGAGCGCCATGTTCAAGGTCGGTGAAACCATCAGTGGTCAGGGCGTTATACGCTTTGGATTAAACTGCGCTGCCATTGGCGTCTTTATCGCGCTGGCTGCATTTATCTGGTCATACATCGCCCTGCCTCTGCACCTGGCCGGTGAAGTGTATTATGAACTTCTGTTCTGGAGTGGTGGTCATGTTCTGCAGTTTACCTATACTCTGCTGATGATGGTGGCGTGGTTGTGGTTGTCATCCAGCGCCGGTATTTCCCTGCCGATCACGCCGAGAGTCGCCCTGTTTCTTTTTGCCGTCGGACTGTTATCCATATTCTGGACACCGCTGGTTTATTATGAGTATGAGGTGACGACCCCGGCCCATCGTCAGATGTTCACGATGCTGATGAGTTTCGGGGGCAGCCTGGCGGTCTTTCCGCTGGGCGTTGCCGTGTTGTTTGCCCTGTTTCAAAAAAGAACAGCCTCTCCGGCACAGTCCTCAGCCCATGCGGCGCTGCTGACTTCACTGTTGCTGTTCGGGGCGGGCGGCATAATGGGTTTCATGATCGATGGCAACAACGTCACCATCCCTGCCCATTATCATGGTTGCATTGTCGGTGTTTCACTCGCGCTGATGGGACTCAGCTACCAGCTGTTACCTGCCCTCGGTTTTCACAAGGTGAATTTCAAGTTCTCCAGGGTTCAACTTTGGATCTATGCCACAGGCCAGTTTCTTCACATTGTCGGCCTGGTCTGGTCCGGTGGCTATGGTGTGGAAAGAAAGATTGCCGGCGCCGCACAGGGGCTGGATTCCACCGGACGTATTGCAGGAATGGGATTAATGGGACTGGGCGGACTACTCTCTGCTGTCGGTGGTTTTATATTTATCGTGATCGTGATCAGGGCGATGACGGCCAAAGGGAATGGAACGCCTCAGAGCGTTTCTGCTGATGTCGGCTGAACAAAGCTGTTGCCGTTTATTCATCAGCACCGCTCTGAAGCCGCATCATCATTGTCAAATTAATCATTGCGAACAATAATCCCACAGCCAGCAAATTATGCAGCGTGTTGGTCCACAGCGGCATATCGGCCAACACATTGATGACCCCCAGAATAAACTCGGCGAGGAAAAAACTGCTGACTGTTAACATCGGTTTGAGCAGAAGCGGATGATCGCGCTTCACTTTCCATAAGGCCGTCATGACCAGAATCAACAAAAATACGGCGATGAGCCGATGGCTGAACTGAATAATACTGGATGTTTCATCCAGCAGAAGGCGCTTGTCGCTGTCCAGTGTGAGTTTACGAAACACATTGACACTGTTGAGTAAATTCCCTGACAGGTCTTCTGTATAGGTACATGTCAGCAGTGTCGGACAGGCGGAACCCGTATAGTTCGCGCTGGCCCAGGCGCCGCTAATGAGTTGAATCGTCAAGGCCAACGACGCCAGCAACAAAATCTTCGGACCGGTGACGGTGCTGCGACTTCGGGTCTGGAGAATCTGTCTCCACACCAGCCCTGACAAAATGATGCCGCCCAGTATATTCCCCAGTGTCACCAGCGGCAGGCTGCGGGTAGGCGTGGCCACACCCAATATCGACAGGAAAAGCACGACAAGGAACATCAGTACGGGCAACAGGGGGGGGAAATCTTTGCGGAACCACAGTGCCATTAACAGGATGGCCAATATATTGATCCCCAGGATGCTGGCGATATAGCGATGCATCAGCCGGAACGTTTTGAATTCTGAATCCGGTATTTCAAGCCCCTTGACACCATCACCAAGCGACAATTGTGCATAGCACTCCGGCCAGGGCTCGCATCCCAGACCGGCTTCACCCAACCTGATATGCGTACTGAAAAAGACAATCAGCAACGACATTATCAGCGCACTGCTGTTGAACAGGATAAATAATTTCTTTGGGATCCGGCTGGATTCTGGATTTTGCATGGTCGCTTCAAGCGAGAGTTGATTGTTTTTTTAAATGAAATACGGTGATAATGCAAATATGTTCAAATAATGATAAAAATCACCAGACCATATATTCATCATCCCCGGTACAGACCCTTGATAGAAACAATTTCCTACACAATAGCAGCTATATTACTGTACGTGATTTCAGACTGGTTGCTCCAGCGCATCGAGTTGCACGTGGGGCATCGCTTCGAACACCGTAGCGTGGTTTTTTTCTTTATTTTGGCTCTTCTTGCCACGACCAGTTTTACTTTATTCAAATATATTCTTATTAATCAATGAGGTGTATACTTTAAGCCCCAAACCTGCTGCACAGGCTCAAGGGCGAATAATCGAATAATTGACCTAGATCAAGGACATGCGGTCTGTTGTCACGGTTTAATGCGTTAACTGCGCATATTCTGTGCGTCAGTCCATCTATTTTCATAAATAACGAGGGGGAGATATGGCTGAATCAAACGAACAATCTGGTGAAAATGAGGAAAAAATACCGGTAATGCAGCAAATACTGGATAATCCTTTTCTATTGCTCTTTCTTGGCGTCACCATACCCACAGTCTTTTATATTGTTTGGGGCATAATGGAAATCGTCTCTATTCCGATAGCAAAATAATAAATTTAGGAGAGAATACTATGTCGGTTAGCCCTCCAAAAAACAAACTCTGGTGGAACGAACCCGTTCCCAAGTCAGAGCTTATCTGGGTCATTATCGCTTTCGTCTGGGGATTAATCATGTTTTTTACGATGGTCTTCTGGCACGCCTATGGCGAACAGAACCTGTCCAACGAAGCTTATCGCATCACAGCCGAAGATTTTTCCGCCAAGACAGAAGCCATGGTGGAAAAATATCAGGTGCGCGAAGAATCCGGTTATCCCGTTGTCCGTCCGCCTGCAGGTGAAGATATTTATCTGATAGCACGGCTCTGGCAATGGTGGCCTATTCTGGAACTGGAAAAAGGACAGAGTTATCGCCTGCATCTCTCCTCTCTGGACTGGATGCATGGTTTCTCTTTGCAACCGGTTAATATCAATTTACAGGTACACCCTGACTACGAAATGGTGATTACAATTACACCCGAACAAAGTGGGGAGTTTGGGATTGTCTGTAACGAATACTGCGGTATCGGACATCACACCATGCTCGGCAGGATGTATGTAGTCGATAACGAGGGGACATAAGAAAATGGCAACGAATGAACAATTTAGAATATGCCAGACAACAGGGTTGCGTGTTTATAAATCAGCCGAGAACCTGATTAAGGCCAATGCTGTCGTGGCGGTCGTGTTTCTGCTGGTAGGCGGAATATTTGGAATAATGGTGGCGCTGACACGTTGGAAAGCCGTCCATTTACTGCCTGCAGACTGGTTTTATCTGGCCCTGACGGCACACGGCATCAACCTGCTGATCGTCTGGATTATTTTCTTCGAGATGGCGGTATTGTATTTCGCATCGGCGGTGCTTTTAGGCTCACGGCTGGCGACGCCAAGGATTGCCTGGGCTGGTTTCGCCCTGATGCTGATTGGTGCGATTATCACGAATATCGCCGTATTGCAGGGTGATTCCAGTGTGATGTTTACCTCCTATGTCCCGCTGAAAGCAGCACCCTCTTTTTATGTGGGGGTCATCCTGTTTGCCGTCGGCGCCCTGGTAGGCTGTTTCGTCTTCTTCGGCACACTGGTCGTGGCGAAACAGGAGAAAACCTATGAGGGCTCGGTGCCTCTGGTCACCTTTGGTGCGATTGTCGCGGCAATTATCGCCGTTTTTACCATTGCCTCGGGTGCCATCATCCTGATACCGACCTTCCTCTGGTCCATCGGCTACGTCAGTCATATTGATACCTTGATGTACCGAACCATCTGGTGGGCCTTTGGGCATTCCTCACAACAGATAAATGTGGCCGCGCATATCTCCATCTGGTATCTGATATCAGCAGTGGTGCTGGGTGCGAAACCTCTGTCAGAGAAGGTCAGTCGATTTGCTTTCCTGCTGTATATACTGTTCCTGCAACTGGCCAGTGCCCACCATTTACTGGTTGACCCGGGCATCAGTTCTGAATGGAAAATATTCAACACCAGCTATGCCATCTATCTGGCCGTACTCGGCAGCATGATACATGGCCTGACCGTACCGGGTTCCATCGAAGCGGCGCAACGCAAAAAAGGCTATAACAATGGTCTTTTTGAGTGGCTGCGCAAGGCCCCATGGGGGAATCCGGCCTTTTCCGGCATGTTTATTTCCCTGATCCTGTTTGGTTTCCTGGGTGGGATTTCCGGTGTGGTCATGGGTGTTGAACAAATCAACCTGATTATTCACAACACCATTTACGTCCCCGGTCATTTCCATGCGACCGTGGTGGCCGGTACCACTCTGGCCTTTATGGCGGTGACCTATTTACTGGTACCACTCATCTTTCAGCGTGAATTGATCCTGCCCGGCTGGGCCAAAGTGCAACCCTACATCTTTGGAACGGGTGTCGCCGGTATCTCGCTGTTTATGATGGGCGCAGGAACACTGGGCGTGCCACGACGGCATTGGGATATCTCCCAGGCCGATGCTGTGCTTCCCTATGATTTTCCGGGAGCAGCCAATCTCATGATGGGGCTGAATGGCATGAGTGCGCTGCTGGCAGGGGTCGGGGGTGTGATGTTCATCGTCGTCGTCGTCGGCTCTATCCTGTTCGGCAAACGCATTGCAAGCAGCACCGAAGAAGTGAAGGTCGAAGAAGCAGAAGTGGTCACCCAGTACGGCAGCGCCGAACATCCATCGGTTCCGGGCACACTGGTACTGGTGGCGGTCTTCTTTACCACCTTTGTTCTTTACTACTTTGTGAACTGGAAATACCTCGCTGAAGTCTGGCCGCTTCGTTAACAGGGTATTTATACTATGCCCGGCGTAGTAAGTGAGATAGCGTCTGTATGCAAGCTCAGGATTGGATTTGCCATCATGCTGAGTGGGCTTGCGGGTCTTGCTATTACGCCGGGTGCTACACCGGAAACCTGGCAAATCGTCCTGTTCGCACTGGCCATTCTGCTTTCTTCAGCCAGTGCCGGTGCATTCAATCAACTCATAGAGCGGAATCTTGATGCCCGCATGAAGCGCACCCGGAATCGTCCATTTGTCACGGGTCGATTTCAGGCAAACGGATACTGGTTCTTTGTGATTGCGCTGATGTTACTTATTTCAGTGGCCGCAACATCGGTAGCGATTAATCCTGTTGCAGCACTCTATGTCTTTCTCGGCGCTTTCACTTACGGTGTTGTCTATACCGTCTGGTTAAAGCGACGCACCTGGCTCAACATTGTCATCGGTGGTTTATCGGGCAGTTTTGCCGTGCTCGGCGGGGCCGCCGTCGTTGATCCTTCCCTGTCTATGGCACCAATATTACTGGCAGTCGTCCTGTTTCTCTGGACGCCACCCCATTTCTGGAGTCTGGCATTTGTTTTTGCTGATGATTACAGACAGGCGGGTGTGCCCATGTTACCGGCGGTATTTGACCAAGCGGTCGCTGCGAGGATCATATTTGTCCACACACTGGCACTGGTGCTGGTATCTGTCCTCCCGTTTTTCTACGGGCTGGGGTGGATTTATCTCGCGGGTGCCCTGGCCGGCGGTCTGTACTTTCTCAAAACCAGCGTTGATCTGGTACGCTCACCTTCTATCGATACCGCAAGAATAAATTTCCATGCTTCATTAATTCAACTGACCTTGTTACTATGCGCATGTGTTCTGGACGTCTTTATCAGCTAATTTGTATGGGAACCATGTGCCATTTCATTTAATTCAAGCAGTAAATCCTGACAATAAAAAACCAGCCAATATTTCCTTTCTCGCCAACATTGGTTTAGTTTTATTATTTCTCGTTTCGTTCGAAACCCTGTCTGCCGCCGACGATACTCGAATGGCGGATAAATACGACCGGGAACAGGCCCTGGCTTTCAGCCAGGCCGCATTGAAGCGGACCATTGGCAGTTATCCTTTTGTCACCGAGAACAAGCAGCCCGTCGATATTACGCAATACCGGGGCAAGCCCCTTATCATCAGCCTGATCTACACCAGTTGCCATCATGTCTGTCCGACATTAACCAATCACCTGGCTGAAGTGGTAAAGATTGCCCGTGAGGCGCTGGGAGAAGAAAGCTTCTCCGTT
This sequence comes from Gammaproteobacteria bacterium, assembly GCA_024278135.1. Lineage (GTDB taxonomy): Bacteria > Pseudomonadota > Gammaproteobacteria > Eutrophobiales > Eutrophobiaceae > WLWS01. Next base: position 7,441 of record JAJRTU010000295.1, read on the forward strand.
GTCACCGTCGGCTTTGATACAGCGGCGGACACGCCGGAACGTATGCGTCTGTTTGCCCGCGAACGAAATATCGATATTTCTGACTGGGATTTTCTGAGCACGGACCAGCAGACGATTGAAGCCTTCAGCAAAGATCTGGGCTTTATCTTTTTTAAATCGCCCAAAGGCTTTGACCATTTGTCACAGATAAGTCTGCTCGATGCTGATGGTGTGGTTTACCGACAAATTTACGGTATCAATTATGAACCCCCTCTGCTGGTCGAACCGCTGAAAGAACTGATATTTGACAATCGCCGCGAATCCAATATGGTGGCCGGCTGGATAAACAATATACGCCTGTTTTGCACCATCTATGACCCGCACAGTGGTCGTTATGAATTTGATTATTCCATTTTTATTGGAATAATCATGGGTATCATCATATTGGGCACCATTGCCACATTTATTGTGCGTGAATGGCGTAAAAACAAGAACAACAGGACATCATAAGACGTGTCAGCATTGAAAAGACTGTTAAGAACGGGATTCGAGTACGTTGAGGACTGGTTTGATATTCTATTTGGCGCAAAATGGAATCCTTTCTACCAGTTGGGCGCACTGGGCTGGTTCTATTACTGGATCGTCATCATCAGTGGCATCTATCTTTATATCTTTTTCGATACGGGCGTCACGCAGGCTTACGCTTCGCTGGAATATTTGACCCACGAACAATGGTATGCCGGCGGTATTATGCGCAGTTTGCACCGATATGCCTCCGATGCCCTGGTGGTGATGATGATGGTCCACCTGCTGCGTGAATTCGCCATGGATCGCTTTCGAAGTTCGCGCTGGTTTGCCTGGTTCACCGGCATCCCCATGCTCTGGTTTGTTTTTGCCGCCGGCATCTCCGGTTACTGGATGGTCTGGGACCAGCTGGCACAATATATCGCTATTTCAACCGGTGAATTACTGGACGCATTGCCTTTCTTCGGCGAGTCCATTGCACGAAATTTTCTGACTGATGCGAAATTGAGTGGTCGATTTTTCACACTGATGGTTTTTATGCATATCGCTTTACCCCTGTTTTTGCTGTTTATCATGTGGATCCACATTCAAAGGCATTCAGCGCCCAGAGTGAACCCGCCAAAAGAGCTTGCTGTAGGCACATTCAGCATGTTGCTGATACTCTCTTTTATCAAGCCGGCCCTGAGCCAGCCCCCTGCCAATCTGAATATAGTCCCTTCCACAGTGGACCTGGACTGGTTTTATCTGCCGCTCTATCCTGTGCTGGACAATGTTTCCGGGATAACAGTCTGGATCGTCCTGGTCGTGACCACAGCACTGCTGATGATGATACCGTGGATGCCGCCGGGCAAACGTGAGCCGGTGGCCGTCGTGCATCTCGATAACTGCAACGGCTGCAGTCGATGTGCAGCGGATTGTCCTTTCAGTGCGATTACCATGAAACCACGTAGCGACGGCAGTACCTATGAACAGGAGGCCGTTGTTGAGCCCGATAATTGTACCAGTTGTGGTATCTGCGTCGGTGCCTGCCCGACAGCAACACCATTCAGAACCAAATCAGAACTGTCCCCGGGGATAGAACTGCCGCAAAATACCATAAAAGAATTGAGAGAGCTGACTGTATCAGCATCGGAAAAACTGGCAGGTAATGACCGGGTCATCGTTTACGGCTGTCAAAACAGTCTGGATCCCGCGGCATTGGCTGATAAAAAAGTCGGTGTAGTGACGATGCCCTGTATCGCCATGTTACCGCCTTCATTTATTGATTTTGTTCTCTCAAGAAAATTGGCTGATGGCGTATTTCTGACCGGTTGTCGCGATGGCGATTGCAGTTTCCGTCTTGGTATAAAGTGGACAGATGCACGTCTGGCAGGCGAACGCGATCCACGTATACGTAAGCGGGTAAACCAGGATCGAATCGGTAAATACTGGGCGGGGCTGACCCGACGCAAGGAGTTCTTCAGTGAGCTGACAGCCTTTCGTACACGCTTGCTGGAGATGTCAGCAAGGCAGGCCGAAATACCTGCTGATGCCAAAGAAAACAGTGAGAAAAAAGATGCCTGAACCGCGTTTACTGCTTGGGCAGATTGTCTCGTTCGCACTGTTTGCGATTGTACTGGGGTATTTCTCGAATGCCCCGAGTTATACTTATCATGATCCGAAAATGGCATTGATTATGGTAAGTTTCAGCATTTCCAGTGATCACAAGGGAAAATGCCGTCGCCTCAGCCCGGAAGAAATCGCCGCCCTGGCGCCCAACATGCGCCGACCCATGGATTGCCCCAGAGGAAGAGTACCCGTCCATGTTGAAATAACAATGGATGGCAAGAGCATTTTAAACAAGTCCTACACACCCACAGGCCTGTCTAAAGATGGCGCTGCTTCCATCTATGAAAGTATTCCGGTAAAGCCCGGCCAACATCATATCATTGCGAGACTGAGAGACAGCGTTCGGGAGGATGGTTTTGACTATGAAAGTGATATTGCGATTGACCTTGATCCTAAAGAACTCTTTGTAATAGACTTTCGCAAAGAGCTGGGGGGCTTTTATTTTCAGCGAGATGAATACAATGACATTGATTGAGTGGCAGGATGAATTCAAGATCGGCATAGATGAAGTCGACTTCGAGCATCAGGAACTGATTGGCCTGATAAACGACTCGTACCTGGAAGCGAAAAAAGAAGATTCCATTATGGCTGTTATGGATTTTCTCGGAGAGATTTTTGAAAGAATATCAGCACATTTCGCGCTGGAAGAAAAGGTGATGAAAGAACTGGATTATGATCAATTCGAGGATCATAAAGAAGACCATGAGCGACTTCTGGACAGTATCAGAGATATTATGGATGAGTGTATGGATGTTCCTGCATTGGACGAAGAAAAATTTGGTCAGCATTTGAAAGAATGGTTCAGCCGTCATTTCAGTACAAAAGATGCCAGAATGCATCATTTTCTTCACCACTGAATCCATTTACAACACCCCCCCGGGAGGGGAAAAGCGCAGTGATCAGTCGAAGCTGCTAATGACTGGTGCCGCTTGATCGGGTGATTTTGTTGTACACGTTATACTTGCCTGAAGGTCTGTTCATCGGAATGCGTTTAATCTCTTCAAGCGTAGAGGCATCATACACTACAATAGCCCCGTCATTTTCCCAAATACTCAATAATGCGTAGCGTCCGTCCCGGGTAAACTCCACATGGGCTGCGGTTTTACCGGGAGAAGGCTTCAGTGTTTTGACAATTTCCAGTGTTGATTTATCGATAACATGGACCACGTCTTTGTGGGGCCCGAAAAACACATCAACCCATGCGTAGGGTGTGTTTTCATGACTGCGCATGAAGAAACCCGGCCCCAGCGTTTTAATTCGCTTTATGGTTTTCCAGTCATCCATTTCTATCACGCTGACAACACCGTCTTTTAAATTCGGGCTGGCGAACACTGTTTTACCCTGATACTCCCATGTAATACCCGAGCCGAGATGGGGAAGACCGGGCAGATCAATTTCCGCCACTTTTCTGCCAATCACCAGATCCACGACCTGACCGTTTTTTGAATTCCGTGCGGTTCCGATTAAAAATTCATATTTCTGGTCAAAAAAGAAATCATCCAGATAATCATCAAGCTGGATACGACGTACCGGAAAAGGATCCTGTTCCGGCGGACCTTCAATTCGATAGTCATGGACCCAGCCGTAATAAGGTGGATTATCCGAGTAGGATATTTCCCATACCTCAGGAATATCCTTTAATGCCGCGATAAAACTGTCGCGGGGCGCAGCAGTATAAACAGCACTGACACGTGAGCTGTTACCGGAACTGTCTTTTACCGGAATCAGTTTTATGAAGGAAAGATCAACGGCATCGAGAATGACCAGCGTGTGTGGCAAATAATTTGCTGCAATAACGTAACGACCGTCACCCGAAGTGGCGATATTGCGCGTGTTGATCCCGGCACGCACTTCAGCCACCACTTTCAGGTTATACATGTCAAATTTGGAAATCCAGCCATCTCTGGATGCCAGGTAAACGTAACGACCGTCGGGCGAATATTTTGGTCCGCCATGTAACGCAGGCCTTGTTTTAAAACGATAAATAGCTTCAAATCTATCGCCATCCAGAATGGTGGCATGGTGATCACCCGTTTCCACAACAATAAACAGATTCAGCGGGTCTGCATCATAAACCGGACTGTTTCCCAACTCGCCAGGCTGAAAGTAAACAACATGGCTTTGTTCTATTTGTTCGATACCCCATTCCGGTATCTGCGGCAAAGGTGTGTAAATATATTCGACGAGCAGGTCTATTTGTTCTTTGTCGAGCTGTTGGGAAAAGGCAGGCATTTGAGTGGCGGGTAAACCGGACAGTATTGTTTCCTTCGCCTTGTCCTTTTTTGTCCGTTTTAAATTTTCCGGTAACAGGGCCGGCCCGATTCCGCCGAGTCGGCCGTCACCATGACAACGTGCACATTGTTCTGCATACAATTGCGTAACAGTCATATCGCCGCCGGCATCCGAGCTGCCTGCGAAAGAAAGGAACAATACGAAAACAGGAAGGATGTTACGACGATATATCTTCATGCTGATTTGCACTTTCGTCAGATGCGACCGACTGTATTCCGATTTCATCATCCGTTAAATAACATGCCGGATCTTCAGCCCAGGGATCACCTGTCAGTTGATAGGCACGTATGCGTGCATTACCCCCACAGACATCAAAATTTTGACATTCACCACAACGCCCCTTTATTTTTCTTGGTTTCTGCTTTAAACCCGCCATGATGGGGTCCGAACAGTCAGTCCATATCTCTGAAAAATCCCGGTCACGCACATTACCCAGTTTGTAGTGCCACCAGAAAGTATCGGGATGTACCTCACCAAGATTGTCAATATTGGCAACATTGACACCGGAGCTGTTACCGCCCCACTGTACGAGTTTCTGCCGGAGATGGCTGGTTTTGTCAGGAAAACGTTCATTAACCCATTGCAGGAGATAAACGGCATCAGCATCATTATTACCGGTTACGTATTCACGTTCCCGCTTCTGCTGAATATCTTCCCAGCATTTATCAAACACTCGATCAAGTGCAACTCTTGTCATCAAGTGTGTTGCATCATCCTTGCGATTTCGATTTCCCCGGCCTGAATAATTCAAATGAGATAAATAAAACTTGTTGATGTCTTCACTGTCCATCAAATCAAGCAACTTCGGAAGTTCATGTGCATTGTCCTGGGTCAGCGTAAAACGAATGCCAACTTTTATATCGTTATCGCGGCAAAGCCGAATTGCATTGATTGAAGCGTCATAAGCGCCTTGCTTGTGACGAAAATGATCATGGGTTTTTCCTATACCATCAATGCTGATCCCGACGTAGTCGTAATTGATCTCTTTTATATCATTGATGATGTCCCTGTTAATCAGGGTCCCGTTGGTTGAAAGGCCAACGTAAAACCCCATTTCTTTGGCCCTTTTTGAAATGCTGAAGATATCCGGATGCAGCAGAGGTTCTCCGCCGGACAGTATCAGTACCGGCACATGGAAGGCCTTCAAGTTGTCCATAGTACGAAAAATATCGTCCGTACTGAGCTCATCGGGGAAATCATAATCTGCGGAAATCGAGTAGCAATGCTTGCAGGCGAGATTACAACGCCGTATCAGATTCCATATCACCACAGGCCCGGGCGGTTTTCGTACAGCACCCAGTGGTGTGGGTGTGCCGATTTCATTCATGTATTGTCTGATACGAAACACAAGTTATCCCTGCCGTGACTGGCTGATGCGCATTCCGGTTTTTTTCAAAATGCGCGTACTGTATAAAACGGTGCTTTGCCGGTTGGCTTCGCCTAGAATTTCGGCAATCTCACTGATATATCGATCTGTTGTGGAACGATCACGGGCATGTACCATGGCATAAAGATTGTACGGCCAGTCCGGCAGATGGCGGGGTCGCCGGTAGCAATGACTGACAAAATCCAGGGCGCCGATCCTGTTGCCCAACTCATCTATTCTTTCATCCGGCACATCCCAGACCGTCATCCCATTGGCGCGGTAACCCAGTCGATAATGGTTCGGTACCAGTCCTATCCTCCTGATGATACCCTGCTCAAGAAGAATGCGCATCCTTTGCATAAGATCCTCAGGCTCGAGATCAAGCTGCCGGGCGATCGTATGATAGGGGCGATCTGTTACGGGCAATCCCGCCTGTGTCGCCTCAATAATCAATTGATCCGTTTCATCAATCGTTGTATTGCTGAATTTACGCATTGAATTTCAGACCCACAAAATATTCATCAAGTTTCGGCATGGCATATACCGGATAAGCGCTTTGCTTTTCAATATCCTCAAGCAGCTGTTTCAACTGCAATTCGGTTTCCGCCGCCAGCACAAACCAGATATTGAATTCATGCGCCCGTTCATAATTATGCGCCACCTCGGGATAAGCATTCACTTTCTCGATGACCTGTTCAAGGTCGTGCTCAGGTACCTGCATGGCCACCAGACAATAGATGCCGCCCAGTTTTTCAATATTATACAGGGGACCAAAGCGGCTCAGTGTGCCGTCATCCAGTAATGACTGCACCCGCTGCAACAGTTCCTCTTCCTGTAGATTCAGCTGTTCCGCCAGCACGGCGAAGGGAAATTCACAGACAGGGAAGTCTTCCTGCATCCGATTGATGATATTTCGATCAATTTGATCCATCTATTCACACTCCGCAAGCGAAATATAGTTGGCAGCGCCCTGCTTAAAGCGCCGCTTGCTGAACAGGATTTCACAAGGGTACTGATGCCAGCAGTGCGCCGCCACCATTTCTTCCAGATAATGCATCACTTTATCGCGTGATTTACCGTGGATCATGCAAAACAGGTTGTAAGGCCAGTCCGGTAATTGTCTGGCACGTCGATAACACAGTGTCACGAACGGGTATGCTCTGATCTTATCCGCCACGCCGTGCACCAGCGCATCCGGTATATCCCATACGATCATCGCATTTTCCCTGTAGCCCAGTTCGTGGTGTCGTACCACCACACCGAAACGTTTAATCAACCCTTTCTCCAGCAAAGCGGATATCCTCTCCACCAGGGCTTGTTCGGACATACCCAACTGTTCGGCAATGCCGGCATAAGGCCGATCTGATATGGGCAATCCATTTTGTATGGCGGCAATCAGTTGTTGATCCGCCTCATTCAGAACAGACATGTTCTCCCCGCCATTGTTATCCAGGGCTAGTTGCATTTCAGATCAAAGCCAAGATCGATATGATAGGCATCAAGTAATGGCAGGCGCAGCAATGGATACCCGCTTGTCTGTTCTATTTCATCCAGAATACAGTCAAGTCTATTTTTGTCTTTCGCCGTCAGCACAAACCAGAGATTATAATGGTGCTCACGCTCATAATTATGATTGACCTCGGTGTAAGCATTAATCATATTGGCCGCTTCCACCAGTTCAGCCTCCGGCACTTTCAGTGCTGCCAGAATACTTTTACCAATGGAATTTGGCCTGATGACAGGCCCTACCCGACTGACAGCACCACAGGCCTGCAGCTTGTCAAAAGCCGCCATGACCAATTCCGGTTCAACATTCAGTTGTTCGGCAATATCATGAAAGGGTCGGGGCGACAGCGGGAAATCACGCTGATAATTATTTAATAAACACTGTTCCAGATCATTAAAGGAATCATAATCGAATTCAATGTCGTTGATTTCCACTGCCCCTGACATCTCAATATCCCCCTTACAGGCCGATCCTGTGTGCCCGGGATGTAAAGAAAATACCACTGGGTTTGTCTGCGGCAATATGGGCAATCATTTCCATCGTATCCGTATCGTAAATATTAACCCGATCTTCATCTCTGACAGATACCCATACTTCTTCACCGCGTGGTGTAAATTCCATATGCAGCACTGCTTTGCCGGGAACCAGCTCTTTCACTATGGCCATTTTCGCCACGTCGATAATCTGGATATGATCATTTTTCGGAAAAGCAAAATTGACCCACACCTGCCGACCATCCGGTCTGGCAATGGCAAAAACCGGTTGCCCATAGGTATTGATACGCGTGACCTCCTGCCAGTTGTCAGGATCGATGACAATAACGGCATGCTGACCTATCGCCGGTACAAAAAGATAATCCCCCGCCCTGGCCCATCCTTCAAGATGAGGCATTTTAAAGACAGGTAATTTTTTTTCACCGCGACCGTAACCGCTCAGTACCTTAAGAACACCTTTATCCAGATTCCACAGATCAAGAACAGCGAGCCCATCCTCTCCATACAGACCCGCTATGTAATAACGGCCATCCGGTGTAATCAATGCATCATAGGGTTGAACGCCAATATCCCTGAATTTCCTGATCAGCGGTTTGGCGGGATTTTTCATATCCACAAGCCAGATTTCCCCCGCATCGTAGAGGCTGAATACAAATTGTTGTCCCGGTGCGTCAACAAGCCCGATGACTTTGGATTTTTTCAAGGGCCGTTCGTCACCATATTCAGCAGGAATATCAGCCACCATATCCAGTGATTCTGAATCAAAAATCCGCACACCGCCCGGCTCATAATTGGATACAGCCACCAGCTTTCCATTCTGGGAAATAGCCCCACCAATACTGTTGCCGGCCTGAATGATACGTTTGCTTATCTTGCTCGTCAGCAGATCAATCTTTGTCAATCCACCGTCCCGACCAAAGACAAAGGCATAGCGTTCATCGCGTGAAAAAACAGCAGAGGCATGGGAAAGATCTCCCAAACCTTCAATACTGCCGATATCGATACGTTTACTGGTATTGATTACTTTGACCTGACCGATGGCACGCTCGATGACAATGCCCAGATCGCCGGTACCCTTCATTTCCGCGTAAACATTGAAGGCCAGCAACAGGCAGAATACTGAAGCCGTTTTAGTTTTTCCCGTGAACATCATTTCAGTGACTGCCTTTTATTCCGGTTTTGAGTTGCTTGACCATCCAGCTCACTTCCTGCGCACTGAGAATGCTTTTCCAGGGCGGCATCGGCGTGCCCTCCACACCATTCATGATAATGCTGAACAGCGCTTCGTGTGACTTGTTCTGAAGTTTTTCTGCAGTAAGGGGAGAACCCAGCCCACCCTTCAGGGTCATGCCATGACAGGAACCACAATCATGCTGGATAAGATGCAACAGTTCCTCCTGACGATCACTTGACAGTTCCCCTGCCGAAACCATATAAGGAAAAATACCCATACAGACAAACAGACAATTTGCCAGAGACTCGTGTAATCTCATTTTCCGAGCATCAGATCATTGTCGATATATTCAACCCGCACGTATTTTTCCAGTGCCATTATTCGTGCCTCACGATTCACCCCGTCTGCCGTGATATTCCACACAGCCAGTTGTTTTACTCCAACCGGGATCAAACTCGATTCCTGCATTCGCTGCAGAACGGATTCAGGATAATTATCCGAGGACGGCTCCCCGAGTTTTTCCACCTGCTCCCTGCGAACAGGAGCGGTATCGATCAATCCCGGGAATATTTCAATGATCAGTGCCAGACGATCTGAATCGGCGGGAAATACATACAGTAACTCGGTTGTTATCCAGCTTCGTTTTCGTTCAGCAAAAATCAGATGATCATTGTCTGTTGTTTCACGACTGGAAAGAACCAGATCATTATTGTCAAAGACGGCGATGACTTCCTGCGCGGACATGCCGAAACGGGCGCCGAGATGCCCCTCAAGCGGTGTTTCCGCGATGACGCTGCTGACATTTGCCAGTACCGCTGAAAATACAATAAAAAGTATCTGTGAAGTTCGTTTTATCATTATGGATGATCGTCAGTCTGTTATGAAGAATCAACTGCCGGGGACTCTCCCTTTGTCCAGTATAAACTACTCAACAACAATAGTGCCGGTCATGTCTTCATGCGGTTCACAGCGGTAGGGATAGACGCCGGGCTTGTCAAATGTTCTTTCCCAACTTTCGTCAGGGAAAATATAATCGGCTTCTGGAACACCTTCCGCTTCAAACCAGACACTGTGGTATTGGCGTTTCTCCATATTCACCCACTTCACCGTCGTGCCCGCCTTTATTGTCAGCGGCTGTTCTGTGCCGAACCGGGAGTCTTTAACTTCGATGATCACCGTATCCGCCGATGCAAGACTCGTAACGAAGGAAAGACATATGGCGAACCCGGTATTTTTCATTACTTTTATCTTCATATTTCTGTGCTTCATATTTCGAATATCGTCTAATATGACATATTGAAAGCAGAAAATACTCAAATAAAGAGAAAAATTATTGCTTTACCGCGTTTATCTCGACCTCATCATTGTCAAAACCAAGTTTGTAGCCAAGGGAGACATGATGGAAGCGCCCGCTGGTGTAGTCATCGTGTATCGCAAAACCGATATTGTAGACCTGATCAAGTGCCAGGCTGAGATCGCCCACTTTGTCCGATACCAGTTTGCGTTTCATCGTGATTGTCCACACACCGCCGGACAGACTGGACGTAAAATCAGTACCCTGTCCACCTCCCATATGCCGCTGCTCAAGGATATAACCGTCTTCAGACTTACCCGTGCCAGCCTGGTAACGGAACAAATCCATGAAATGCCCCGCTTCCAGTTGAGTCTGGATTTCGCTTTCTTCTTTGAGTTTATCCCAGCCGCCCAGTTTCTTGCCACCGCGTCCTCTCGTCTCAATTTTTGTCCGGCTTTCACCGATATACTTACTGACACCGTGATCAAAATTCAACGCCAGACCGCTCGCCGCCATGTCCTGTTCGGACGGGGCATCCGGCATGTCTTTGGCATCATGGTGACAGGTCCCCCAGCAACCCGCCCGGTCGGCATAGTTCACTTCATCACCTGATAACATCACGGCCAGCTTAATCTGATTATCAGGATCCATCTTGCCGCCATCAACAAAAGGGGCCGGTGTATGGCCGACTTCGGGGAACTGGAAACGCATATAAAGATAAGTGTCATCATGAACGGCGCGGACGCTGACCGGGATACTGCCACGTTTCCCCGGTATCACCGTTTCTGTTTCCGGTAAATACTCATGCTGACCGGAAACAATTAACGCACCGATATCGGCCGTTTCTTCATCATGACATTCAAAACAACGATCACCGGTCTTGAAAGCGCGTTTACCGCTGTGATTCTTGCCCAGTGACCATTCCATTGAGGCCTGGCCGGGATAAAAGACATTAATTAATCGCTCCGGCGCCTTTCCCCAGTCGACCCCTGACGAGTCTGCTGCGGCTGCGGCCGGAGCAGGCTTTGCCCCTTCTTCGGCTGCCGGTTTCGCTGCTGTGTCTCCGGTTTCTGCATGCGCTGTTTTTTTCTGCCCGTTGATAAAGGCTTCATACGCTGCAGGAATGGGGCGTATGAAATCAGGATTGGGTTTCTCCAGCTCGTCCTTTTCTTCCTCTGTTAACTGGTCATGCACTTTTTTATGGGCAATGCCTTTATGACAGTCAATACAGGTTTGGCCGATTTTCATGGCATTGTAATGTTGTTTGCGGGCCCGCGGCTTCTGGGTAGCCGGGTCCATTGTCGATATTTCATGACAATTTCGACACTCTCTCGAGTCAGTCTCCTTCATCCGTTTCCATTCGTTCCGAGCCAGTTCCAGACGCTTTGCCTCAAACTTTTCCTTGGTATCAATCGTCCCCAGCATCTTGTGAACGAGCTCGTTACTGGCCCTGATTTTGCGCGTTATTTTGTAGATCCAGGGGCGCGGGACATGGCAATCAGGACAGGTGGCCCTGACGCCGCTGCGGTTGGCATCGTGAATGGTGCCTTTGTATTCCTGGTAGACATTTTCTTCCATCTCATGACAGGAGATACAAAAACTCATCGTATTCGTGACTTCCAGCGCCGTATTAAAACCACCCCAGAAAATCACGCCGACAAGCATGAAGAAGATAGCAGCCCCCAGAGTAGTACCAAAAACCAGCTTGCGGTTCAGAAAGCCGGATATAATATTTCGATATGGTCGTGTCATTGCTTTTATAACTTGGTCAATACCGCAACAGGATCAATTTTCGCGACGGACTCCCCAGCAATTACCCGGCGCAGGACAGCCCGGGAACACCTTTGTGATACTACATCCTGCCTGACAGGCCATTGCTTAAAAAAGGGCATGAAATCAAATTTCATGCCCTGTTTCCGGCACACTTTATGGTAATAGTTTGTTTATGTCACGTGATGTACGCGATTGTAAACATTGAATTTACCTGTGGGTGTTTCCAGTCCCTGGATACGCGTTTTCTCTTTCAGCGTCTTGGCATCATAGATGACAATTTCACCCTTGGAGCGATCACCTTCACCGCGCGCCCAGACAGAGACCCAGACTTCGGTACCGTCCTTGTTAAACTCCTGGTGTACCGCCACCGCCTTGGGATATTCCGTTACCCGAATATACTTGACCACTTCACGGGTTTTCTTGTCGAACACGACCACGCTCTGCTGCACTTCCGGTTCCGGATGCTTGGTCTGATCAACCCAGACATAATCGGATTTGGGATGCGTACGGATAAACAGTCCGGGACCGTCCGTCTCAATCGAGTAGCAGATTTTCCAGGCCATATCGGGACGGTTCTTCGGATCGTTACCCCACACCGTCACCTTGCCCTCACCCAGATGGGGGGTGCCGGCGACAGGACCACACTTCGGATCATTCCAGTTGGCACCAGGACCGGGATGCGGTTTCTTTCCGGTCTCAATAGAGGCGACAAACTTGCGATCCACGGAATCCATCACCTCTATCCGGTTGGAGGCATTGGCTGCAATCTGAAAATATCTTAACGTGGGATCAAAGAAACCGTCATGCAGATACTTGTGGCTGTCGATTTGCTCGATCCGCAGATTGTCGATATCACTGTAATCCACCTGCCAGAGTTGCCCCAGTTCCTTGACCGCAACAATCCAGGTCGGCGCTTTAGGTGTGTTGTAGATAGCCGCGACACGCGCTTCATTCACATACTCACCATCAACATTCACACCGCGTGTTGAAACGACTTTCAAGGGCTCCATCGTCTTCGCATCCAGAATGACGAAGTGCGGGGGCCAGTAACCACCACCGATGACATACTTGTCTTTCCACTCACCGTAATGGGATACGGCCACATCACGGGCGTCATAGGCAACCTGCACTTCTGCCACCACTTTTGGCGGGCTCATCCATAAATCTATCTTGCTCATCTTGCCGTCACGACCCTGGGTAAACCAGAATCGACCGTCAGAGCTCTCCTTTAGTACATGAATGGCATAACCGGTATCCACTTTGGTCACGACTTCTTTGGTATCACCATCGATAATCCCGATCTTGCCGTCATCACGCAGGATAACAAGGAAGAAATTCTGCCAGTCGCGATTGTGCTCAGGCTTCTTCGGATAGTCTTTTGGCTCGATAAAAGTTTTCCAGCGTTCCTTCATCAAAGACAGTGACATTTCCGGTGGAATCGGCGGCTCCAACTGGATATACGTGGCCATGTCTTTGATTTCTTCCTTGGTGAAGATATCATCAAAATTATTCATGCCCTTTTCGGTACCAAGCGTAATAATTTTTTCCAGCCGTTTCTGGCCTTTTTTACGGGTCTCCTTGGGCAGTAGACTCTTGCCGGTAGCCCCTTTACGCAACACGCCATGACAACCGGCGCAACGTTGAAAATACAGCGACTTCGATTTTTCAAACTGTGCTTCTGTCAGACTGGGCTCGGCCTTTTCAGCGGCCTGCACGGCGCCCGACAGAAAAAAGAACGCCGGCAAACAAGCTACACCGACCACCCACCTCACTGATTTAAAACCCGCATATGGCTTCATTTTCATCTCTCCAAATGGTATTTTTCAAATTTACAAATGAGTTTACTCAGGCTGACGCCCGTGAATTTAATAACACATTAAAATTTTATCTGGGCCCAGATCCAGGTCTTGACGACATCGGCGGCCCGGTTTCCACCGCGGGCAATATTATTGGCATTCTGATCAGCATCATAGAAACCGACTTTGGCGCCAAAAGTGTAATGCTTGCTGAAAGTCCTGGTCAGTAACAAATCAAGTTCATCACCGTAATCGTAACTCAGATTATCTGACTCGATCATGTGGTAGGAAGCGATAAACTTGGCGCCAAAAGCTTTAATCACGGCGGTGAAGAAAGCATCTTTAATACCATCACCCGGTGTGACGAGGAAACGATCATTCCAGCCCTGAAATGCGTGGCCGGTAGCCAGCGGGGTCAGGAAGGCTTTGGTGCCATTTCCTGTCAGTACTTCATAATCAAATTTCAGGACAATCGCCTGGAACACATTACCCGGCGTGAATTTGACGCCGATTTCACCCAGATAATAGTCCTCATTGAGATTTGCCACAGCAGAACCGTAGTCACTCTGGGCGGCATATTCTCCAGCATAGATCAGCTTCATATTCTTCGCCATCGGGAAGCCGCCATTGACGCGCACGCCATAAGTTTCGGTGGAAGCTGCCGGTGCATTCTGAAAATCGAGAAGATAGGCATAACCTTCCACTTTTGCATATTTCAAACCACCATACTGGACATTGACGAAATGAGAATCGCTGTCAAAGTTGGATTTGGAACTGGCAACGGCATTGTCGGTGAAAATGCGATTCACGTTCCATGAATAGGCATATCTGATCGTCGTATCCGGCAATGATGTATTCTGAATGGTAAAAGCATCGTGGTTTTGCCAGTTCTGGCGCCACAGCACCGTACCCATGAATCGATGGAAGGGGGCCTTCCGATAAGTAATGATCTGACGTCCCAGTTTGAACGTGGTCCCACCCAGGACCGAGTCCTTTGCGCCGGTGTAACTGATATATCCTTCGAGCCAGTCAGTCGCTGAAGGATCAGCCACGACAGCATAGTTGGTCTTGGAATTGGACCGCCCCGTCGCATCATTGAAATTATCAACAAAAACCGTCCTGACGTCCTGTCCGAGCAGACGCAGGCCAAAGCCATGCAACTTCCCCGTGGTATAACCCAGCGTTGTTCTGATGGTGGAGGCATCTGCTTCATCTGTAGCAGCATCATCATTGACATGCTCGTAACGATAGCGACTGGAAAAATCCAGTTTGCCGCCAGTCAGCGCTTCCCAGAGAGGACCGCCATCACTCTCTGCCGATACCGACTGGCAGGATAGAATCAGTAAAACAGACATAACACAGCCTGACGCACTTCGAACCGCGTGCGTAATGTAGTTTAATTTGCTCATTAGCTTCCCCATGAATTTATAGATTTAAAATTTTGTACCCGGGAGTTAATCCTATGTGTCACACAGATACTTTGATTCAGGTCAAATACCTTTCATTTAAATTACTGCACTGCAATATTTTTTATACTTTATATAACAGGCGCTTACGATATTCGACGACCCTGTCATGCTGAATATATTTACGTTAATCCCTGATAACTTCTTACATATCTTTGCAATATACGGGCCAGATAATACCTTTTCAGTTCCGCAGGCAGCGAGCGGATCCGGGCCTGCAGGAAAACCCGGCGAACGCATTGCCATACCGGCGTTTCTGGTTATCATGACGAAAATTATTCATATCAGGCGGGAAAGCAGGCTTATGAATAAGCGGGATTTGCATTCCCCGTATCGACTACGGGGTTCACTCACCATTCGTCCATGTGCCATCATGCTGTTAATGGGGTATGGGAATGACAATGTTTATTTTTGAGGAATGAAAGATGGCTAGAAACCTGACGATGTTCGGTATATCAATTGTGGTGGTGTCCTTAATCACCCTTACTATTATCGGCTTCCTTTCCGGCCTGTCGAATCCCCTCCCCTGGGTTTCTCTGGCGTTTCTGATCACCATTGTCGTGGGCCATAATCACATGATCAAAAGACGTTATCTGACCTGGGATGACAGTTACAGTGTGGGTATTGATTCCATCGACGGCGATCACAAAAAATTGATACATCTCATCAACAACCTTCAAACCACCATCGACTACAAGACTGACCGGGAATTTGAACGGCAGATTCTAAACCAGGTCATCGACTACACCCACTACCATTTCGGCAGGGAGGAAGAAATGATGGAAAAATACGACTATCCGGATTTTGCCCCGCACAAGGCAAAACACGAAATAATGATTGAGAAAGTCAATTACCTGGTACAGGCCTATGAGAAAGACGAGGCAAATGCCATTGAATCACTGCTGGAGTATTTGAAGTCATGGTTGATCAAGCATATCAAGGGGACCGACAAGGAATACTCTGAATTTCTCATCAGTAAAGGCGCCAGATAGACCGACTACTTCCAGGCCCTTGCAGCTTGCCGACATGGCCCGTTTTGTTCAAAAACGGGCCATGCCGAACAATGTTTAACAATCAGTAAACGTCGTGCTGCGTATTGTAGATATTAAATTTACCGGTTGGAGTCACCAGCCGCTTGTCCTTGATCACCTTCTTCAACTTACGGGTTTTGTCATCAATGACAACAATGGCTGAGGTCTGCTCTTTGCCATTCCAGACCGAGAACCAGACTTCATCTCCGGCGGTATTGTATTCCGGCTGTACCACCCGTTTCGGCCCCTCTCCCAACTGGGCCATTTCAGCAATCGGCAGCACGACGAAGCCTTTGTCCAGATTATTGATATCATAGACGGCAATGCTCTGGTGAATCTTCGGATCCGGGTTAAGCGCAGTGTCCACCCACAGATTGCTGGACTTCGGATGTGTCTTGATAAAAAGCGAACCGCCTCCCTGACCCTGAAGTGTGCGCACCACTTTCCAGGCATTCTTTTTATGTTTGACGGGGTCGGTACCGATTAAGGAGATACTGGCATCGCCCAGATGACTGGTTGCCCAAACGGGACCATATTTTTTATCAATGAAGTTCGCCCCACGACCCGGATGTGGAATCTTGCCGACATCAACCAGCGCCGTCAGCTTGTCTTCTCTGGAATCAATAACCGCGATCTTGTTCGACTTGTTGGCGGCACTCATAAAGTAGCGCTTGGTCGAATCCCAGCCACCGTCATGCAAAAAGCGGGCGGCATCTATCGAGGTGATATTCAGATTTTTAAGATCAGAATAGTTCACCATCAACACCTTGCCGGTTTCCTTCACATTGACGATAAATTCGGGATGTTCATGTGAGGCCACGATGGCTGCCACTCTGGGTTCCGGATGGTACTCCTGAGTATCAACTGTCATGCCGCGAGTGGACTTTATCTTCAGTGGCTCCAGCGTATCTCCATCCATGATAACAAACTGAGGAGGCCAATAGGTCCCGGCAATCGCATATTTGTCTTCATACCCTTTGAATTTCGAAGTTTCCACTGAACGTGCCTCCAGACCGACTTTAATCTCGGCGACGTTAGCCGGCTCTTTCATCCAGAGATCAACAAGATTGATTCTGGCATCTCGCCCAATGACGAAAAGGTAGCGACCTGATGAGGAGATTCGGGAGATATGAACGGCATAGCCGGTCTTGATCACCTTAACGATCTTTTTTGAATCACCGTCAATCAGCGCAATCTGTCCGGTATCTCGTAAGGTAACCGAAAAAAGATTTTTAAGGTTCAATTTATTCATCTGTTTGACAGGCCGATCTTCAGGTTTAGTCAACACCTGCCAGCTGGCCTTCATTTCCTCCATACCCCATTCAGGAGGTACGGGCGGTTCATGCTGGATATAGCGTGCCATTAAATCAACTTCCGCTTCTGTTAAATCGCCGGATGTACCCCAGTTCGGCATACCTGCAGGCGATCCGAAATTGATAAAGACCTTCAGATATTCAGTGCCTTTCGCCTGGGTAATATCCGGAGTCAAAGGCTTGCCCGTTGCCCCTTTGCGCAATACACCATGACAACCAGCGCAGCGTTGAAAAAAGATCGTTTTCGCATGCTCAAATTCTGCTGCGGTCAGCGTTGGCGCTCCCGGTGTAATTACCTGCTGGCCCGATTTAATCGGTGACGGCGCGCCCTGATAGGCGGTTTCCGCACTTTTCTTCTCGGCATGCTTGGTTTCAGCATGGGCCGTAAAAGAAAAACCCAGTAGAATGAGTAAGGTAATAGATAATCGATGAATGCTAGCGGTCATAACTTTTCCCCCAATTTATTCGAAAATGTAGTGAGTTGCATATAATGTATGTGGCGAACACATCGCGCCGGTGCATACTAAAGAGTTAGCCCCTGATCCAGTTGATCTAAATCAACTCCGGGGAAATGAATTCGGACATATCATGTGATTATGAAAGTGATTGCAATTATATCAGGTAAAATGGCCCATTTTGACAATAGCGGCCATGTTAACGATATCGAGGGAATTTATCTAATATTTTGTTTTTAATATATTTATTGTCGGCAATCTGCGCCCAATACCATCATGCCGGGCACATGGATTCCTCACCAGCGCCGACACATTCATAGCGGACAGCCGCCTCCGGATCTGTTCCCGGTTCACCGCCAAAACAAATCGTGCCTGAGCCATTCAGTGTCTTCTCTTCCCGATGTAGACGTACATAATCATCCCCCGTATGAATAACGCCGGTACCGTTGGTACTCATATCAGACAGGTGGAAACGGCCGTGGCGGTAATAGATCTCGGCGTGGTGGCGTGAGGTGAACAAGCCCTGCACGACCAGATCGTTGTCCTCTCCACGACCGATATGGCAGTGGCTTCGATCGGCATTCATCTCAATCTGCTGATCCCGGTAGCGCAGGAACAATGCGCTGTGTACCCGTCCACTGGTGATTTCACAGGAGATGCCGCTCATCACCGTGGCCTCGCGGTCATCGTCATCCCATGGCAAGGCGTACACATCCATATCACCGCTGCCGTCCACGGCTTCGATGCGATCAATAAAACGCGCCGTGCATTTTATACCGGGAGGTAATTCATCAATGCTCCTGCGGGTGCTCAGCGTTTCATCACGCCTGGCCATATTGATCACCTGCTGGGCCAGCATCGGCGCCTCACCAATGATATCGTCCTTGCGGTATGCGACGCTGCCATAATGCCAGCCAATCTTGATATGCAGTTCGCCGGTTTGAAAGCGTTTCTCTTCACCGGCCTCCCGCAGGGCCTGATGCATCTCAACGGCCGCCTCTGCGGCTTTATCCGGACGATGAAATGAGCACATAACCTCATCACCAATGGTCTTGATCTTTTTGCCTTCGTGCTTTTTTGCCACTACGCTTAACAGGTCCAGGCAGACATGTATATCGGCACGGGCCATCAGGTCACCGTATTTTTCATAGAGGCGGGTGCTGCCGCAGACATCGGCATAAAGAATAACAAGCCGCAAGCCGGTATTACTCAATATCGTTCTCCCGCCAGGTGATGTCGAAACAGAAACTCACTGCCGGATTGTAGCCTGTCAGAAAATTGACATGTTGTTCCTGATCAAATACAGAATAATTACACCTGAACAGCAAATATTTTAGATGTTTGATCCACATCAAGGGCTGATGATGCCAGGCGGCTAAGCTGTCAGTGAGTCCATAACGCAGCAGGAGGTCGCTTATGTCTGTTCGCCGATCCTGTCTTGTCAGCCTGATCGCCCTGTTCCTTATCCTTGTCATGTCCGCCTGCGAGAATGAACGGACATCCGGCAAAGGCCTGGTACTGCCTGCCGGCAGTATCGAAAGTGGCAAGGCCACGTTCGTCAATCTGGGCTGTATTCAATGTCACCGCGTGGCGGATGTCGATATCCCGGAATATGATGGTGACTCAAAAATCATGCTGCTGCTGGGAGGCAAGGTGCGCCGGGTCAAAACCTACGGCGAGCTGGTGACCTCCATTATCAACCCGAACCATGTTATTTCACCGGTCTATCTGAACTCCATTCAGTCCAGTGAAAATGCGGGGGAAATAAGCACGCCGATGCCTTCATTTAACGATGAAATGACCGTGGCGCAACTGATCGATCTGGTCACCTTTCTGGACGCCCATTACGAAAAATTGCTGCCCGACTATGTCAGTCAGCATCATAACTACGGGGCCTATTAGGCCGTATTTGATCACCTTGACCCTGATCAAAGCGTGTCAGGCATTGATTGCTTACAGTATAATCCTTCATTGCCTGACAGAGAGAGCCGTAATGAAATTGATAGCCGCCGGACTGGCACTTGCATTGCTGACACAACCGGTATTTGCCGGATCAAATACGGAAGAAGACACTATCCGGGAAACGACTCGCGCCGTACTGAAACAACTTAACCTGAAGCGGGACAAGCTGCAGAAAGAACCGGAATATATCCAACAGCTCGTTAGAGAGTTAATCGTGCCTCATTTTGATTTCGAACTCATGTCCCGACTGGTCATGGGCCCTTACTGGCAGGAATTTGATGAAGCTCAACGGGCCTGTTTTGTGTCAGGCTTCAGAAATTTACTGGTGGAAAGATATGCCTACATACTGCTCAGCTATGACAACCAGCGTATCGTCTATGATTCTGCTGAAGACATTGGTAAAAAGGGTTACAGACTGGTCAGGCAGACCATCAGCCGTGACGGTGTCAGACCGCTGCCGATTGAATACACGATGGAGCAAGACGGCGATGAGTGGAAAGTGATCGATCTCATCATTGACGGAATCAGCCTGGTCAGAAGCCACCGGGGCATGTTCCAGAGCCGGATCCATACCCAGGGTAACGAGTATTTCATTAACAACTTTCCCGAATGCAATAATTAGATTCCGGATCTGAGCACCCGCCTGTCAATTATGACCCTTGTTTATTAACACGACGGTGCGCCTGCTCACACTCTACCGGCACCTCGTTTTTGAACGCCCGCGTTTTGTTCTGCTGTTCTGGGCGCTGCTGTCAGTCCTGGCTGTGTTTTATTCATTGCGATTTGAGCTGGATGCATCAAGCGAATCGCTGGTGCTGGAGAATGACAAAAGTCTGAATTATTACCGACAGACCCGGGAAGATTACGGTACCGATGAGTTTCTTATCATCACCTATTCTCCCTACACGGATCTGCTGTCGGATGAATCGTTGGCAGGCATACGATCATTGCGCGATCGCTTCTTGCAGATGGACAGTGTTGAGAAGGTCAATTCAATTCTTGATGCCCCGGTCATCTACAACTCCGGTATCAAATTATCCAAACTCACCAACAACAATCTGAAAACACTCGATGCCGGGGACCTGGACAGGGAACTGGCCAGGCTGGAATTTCGCACGAATCCGTTTTACCGTGATCTGCTGGTCAGTCTCGATGGTGAGACGACGGCGCTGCAACTTATTTTCAAATTCGATGCACTGGAATATCAACTGCTGAAGCAACGCAAACAGCTGAATGATCTCGCGTCACAACGCTCGTTGAACACCAGTGAAAGCGCCGCGCTTGAACAGATCAGGGAGCAGATTAAACGCCATAACAGTGATATGCTCGACAGGCGCAGCAAGGATATCAAGAAAGTCCGGCAGATCATGGACAGCGAACGGCAGCGTGCGAACATGTACCTGGGCGGCATCCCCATGATCACCTCTGACATGATTGATTTCATACGTCACGATCTAACCGTGTTCGGCGTGGGCGTACTCGCCTTTCTGGTACTGATCCTCGCCCTGTTTTTCAAAAGCATCCGTTGGGTATTGCTACCCTTGTTCTGCTGTGCGGTCACCGCCGTGTTCATGCTGGGGCTGCTCGGTTTGAGCGGCTGGCGAATCACCGTGATCTCATCGAATTTCATGTCCATCCTGTTGATCATTACCCTGTCCCTGTGTGTCCATCTCATCGTCAGATTTCGCGATCTGCAAAGCGAAGATCCGCAATGCCCACACGAACAAATCAACCGGGACACCATCACTTCGATGGCCAAACCCTGTTTCTACACGATTCTCACCACGATGGTGGCCTTTGCCTCACTGGTGGTCAGCAACATCAGGCCGGTGATTGATTTTGGCTGGGTGATGATCATTGGTCTGGCTGTGGCTTTTGTGGTCAGCTTTACCCTGTTTCCCGCGGCACTGTGTTTGATGAAGGCAGGCAACGCACCGCCGGATGGCGACTTTACCCGCCGTTTCACGCTCTGGATTGCGCGCTTTGTTCGTCACTCTCCCCGCGTGATCACGGCGCTATGCCTGTTGATCGCCATCGCCACCGGCATCGGCATGTCCCGTTTGAAGGTGGAGAACCGCTTTATCGACAATTTCAAATCTTCCACCGAAATTTATCAGGGCATGATCGTGATTGATCAGAAACTCGGCGGCACCACACCGCTGGAACTCATCATTGATCCGGACAGCCATTTCCAGCAGGCGGCGACAAGCGCCGATGCCGAAGATGAATTTGATCAACTCTTTTCCGACCCTGAAGATGAGCAAAACAGGCCCAGCTACTGGCTGAACCCCACCCGGATGAACGCCATCAAGCGCATCCAGAAATATCTCGAAGCGAATCCCGTCATTGGCAAAGTGTTGTCTATTGCCACCGTCGTTCAGATTGCAGAACGCCTGAATGGCGGTGAACTCGACGCCTTTGAACTGGCGCTGGTGCACAAGCGCATCCCCTCGGACATCGCGGACGATCTGATCAAACCCTACCTGTCTGCCGACGCCAACCAGATCCGTTTCAGCACCCGGGTCATTGAATCCGACCCCTCTTTAAACCGAAAACAACTGCTTGGCGAGATTCACGACTTCCTGGTGAATGACATGGGGCTGGAAGCCACCCAGATTCACCTGACCGGTATGCTGGTGCTGTACAACAATATGCTGCAGAGCCTGTTCCGCTCACAGATCCTGACGCTCTCGGTCGTCTTGCTGGCTATATTTCTCACCTTCATTGCACTGTTTCGCAACACCATGCTGGCAGTGCTGGCATCATTCCAAATATTTTTTCCGCCGTGCTGATACTGGGTATTATGGGCTGGCTGCGTATCCCTCTGGACATGATGACCATCACCATCGCCTCCATCACCATCGGCATCGCCGTCGATGACACAATTCATTACATCCATCGTCTTAAGCACGAATATTTACTGGACAATAATTATGAGGCGGTTATCAGCCGTTGCCACGGCAGTATCGGCAAGGCCATGTACTACACCTCCGTCGCCATTATTTTCGGTTTTGCCATCCTCGGCCTGTCAAATTTTATTCCAACGATACATTTCGGTCTGATGGCAGGCATTGCCATGTTCGTCGCGCTGGCGGGGAATCTGCTGCTGCTGCCCGCCACGGTGCTGATAATCAAACCCCGCATCAAGTCCTGAATAAACGAAACAGGCAGCCTCAATCAGGCCGTCGCGACATGGGCAAGGCACAGCACAGCGGGATACTTTACCCGTGCCGCGCATCTGCACCCCGGCAATAAACTGGCGGAAATAAACTATACGAATCTATCCCCATATAGCATAATCCCGACTTAACTTACCGTGGTTCAGGGAGAACGTTCCGCCATGATGGATGCAGCAACAGAAGTATTGAAAGCCACGTTCGGCTTCAGCCGGTTTCGGGACTCACAACAGGAGGTGATCGCCACGCTGGTCAAGGGTGGGGATGCGCTGGTGCTGATGCCGACCGGCGGTGGCAAGTCG
>JAJRTU010000296.1 GCA_024278135.1 Gammaproteobacteria bacterium
AGCAGGGCGATCCTTATGCCCAGTATAATCTCGCTAAAATGCTGGAAGCAGGCCAGGGTATTCCGCAGGACGATGTCGCTGCCATCGGCTGGTATCGCCGGGCCGCAGAGCAAGGGCAGGCCAATGCACAGTTTTCTCTTGGCGAGATGTATCTTGACGGAGTTGGTGTGGAACAGGATGTTGTTGTGGCCTATGCCTGGATATACCTCGTGGTGAAAGGGGGTGTCGAAGCGGCCGGCTCGGTGCTGGAAGACATGGAACTGGAGTTGGGCAGCGAACAAATAGAGCAGGCACGCAGGCTGGGGGAGGATTACCTGCGTCAGTATGGCGGTGGCGAGTGACAGTCGGCGAGCGGGTCCTCAGTCCCAGATAATGTCTTTCCCGATCTCTGTGTTGGCAGGGAGACTCACGGGGCTGTTGCTTGTGTTTATCAATTTCACCCGGCCCCGAACGCTGATATTCTCAGCGAAGCTGATATCGCCTTCGATACTTAGTTCCCGGGCTGCCAGCAGTGATGGTGCGCCACAGGGAAAACGTGATTCAAACGCATCGATAAACCGGTAAAAATCCTGATCCAGGTGTATCAGGGGCAAGTCTCCTTGTTCAAGCCGGCTTGCGAGCGCGTAATTTTCACCCAGTTCATAAACGTCCGATCGTACCAGCAGCAGATCAGCGGTTGTTTTTACCGGGGCAAAGCGACTGCGCGGGACACGAATGGCCTGGGCGCCGTCGAATACACTGATGGCCGAACCCATGGCACTTTCCAGTTGATAGACAGGGCAGGAAGCAGAATCTCTGGGATCAAGCATTTTGGCATTTCGGATCAGAGGCAGGCCGAGGACATTGTTGTTTTTATTCAGCGTGTCCTGCAACAATTGCAGGTCAATCCAGAGATTGTTGGTGTTGAAATAACGATGCCGGGTAATATTTTCGAATGCATCACGATCCTCTTCTACACACTGGGCGGACTCTCTCAGTACCAGCCTGCCATCCGCCAGTCGGGCAAGGTGCCCGCCCTTTTTGTCGGCTTCGGTGCGATCTGTGACTTCCATCAGGAAGGGTAAGCCTTGTTGCACCATAAAGCCGAGCAAGCGCGAATCCAGTACGGCGCCGAGATTGTCGGCATTGGATACCAGAGCATAGCGATAATCTGCGTCAAGCAGCGTGGCCAGCATGTCGCTGCTGGCCAGAGCAGCATAAATATCGCCATGACCGGGAGGACACCATTCGAGTTGCCGCTGGGTATCGCACACTGCCGGAGCAAGATCATGTTGATTTATTTTGGGCACCTTGTGCTGTACAAAATCCAGTCCGATATGTGCTTCATTCAGGGATGAGTATTTTTCCAATACCTCAAGTGAGTCCGCGCGGGTATTAAAACTGTTCATCAATACCAGTGGCACCCCTGAATGGATCGCGTGTAATGCAATCACGTCAAGGAAACAGTATTGATCCTTGACCCGGATTAAAGATTTTGCTTTTTCCAGCCCCATGGACGTGCCGAGACCGCCGTTTAACTTGATCAACACCGAATGGGGCAAGGCCTTTTCACCGGTCATTTTATGTTCATGCCCCAATTCATCGGCTCCGGGCAGATCGTGGACCGGCTGAATATCCGCTTCCAGGATAAAGCCGGTATGCCCCTGCAGCAGTTGCCGGTAGTGATCCCTGAAATTGGCTATAGCAATATCAGGCATAGCTTCAGCCCGCATTTTGTCAGCAAAGGCCTGAAATTTGTCAACACTGTCGAGATTTGTCATAAAAAATACACTCTGGAAAATAATACTGTCCTGCCCGGCAGGTCGGTACACGGATTATGTGTGCAGTTGTAAAAATAAACAATCTACGCTGAGACTTTCCATTATAATAACCTTTTGCGCAACGCAGAATGTCATTAATAATAATTTGTCTTACACGAGTGCATGAACGATCCGGCGAATCCAGTATTTCCACGAGTGACAGCGCTTGTTTTTATTTCACTGTTTCTCATATTTACCCTGCAGAGCTGTGCACTCCAGCAATATCAGGCTGAACCGCTTAAGCTGGAAAATATAAGCGATGAAATCAATTCATGGGGGCTGGATAATCCGGGCTTAATCAGCTTCCTCAAGTCAAACGGAATCTTGCAGCCGGAATTGGACAGCTCGGACTTCTCACTGAAACGTCTGTATCTGATCGGCCTTTATTATAATCCCGCGATGCAAACCGCCTACAGGGAAATGAGAAAAGCGCAGATGGTCGCGCAAAACTCCAATTATAAAATCAATCCGGAGCTGGGTGTTCCTCTTGAACACCACAGTGATACGTCAAATGGACAGTCGACATGGACCATTGGATCAGTTTTGAGTTTTATTTACGAGCGCCGGGGCAAACGGGAAGCAAGGCAGGCGGAAGCCCGGATCAGGGTTATCAATACGAAACTCGCATTACAACGGCTGGTTATCGATACCTATTATACTCTCGAAAGGGATTACTTTTATTACATCATCAGCAGCCTGAAAATAGCGGAGACGGAAAACGAGATAGCCGTTCTCAGGGAGCTGCTGGAAAAGTTGCAGGAAAAGTACAAATTAGGCGCAGTCAGTCAATTCGAGATAAGTACATTCATGCTGGATTTACAAAAGCGTCTGTTTGAACTGAATCTGCTGGAAAATCTGATGCAGGAACGCAAAGACAGGATTCTGGCCGGGACTTACCTCCCCTACAATGAATACGAGAATATCAATATTCACTATATTGATCCGCTCAGTTATATAGAAGAACTGTATCGAAATTCCGATCTGCCGGCCTCAAACCCTGCTGCCCTACAGACAACAATGCTGGCCCATCATGTTGAACTGGCGCTCAGTCTGAATGCCTATGCGCAGGCCGAAGCGAAGTTGAAACTGGAAATTGAAAAACAGTACCCTGACATTGTCCTTTCACCCGGGTTTATTTTTGATCAATCAGATAATATATGGACATTGGGGGCCTCATGGGTATTGCCCTTGTTCAAAAATTCGAGGCAAAACCTGCAAATTCGCAAGGCACTGGAAGATCGTAAAATTCGACAACATGAGATTGTGGACAAACAAAAGAATCTGCTGAATTTCCTGTATCAGAAATACAATGCCATTGTGCGTGAAAATAAAACCCTCGCCGTCAGTGATAGCATTATCACCTCCATTGAAAAACGGGGGAGACTTGTTCAGGAACAACTGGCGCAGGGGGGCACTGACAGTATTGCACTGTTAAGAAACCGGCTGGAATATTATCGGGCCAAACAAAGGCAGACATCCGTTTATCAGGATGCCGTCAATGCCATGTCAGAGCTGGAGCAATTGCTGCAGCGCGATCATCACCAGCTGAAATTACGGCAGGTAGCCGATATCTGGATTGAAAATGCAAAACCTGGAGAGATCAATGAACAGGCCGACTAGGACAATACTGTTCGTTCTCGTGGTATTGGCGGCTGCGTTGCTCGTCGAGCGCGGGTACAGGGCCGGTGGAGCGGATGTTCACCAGGCCGGTGATGAAGATGGCAAGGGAAAAATTCATATCGTGGATGGCTATAAGGCTGTCCAGCTCGATAGCGATATGATCGGGATAGCCGGGATAAAATATGAAACTCTGGCGGTAATGACATTTATGCCGGAGTTTTCGGCCTATGCAGAGTCTGTGGATATCACCCCGCTGGTGAAATTTAAAACCGGATATACTGATCTGTTGGCGGCAAAATCGGTGTTGCAGAATGAACTGGCCAACAAAAATAAAATATTACAACGAGCAGAAAACCTGCACAAGATAAAAAGTCTCTCCACCAGAGAACTGGAAAAGAACAGGGCTGATCGTGATGTGAAACGTGCCCAACTGAGTGAACTGAATACCCGCCTTGAAAACTATGCTTATGAGGTGAAATCCAGATGGGGAATAATTATCGGCAGTATTGCGCTGGACAGGGAGAAGCAGTCGGAATTTGACAGGCTGGCGATGCATACAAGAACGCTCATTCTTGTCTCGCTGATGAAAAATCGGACGCTGAACGATCCGGGACAAAAGGTTTTTGTCAGCAGTATAAACCGGCGTAACAGCGCCTGGCCGGTGACCTATCTTGATCAAGCTTACCGGAGCACCAATCCCCTTTACGGTGAGAGTTATTTTTATACTCTCGACAGCCGGATGTTTCCTGCGGGGATGCGTTTGTTTGCATGGATAGAGGAAGGTGATGAAGTTGAAACAGGGCTGTTTATACCGGCGAGTGCT
Organism: Gammaproteobacteria bacterium; assembly: GCA_024278135.1. GTDB lineage: Bacteria > Pseudomonadota > Gammaproteobacteria > Eutrophobiales > Eutrophobiaceae > WLWS01. The sequence continues at coordinate 4,243 of JAJRTU010000296.1, forward strand.
GTTATCTGGTATACCGATGAACCCTGGATTTATGTCAAACATAAGGACGATATCTTTGTTCGCAGACCACTGGTAAATGCGATAAAACTGGATGATGGATGGTTTATAAAAGAGGGCCTGATCGACGCCGATGTATTGGTGGTGACCGTTGGCGGTCAAATGTTGTTATCAGAAGAATTCAAATGGGCGATTCCGAATGAAGACGATGATTGAGGAAATTATGGCAGACCGTCACGGGGGATATGGAGCACCGTTGTATTCTTCTACAGGCCGGTACTGTTCTAGCAGATTGTTGCCTCCGTTCGTACGGATTATTGCACAAATTATTTTACCTGCCGATCTGCTGCGGCAATTGTCCGGATCGGGATAAAGACCCAGGCGCTTATGCTGTCAGCACTTGTTCGATTCGCAATAAATTTTCGCGGTGTGGTGATTGCTGCAGCTGTGCTGCTCATGCTTTACAGCGTTTACCGATTGTCAAATGCAGGCCTGGATATTTTTCCTGAATTTTCTCCGAACCTGATTGTGGTACAAACGGAAGCATCGGGGTATTCAAGCGGGCAGGTTGAAATACTGGTGACACGGCCCGTGGAGATAGGATTGTCCGGTTTAATTGGAATTGATCATGTGCGTTCCGAATCGATTCAGGGTCTGTCCATCGTCAATGTTTATTTCGAAGAAGACACCAATATTTATCGTAACCGCCAACTCGTGTCTGAACGTCTGGCGGGACTGACTAACCTGCTGCCGCCGGGCGTCGGACCGGCCGTACCTGTGCCGATGGCTTCTTCGTCGGCCACTATTTTGACCATGGGGGTTACCTCTCCCGACAGGAGCCTGATGGAACTGAGAAGCATGGTCGACTGGAATCTTGTTCCGACTATTTTGAGTGTGCCGGGCGTGGCCGATGTGAATGTGTTCGGTGGAGAGATAAAGCAATTACAGATCCAGATTGACCCGGACAAGTTGATACAATATGGCATCGGGATTAATGAAGTCACCGAGGCCGCGAAACAGGCGACCGGTATTCTTGGCGCAGGCTTTATTGAAAACAGCAATCAGCGTCTGACTCTGAGCATAAGCGGTTTGCCGCGAAACAGGGAGGAACTGGCGCAGGTGGTCGTGAAATATGTTGACGGGGCCCGCATTACCCTTGGCGATGTGGCCGACATAGACTACGGGGCGGAGCCCGCTTTCGGCAAAGGCTCGATTATGGGTGTCGAAGGTGTCGTGCTGATGGTCATCGGCCAATATGGCGCGAACACCTTGAAAGTTTCCAATGCCGTTGAAACCGCCATACGCGATCTGGATATCATCTTCGCTGACAATAATATCAAGCTGTATCCCACCCTGTTCCGCCCGGCAAATTATATTGAACGCTCAGTCAGCAGTATCACCCGTCATCTGTTAATTGGCGGGTTGTTTGTGATTACCGTACTGGTCGTATTCCTGTTTAATTTCAGGACAGCTTTTATTTCCGTGATGGCTATTCCGCTGTCTTTGCTGACGGCTGTTTTGTTTTTGCTGGAGAGGGGTGTCAACCTGAATATTATGGTGATTGGCGGTATGGCCATCGCCCTTGGTGAAGTCGTGGATGATGCGATCATCGATACCGAGAATATCTTCCGGCGATTGCGTCAGAATAAACGGCTGGAGACGCCTTTGCCCCTGAAAGAGGTGGTATATAAAGCCTCGATGGAAGTACGCGGCTCTGTTGTCTATGCCAGTTTTATCGTGGCGCTGGTGTTTATGCCCTTGTTGCATCTGAGTGGTATCACCGGTCGTTTATTCCAGCCGCTGGGAATGGCATACATCCTGTCAATTATGATGTCACTGCTGGTGGCACTTACGGTGACACCGGCATTATGTTATATCCTGCTGGCAAAAGACAATGTCAGAAATATAGAGCCTCCGCTGCTCAAACTGCTGAAGCCTTTGTATGCGAAAGCTCTGGTATTTGTATCACGATCACCCTATTTGCTTGCCGGCGCGACATTGATATTTTGCTTGTCCGGGCTGCTGATGCTGCCTGGCGTGGGCGGGCAATTTATTCCAAACCTGCGGGAAGGCCATTACATCGTTCATACATCCAGTATCTCCGGGACATCCCTGCAGGAATCCATTCGCAGCGGTAATCAGTTGACCCGGACATTTCTGGAAATACCCGGAGTGAGATCCGTGTCGCAATGGGCCGGCAGAGCGGAGCGGGGCGCGGATACGTTCGGCAGCCACTACAGTGAGTTTGAAGTCGATCTTGATTTTAATCTTGGTGGCAAAGAACAGCAACGGGTGCTGGACAATATACGGCAGATTCTTGAAGCCTACCCGGGTATTCGTTATGAAGCTTACAATTTCTTATCGGAACGTATTTACGAAACCATATCCGGTTACACCACCCCTGTTGTTGTCAATATTTATGGTAATGATCTTGATGCACTGGACAGGAAAGCCACCGAAGTGGCGGCAGTCATGAAAACGATTAAAGGCGCCAGCGGTGTACAGGTGCAATCATTGTCCGCCACACCCTTACTGCAGATCGCTTTGAAACTGGACAAGCTGAAGGAATACGGGCTTCGACCTATCGAGGTAGTTGACAGCATCAAGGTGGCATTCGAAGGACTGAACGTGGCCAAATACCAGGAAGATAATCGTGTTTTCAACGTCACTGTCAATTTGCCGGAGAACCGGCGTCTGGATCCGGAAGATGTGCGTAAATTACCCATAAAAACGCCGAATGCATTGTTGCTGCCGCTGGAAGAGTTTGCTGACATACGCCAGCAAAGCGGCCGTTATAATATTCTCCATCAGGATGGTCAACGGCTGCAAAGTATCACCAGTCATGTCGTTGGCCGTGATATTGTCGGCTTCATGGATGAGCTGGAAGCCACCATACTGGATCAGGTGAAATTCAATACCGAGCTTTATCCCGAATTCACCGGCGCAGCGATAGAACAGGCCAAAGCGAGAGATGAACTGATCATTCTTTCAGCATTGGTCATGGCCGTCGTGATGATGCTGGTGTACATCGCTATCGGTAATTTTCGAAATATGATGTTAATGTTGCTGAACCTGCCATTTGCACTGGTGGGGGGTGTTATCGCCGTATTGCTGACCAGTGGCAGTTTGTCAGTGGGCTCGCTGGTGGGCTTCGTGACGCTTTTCGGTATTACCATACGTAACTCGATTATGCTGGTCTCTCATTATCAATTTCTGGTGGAGAAAGAGGGTTTGCCGTGGACGCTGGATGTTGCTATTCAGGGGGCGCAGGAAAGATTACCCTCCATATTAATGACGGCGCTGGTGACCGCATTGGCCATGTTGCCAATTGCCATCAACAGTGATAATCCGGGCCGGGAAATCATGGGGCCGATGGCTGCCATCATTATCGGTGGGCTGGCCTCGTCAACGCTGTTGAATCTGTTAATCATGCCTTCAATTATGCTGAAATTCGGTAAATTCGGCGGTGCCGACAGATCAATGCCGTAGCCTGGCAGGGTGTCCGTTGCCCCCGCAGCCTGAATGCCGCCGGTTCAGTCCGGCATAGGCAAGATCAGACAGGTATAATCATATGGAGCCGTCCCGCATAGCGTGCTGAAACTGAATAATATATCGAAGCGCTTTGGCAACGAACAGGCCCTGTACCCGTTCTCCTATCAGGCGCATGCCGGTCAGACCAGTGTCTTCATCGGTCCCAGTGGCTGTGGGAAATCAACGCTGTTGCGCCTGATCACCGGTCTGCTCAGGTCCGACACAGGTACGATACTGATCGATGATCTTGTTTTGACACCGCAAACACTTTATCCACTCCGTCAACGCATGGGCTATGTGATTCAGGAAGGCGGTTTGTTCCCGCACCTGACAGCAAAAGCCAATGTAAGCATCATGGCGGACTATTTGGCCTGGGATAAAGACAGAGTGGAGGCGCGTGTTGAGGATTTGTCCGCATTGGTGCAGCTTCCCGGGGAGTTGTTATTGCGTTACCCCGGTGAATTATCGGGCGGCGAACGACAACGCGTCAGTTTGATGCGTGCCTTGATGCTGGATCCGGCATTATTGCTGCTGGATGAGCCGCTGGGGGCACTGGATCCGATGATTCGCTTTGATCTGCAACAGGACTTGCAGGAGATATTCAGAAAACTGGGAAAGACGGTACTGATGGTGACACATGACATAGACGAGGCCGCCTTTTTCGGTGACACACTGATATTGCTGCGTGAGGGAAAAATAGTTCAGCAAGGCAGCATTACTGATCTTGTTCAACGGCCTGCCAATACTTTTGTTGAGCACTTCATCAGAGCGCAGCGGCACAGCTTGGCGGTAATGGGCAGTACAGAGGCATGAGTGCTCCGGGCCGGTTTCCCCTGCTGGTATGTCTGATGATGATCAGTATAAACGTGTTGGCGCTGAACAGCAGTGACAGGACCATAATTATCGCTTCAAAGAAATTTACTGAAAATATCATCCTGGCCGAGATGGCCACGCAGTGGCTAAGAGAGCAGGGCCTGAACGTATCACACCTGTCCGGGCTGGGTGGCACGCGTATCTTGTGGTCGGCGCTGCGAGCGGGAGAGATTACGGTTTATCCGGAATATACCGGTACGCTGGAGCAGGAAATAGTCGCTGATCAACAGATTGAAAATTTCAGTCAACTGGAAGACGCCCTCGCACAGGAGGGTATTGGTATCACATCGGCTCTGGGTTTCAACAATACCTACATCATCGGCATGCTGGGCACTGTTGCGGATACCGCCGGTATAACGACCATATCTGATCTGAAACAGCACCCTGATTTAAAGTTTGCTTTCAGTAACGAGTTTATGGATCGCCGGGATGGCTGGCCGGGTTTGCGATTGCATTATCAATTGCCACAAACAGAGGTACGTGGACTGGATCATGATCTCGCCTATCGGGGACTGCAGGGCAGGGCCGTCGATGCGATGGATCTTTATGCCACCGATGCGGAAATTCAATACTACGGAAT
>JAJRTU010000297.1 GCA_024278135.1 Gammaproteobacteria bacterium
AAACCATGTCGGTATGGCTGGTGGCATAAATACTGCCTATTAAGTGGTACTGATGACACTCCGGGGGTGGCTGTGCCTGTTGTTCTTTTTCAATGGGCACATTGATACAGAGGAGAAACTCAGATGAATATCAGACGAATCACGTCCCGCTGGCTAATTTTACTCACGCTGTGTTTTGCCGCAACGGCACTGCAGGCGGTGCCCATCGGGCCGGTTTACCCGGCGCCGGGGGGTAACAACTGGTCTCCAAGTGGGGTTTCTTCCGGTAGAGCGGGTGGTCAAACCTGGTCGTATTCGAATTTTGATCTGAGTCAGTCCAGTAATCTGTACTGGGGACCCTGGAGTCCGTCTTCCTTTGTACTGAAGCTTAACGGAAGTTTGGCTCATCCAGGGGAAGTATTAAGTTTCAATAATATATCTGGAAATACCGCCACCTGGACCGGGGCTTCCTATTTAAGTTATTTCGCCGGAGGAGGTCATAACCATAATCATTATAACAATTTACTGAACACGAGGTTGACAATCGTAGCAAGCGGTGCCTCCTGGTTGAATGCGGGTAGTCTTGGCCTGAGTGGACTTGGCGCGGTACTGGATGTGGTCGGCGATTTTTCCATTAACTTTCTTTTCGAGGCCTTCATGCCGAATAACAACTATCAATTCGCCTGGCGACCGGTCCTGGATGGATTCGATGCGCTGGCCACGCTGGGTGGCAACGTCAATACAAGCTTTAGTTCAGGTTTCTATTATGATCCCCCGGTTGTCAGCACGCCGGAACCCGCTACCCTTGGCCTTATGGGATTGGCTTTGGCCGGACTGGGTTTTCGCAGGCGAAATTCGTCTTAGTCTTTTTAGCTTCCCTGTCAAAAAACGAAACCCCGCCTGGTGCGGGGTTTTGTTTTTGATGGGGCCGGAGTCACCGTTCACTTTGACGCCGGCTAAAATTCGAGATGTTTTGGTGTTCGGGGGAAAGGAATCACATCTCGAATATTGGAGACACCTGTCAGCAGCATTAACAGCCGCTCAAAGCCCAGTCCGAAGCCGGCATGGGGTGCAGTCCCGTATTTTCGAGTATCCAGGTACCACCAGTAATCTTCTTCGCGAAAACCCATTTCCTGAATCCTTTTCAGTAAATTATCATAGCGTTCTTCACGTTGACTGCCACCGATGATCTCTCCTATCGAGGGAACCAGTATATCCATCGCCGCCACCGTAAGATTATCATCGTTTTGACGCATGTAAAAAGCCTTGATGTCTTTCGGATAATCAAACAGGATCACAGGGCGTTTGAAGTGTTGTTCTGTCAGATAACGTTCATGTTCTGATTGCAGATCCTTGCCCCAGGCGGGCTCGAATTCAAAGTCTTTATTCGATTTTTGCAGGATGTCTATCGCCTCGGTGTAAGGAAGCCGGATAAAATCATTATCGACAATGTTTTCCAATGTCCGCATCAGGTTTTTGTCGACAAATTTGGCGAATAGTGCCAGGTCGTCACTGCACTTATCAATAGTGAATTTTACAAGATAACGGATCATCTCTTCACCCAGTGCCATATCATCCTGTAAATCAGCGAAGGCCATCTCAGGTTCAATCATCCAGAACTCGGAAATATGACGACTGGTGTTGGAGTTTTCGGCGCGAAAGGTCGGACCGAAAGTATAAACATTGCCCAGACTCTGGCAGAAGGTTTCGACGGAAAGTTGTCCTGATACCGTCAACATGGCCTCTTTACCGAAGAAGTCCTGTTGATAGTCAACTTTACCGTTTTCCTCAGGGATATTTTCCATGTCCAGTGTTGTTATTCGGAACAACTCGCCTGCACCCTCACAGTCAGAACCGGTGATGATGGGGGTATGAATCCATCTGAAATCACGTTCCTGAAAAAACTGATGTACAGCATGCGACAAACTGGAGCGTATTCTGAATATTGCCCCATACTTGTTTGTACGTGGTCGCAGATGGGCGATGGTGCGCAGATATTCATCACTGTGGCGTTTCTTTTGCAAAGGGAAATCTTCCGGGGCCTTGCCCAACAACTCAATATGGCTTGCCTGTATTTCCCAGCGTTGTCCCTTGCCCGGCGATTCCACCAGTTTGCCCCTGACGCTGACAGCGGCGCCGGTGCTGATATTCTTAATGATTTCGTAAGACGCCAGCGTTGCATCAACAATGACCTGTATATTGGCCAGGCAGGAACCATCGTTTAATTCAATAAAGGAGAACGCTTTTGAATCACGACGGGTACGTACCCAGGCCTGGATGCTGATGGATTCAAGCGCTGTATCACTGTTCAGGTAGTCTTTTATTCTGGGTTTCATCATTTGTTATTTATAAATGTATCCGTTAGTCAGGTTTGAGCTCAATACTATACCGACAAGAATTTCCGTCATTCACTATTACCGTTTTCTGGCCAGGGTCAGACCATCCCCGATCGGGATCATACTCATATCCACACGTTGATCTCCATGCACATGAGCGTTGAATGCCCTGATGGCCCGGGTTTCAGCATCCTGTTTATCCGGGTTTGCCACTGCACCGCCCCACAGGACATTATCGACAATAATCAAACCACCCGATCGAATCAGCTCAAGTGCATGTTCGTAGTAACCCTGGTATTCCTCTTTTACGGCATCAATAAAAACCAGATCAAACTTTCCCGCCTCGCCGGCACACAGCAATGCGGATAATGTCTCCATACCGGGGGCCAAATGTAATTCTATCTTGTCACTGACACCGGCCTGTTGCCAGTAATGCCGGGCAATACGGGTATATTCTTCGCTGACATCGCAGGCAATAATCTGACCGTCAGGTGGCAAAGCCAGCGCCATGGATAAACTGCTGTATCCGGTAAACACGCCTAATTCGATAATTCGCCTGGCATCCAGCATTTTGATTAACAGGGTCATAAATTGCCCCTGTTCCGGCGAAATCTGCATGTTGGAAAATTCGTGTAATGCCGTTTCTTCCCGGAGCTGCTGAAGTACAGTGTGTTCCCGCGAGCTTACGGAAAGCAGATAGGCATAGACTTCCTCTGCGAGGCCAATACTGGTTCTGGACATGCTGATTACCCGCTTATTAGAATGAGTTTTATGGCGTTACAATAGACCATGATGTCTGCAATCGAAATTAAAGCCCATAATCCGGATTGTATCAGGCTGGTGCAAATTACCGATACCCATATATTCAAACGGAAGGCGGAATGTTTTGACGGGGTGGATACTGCGGCTTCTTTAGACCAGGTGATTGAACATATCCGGCGAGAAGTTGATATGCCGGATTTCGTGATGGTGACCGGTGATCTGGTACACGACCCCGTTCCTGAGGCCTATGAGAGGCTGCGACAACAATTGTCGGGGCTGGGCGCCCCGGTTTTTTGCCTGCCGGGCAACCATGATGATCCCGTGCTAATGCATCAAATGCTTAACCAGGACAACATCCACACCACCAGGGTGCTGGAGGCAGGGAGGTGGGGAATACTCCTGCTCGATACCTGTCTTACCGGTACACATTCGGGCAGGTTGCAGGTGGAAGAGCTGAACTTTCTGGATCAGCATCTGGCGGAATTCAATGACAGGCCGGTGCTGATTGGCCTTCACCATTCGCCGGTTTCCGTGACCAGCCCCTGGCTGAATGCAATGATGCTGGAGAACCCGGAGGATATGTTTTCCATACTGGATCGGCATGGAAATGTACGTGCCCTCATCTGGGGACATATACATCAGGTGTTCCGGGCAAAACGACTTGATGTCATTCTCGCTGCCGGTCCATCCAGCTGTGTACAGTTCAAACCCGAAAGCGAAAAATATATCAAGGATGATCTAAACCCCGGTTACAGCGTGTTGGAACTGTATCAGGATGGAAGTATTGATATCAGGATCCAGAGGATTTAAATCAGCCGGGGCCTGCTGCTAACATTCTACGATATTCACCGCCAGCCCGCCTTTTGCTGTTTCTTTATATTTTGATTGCATATCCAGACCCGTCTGGCGCATAGTGGCGATGACCTTGTCCAGGGACACGTTATGACTGCCATCGCCGAGCATGGCCAAACGCGAGGCATCAATGGCTTTGACAGCACCCATCGCATTACGCTCAATACAGGGAATTTGAACCAGACCGGCGATGGGATCGCAGGTCAACCCCAGGTTATGTTCCATGGCAATTTCCGCAGCATTTTCAATCTGTTCATTGCTGCCGCCCAGTGCAGCAGTCAGGCCTGCCGCCGCCATGGAACAGGCTACACCTACTTCACCCTGACAACCCACTTCGGCACCGGATATGGAGGCATTCGTTTTATAGAGAGAGCCGATTGCTGTTGCGCTCAGAAAGAAATCGTAAGTGCCCTGGATATCGGCGTTTCGACAGAAGCGATCATAGTAGCGCAACACGGCGGGAATGATCCCGGCTGCCCCGTTGGTAGGGGCTGTCACAACTCGACCTCCTGCGGCATTTTCTTCATTGACTGCAATGGCCCAGAGGTTGACCCAGTCTATTACTGCCATCGGCTCAATCAATGCGTGTTCGTCACGACGCTCGAGCTTGTCGAACAGCTTGCCTGCACGCCGTGTCACATGCAGTCGGCCCGGTAACAGGCCTTTTGCATGACAGCCGCGGTCGATACAGCGCTGCATACAGTCCCAAAGTCTGCCTATTCCTTCATGTACTTCGTTGTTCGTCAACCCCAGGGCTTTCTCATTGGCGAGTATCATATCCGGGATACGGCGTCTCGTGTTGTGACCGAGTGCGAGCAAGTCCTGCCCTGAAGTAAATGCATAGGGAAGTGGCGGGGTGGCTGAAGTCCCGCCAGGCCCATTCGAGTCTGCCTGTGCCTGGCTTAAGACAAAACCGCCGCCAACCGAATAATAGACCTCTTCCCTGATAACGTGTTTATTCACGTCAAAAGCCGTCAATCTCATGCCGTTGGAATGAAAGGGCAGACAGGCACTGCGATTGAATTTCAGATCCCTGTCTGCATCGAACTGGATGGTTTTTTGACGTGCTAAATTCAGTGCGTGTCCGCTTCGTATACCGGTAAGCAGCTTATCGGCCTCATCCGGTTCAACGAGATGCGGCTGTGCGCCGGATAAACCCAGCAGAATGGCCTTGTCAGTACCATGACCCATGCCGGTCAGGGCGAGAGAACCAAAGGTCTCGGCCAAAATAGAATGGGTATCATTCAGTTCGCCCTTGTCGGAGAGCGCGCTGACAAATCTGTGGGCAGCGATCATGGGGCCTACCGTATGTGAACTGGACGGGCCAATACCGATTTTAAACAGGTCAAAAAGGCTGACGGTCATAATACAGAGACAGGATCCAGGATCTCAGATAATAACAGGGGAAAATAATATTTTTTCCTTAAGGCCGGGCATGGTACACAAAGGAGCATGGGTCGATAAACAAAAAGTTGTATATTAGGCAAAACTATTTCAGTATTGCCTTCCCTGAAGGTGAAGCCGAAGGCCCTGAAAAGAAATGTGTCCCGATAACAGAATGTTCGAATCCGATACTTTGCAGCATACGGCGCTGCATACACTCCACACGTCGTTAAACGCGAAACTGGTGCCTTTTGCCGGCTATGTGTTACCCCTTCAATATACCGATGGAATCAAGGCTGAGCACTTGCATACGCGCGCTCACGCGGGACTTTTTGATGTCTCTCATATGGGGCAAATACAGATCAGCGGCGCAGGTGTCGCCAGGGCCTTTGAAGAGCTGGTTACCGGTGATATAGACGGTTTAAGCGATTTTCAACAGCGTTACACGCTGTTAACGAATCAACAGGGAGGCATTATTGATGACCTGATGGTAACGAAAATACCGGACGGTCTTTTTATCGTTGTGAATGCGGCATGTAAACAGAACGACTACAGGTACATAAAGAGCGCACTGGCACGCTCATATCGGGTTGAAATGCTGGACAACCGGGCTTTATTGGCGTTGCAGGGTCCCCGGGCCGTTCGTGTGCTTGCCAGCTTTGATAACAGCATACCTGGACTGAGTTTCATGAGGGCCGGTCAATTTAAAATTGATGGTATTGATTGCAGGATCAACCGTTGCGGCTATACCGGCGAAGATGGCTTTGAGATATCTGTTGATAATGCGTCTGCGAAACGACTCGCTCAACTGCTGCTGGCTTGCGATGGAGTGAGAGCTGTTGGGCTGGGGGCAAGGGACTCCCTGAGACTGGAAGCCGGTCTGTGTTTGTATGGTCATGATATAGACGAAAACAGTACGCCTGTCGAAGCGAATTTACGCTGGGCAATAGCAGGGAAATATCGGGATGGAAGTGTAGAGGCACATTTTCCGGGTGCGGGTATCATCCTGCGGCAGTTGCAGGAAGGCACAGAGAAAGTACGGGTGGGATTGCAGCCAACCGGGAAAATGCCGGTACGGGCGGATAGTGTGGTTCTGGATGCTGATAATGTAAAGGCAGGTTATGTCACCAGTGGAGGGTTCGGGCCTTCGTTCGACGGGCCCGTGGCGATGGGCTATCTCTCCGCTGACTATGTCAGTTCTGATCCGGCCTTACATGTGGAAATTCGAAATCGATCCCATACAATGCGTGTCGCTGAATTACCTTTTGTAGCGCACCGATATTATCAACCCTGAAGGAGTGGCAAATGAGTGAAGTGAAATATACTGAAGATCATGAATGGTTGCGTCTGGAAAGTGATGGCAACGTGCTTGTCGGCATTACTGATTACGCTCAGGAACAACTGGGTGATGTGGTTTATGTGGAATTGCCGGAGCCGGGAACCCGTGTTAGTGCCGGGGACAATGTGGCGGTGGTGGAGTCCGTGAAAGCCGCGGGCGAGGTCAAAACAGCCCTGAGCGGTGAAATTGTAGCTGTCAACGAACAATTGGCCGATGAACCGGAGCTGGTCAACAGTGCCGCGACGGGGGTCGGCTGGTTTTTCAGTATTAAACCCGCAGCCCCCGATGCCTTGAATTCGCTGATGGATCAGGCGGCCTATGAAGAATTTCTCAAGGGACTGTAGGTAGAAATAAATTTAACGACGCTTCTGCTTTTGAAGCGTCCCTTGTGCTGGAGAAATACAGACATGGTGGCAACTCGTAAATCGCTTGAGCAATTCGAGATGCGTGGCGATTTTATCCGACGACATATCGGCCCGGATCGAAGACAAATTGCGCAGATGGTGGATGAGCTTGGACTATCCAGGCTGGAAGATATTATTGAACGGGCCATACCCGACAGTATCATCGTCAAAGATGCATTATCACTGACGCATACTATCAGTGAGCGCGAAGTTATTACCCGGCTGCGCAAGATGCGTGAACGTAACCAGGTATTTACTTCCATGATTGGCATGGGTTACCACGGGACCGTTATGCCCGCCGTTATAAAGCGTAACGTACTGGAAAATCCCGGTTGGTATACCGCCTATACACCCTATCAGGCAGAGATAAGTCAGGGGCGTCTGGAAGCGTTGTTGAACTTTCAACAAATGATCAGCGATCTGACGGGTATGGAAGTTGCCAATGCCTCCATGCTGGACGAAGCCACCGCAGCGGCTGAAGCGATGAGTATGTCAAAGCGGATCGGCAAGAGTCCCAGCAAGTGTTATTTTGTCGATCAGGATTGCCATCCTCAGACCATAGCCGTGGTAAAGACACGAGCGAAATATTTTGGTTATGAGATCATCGTTGCCGATACGGAAGATCTGGCGCAATACGACGTGTTTGGAGTGCTGCTGCAATATCCCGGCACCGGTGGCGAGATCCGCGATATTGCCAAAATAATCAGTCGTGCTCATGCGCAATCGGCCGTCGCCACAGTGGCGGCCGATATTCTCGCACTGGTTTTGCTGAAAGCTCCCGGCGCCATGGATGCCGATATCGTCCTTGGCAACAGTCAGCGTTTTGGTGTTGCCATGGGCTATGGCGGGCCGCACGCGGCATTCTTTGCGACACGGAAGAAGTTTGTCCGTTCCATGCCGGGCCGGGTGATTGGTGTGTCAATCGACAACACCGGCGCAGTTGCTTTGCGCATGGCCTTGCAGACCCGGGAGCAACATATACGACGGGAGAAGGCTACCAGCAATATTTGCACATCGCAGGTATTGCTGGCGGTGATCGCCGGGTTTTATGCCATCTATCACGGCCCCGGAGGACTCTATCTCATCGCCAGCCGTGTCCATCGTCTCACACAAATACTGGCGGCGGGGCTGCAAGGACTTGGTTTTGACCTTGTCAATGAATGTTTCTTCGACACCATCACGGTGCGCGTGCAAAGCCGGGCACGGCGGATTGCGGCAAAAGCACGGGAATCACGCATCAATCTGCGGGTGATCGATGCCGACACGCTTGGTATCAGCTTTGATGAAACCACCACGAAGCAGGAATTAAAATTAATCTGGCGTGCCTTTGGCTCGGATGCGGATGAACGGCTGGATATTGATGAACTGGATAAGTCGATTGAAGAAAATATCCCGTCGTCCTTGGCACGGCATGACGCCATACTCACACATCCGGTGTTCGAACTGTATCATTGTGAAACAGAAATGATGCGCTACATGCGTTGGCTGGCCAGACGTGATATCGCGCTAGATCGCGCTATGATCCCGCTGGGTTCATGCACGATGAAGTTAAATGCCTCCACTGAATTGCAGGCTTTATCCTATCGCGAATTCAGTGCCATGCATCCGTTCGCGCCGCTGGATCAGGCTCAGGGTTACCAGCAGATGTTTGAGGAGCTGGAAGATATGCTTTGTGATCTGACCGGCTTCACGGCCTTTTCGCTGCAACCCAACGCCGGTTCCCAGGGCGAATATGCGGGCTTGCTGGTTATTCGTAAACATCAGGACGTCTGCGGAGAAGGACATCGTCATATTTGTCTCATCCCCGCGTCTGCTCACGGCACCAATCCAGCCAGCGCGGTGATGGCCGGTCTACAAGTGGTTATCGTGGCCTGCGATGAGAATGGCAATGTTGACTTGGACGATCTCAAAAGCAAGGCGAAAACGCATCAGGCCGATCTTTCTGCTTTGATGATCACCTATCCCTCCACGCACGGAGTCTACGAAGAAGCTATTGGCGAGATTTGTGATATCGTCCATGCGAATGGCGGGCAGGTATACATGGACGGTGCCAATATGAATGCGCTGGTGGGGCTCAGTCGTCCCGCCGAAATCGGTGCTGATGTCATGCACATTAACTTGCACAAGACCTTCGCCATCCCTCACGGCGGCGGGGGGCCGGGCATGGGGCCTATCGGGGTAAAGGTTCATCTGGCTCCTTATTTACCTGAGCATCCTGTGGTCGACGGTGTCAACCCGGCTGCCGGTGGAAATGGCACCATCGGTACGGTGTCAGCGGCTCCCTGGGGTTCAGCCAGTATTCTCAGTATCTCCTGGGCCTATATCGCCATGATGGGAGCCCATGGACTGCGTCGTGCCACCATGGTGGCAATACTGAGTGCGAACTATATAGCCAAACGTCTGGCACCCTGGTACCCGATCCTTTATACCGGTAAAAATGACATGGTGGCGCACGAATGCATAATCGATTTACGTGACATTAAGGAGTCCTGTGGCATCACTGTCGATGATGTTGCCAAGCGATTGATTGACTACGGTTTTCATGCGCCAACCATGTCGTTCCCTGTGGCGGATACGCTGATGATCGAACCGACAGAAAGTGAGAACAAGCGGGAAATGGATCGTTTCTGTGAGGCCATGATTGCCATTCGCAAGGAAATACAGGCAATAGAAAAGGGTGAGGCGGGGAGTGAAGATAACCTGCTGAAGAATGCACCACATACTCATAAACTTCTGCTGGAAGATGAGTGGACCATGCCTTACAGCAAACGCGAAGCGTTTTATCCCATGACCAACATACGTGACGATAAATATTGGCCACCTGTCGGCAGAGTAGACAATGTTTATGGTGACCGAAACCTCTTTTGCAAGTGCGTACCGATGATGTAATGGGGTCGGAGACAAGTGAGAATGAGAATTGTTCGCTATTGTCTCCGACCCCTTAACTATCCTAACCGGCTGCTGCTGTCGGTAATCCCGACAGGGCCATAGCCAGTTCTTCTTCGGAGTATTTCTGGTCGTATAATTTACCCGCTGAATAATCCATATAAGCCTGCATGTCATAGTTACCATGACCGCTGAGATTAAACAGTATGGCTTCACTCCTGCCCTCTTCTTTACAACGCAGTGCTTCTTCTATAGTCGCTGCGACAGCATGATTGGCCTCCGGCGCCGGTATAATCCCTTCGGCTTTCGCGAACTGGATGCCGGCTTCAAAACATTTCAATTGCGCATAGGAACGCGGTGCAACGTAACCCAGGTCAACGACCTGACTCACCAGCGGTGCCATCCCGTGGTAGCGAAGCCCTCCGGCATGGAAGCCCGGCGGGACAAAGCCGGAACCCAGAGTATGCATTTTGACCAAAGGTGTCAGACTTGCCGTATCGCCAAAATCATAGGCATATTTGCCCTTGGTTAAGGTGGGACAATTGGCCGGTTCCACAGCGATGGTTTTAATATCCCTGCCGCCGCGCAACTTCTCTCCAATAAACGGGAAAGCTATACCGGCAAAATTACTGCCCCCCCCTGTGCAGCCAATGACGATATCCGGATAGTCGTTTGCCATATCCATTTGCTTGATCGCTTCCAGACCAATGATTGTTTGATGGAGCAGAACGTGATTCAGAACACTGCCCAGGGCATACTTGGTGTCATCTCGTTGTACAGCGCTTTCCACGGCTTCACTAATCGCAATTCCCAGGCTGCCGGTACTCTCCGGGTTCTTTTCCAGTACAGCTCTGCCCGATGCTGTCAGTTCACTGGGGCTAGCGATACAGCTTGCTCCAAAGCTCTCCATAAAAGCGCGTCGATAAGGTTTTTGCTGATAACTGACTTTTACCATAAAAACCTCAATTTCCAGGTCGAAAAATGTCCCGGCGAATGCCAGTGAAGAACCCCATTGGCCTGCACCGGTTTCTGTGGTGATGCGTTTAACACCTTCTTCTTTGGAATAGAAAGCCTGCGCCACGGCGGTGTTGGGTTTATGGCTGCCTGCCGGGCTGACACCTTCATATTTGTAATAAATACGAGCAGGGGTATCCAGCATTTTTTCCAGACGTCGGGCCCGGTACAGTGGAGCAGGACGCCATTGTCTTAGAATGTCACGTACAGGCTTCGGTATGTCGATATAACGCTCGGTGCTGACTTCCTGTTCGATCACTGCCATGGGAAACAGCGGTGCCAAATCATCAGGAGTGATGGGCTGCGCCGTTACCGGATGTAAGACCGTGGGTGGCTGCTCCGGAAGATCCGCAACAATGTTGTACCAGGCGGTGGGAAGAAAATCTTCACTCAGAATGTACTTGATAGTATCGCTCATCAATTGCTCCTTTAAACATAATAAAAAATGGCTGGATATCATTCAAAGTGAGCGACAACAGAACAAAAAAAAGCCCACTTCGAGTGGGCTTTTTTACTTTTTTGATTATTAAACAATCATGCAGTAGCGCCCACTGGTGTAAGTTGCCAGAAAAAACGCCACGCATTATTGATTGTCGAAGTCATGGCTGAACGATAAAACAGATCTCGAAGACTGTCAACGATTAGTCTTTTTACGATAGATTTCCTGTGTTAAACTGCCTCTCAGTGTGAAATGGAAGGAACACAGGGATGTTTCGTAGGGAAGCGATTGAAGCAAAAAGGCAAAAGCTGCACGGGGGCGTCTTCCTCGTCCAGCCGTTGTCGTTCTCCGTTCTTGCTCTGCTTGTCCTGTCGATAGTTACCCTCAGTATTGTATTTCTTGTCACGGGTAGTTATGCGCGCAGCGAACACGTCATTGGTCATCTTGTGCCCAGCAGGGGCCTGGTAAAAATTCAGACCGCCCAGTCCGGTACGCTCGAATCGATTGATGTTAAAGAGGGAGATACAATCAGGATCGGACAACAACTCGCGATAATTTTGGTATCGACAAGCGCTCTGGATGGCGCCACCTTTGCGAATAAAGCGCTGGCCGCCCTGGGCAGACAGGAAATTGAGTTGCAAACCCAAATCGCGCTCGAAACCAACCGGATGGAAACGGAAAACGCCCGTTTAATGACGGAAAAAAAGGCACTGGCGCTGAGGATCCTCTCGCTAAGCGGACAACTTGTTCTACAACAGCAGCTTGCCAACGCTGCAGAAGAAGCGTTCGATGGTGTGCAAAATCTGTTGATGCGGGGCTATATCAGCAAGGAAGAGTCCAAACGCCGCTATCAGGAATGGCTGACACAAAAAGCACAGGAGAAGTTCCGGGAACAGGCATTGAGTGCAGCCGAATCAAAACAAAGACTGCTCGACATCCGCCTGCTGCAATTACCCAATGAAAGCAAGCAACGCATCGCCAGGTTGATGGCCCGACAGGCAGAACTTGAAGGCCGTAAAACTGAATTATCAGGACGCAGCGCCTATGCCATTACTTCGTCCGTGAACGGCAGGGTGTTATCGATAAGTATGGATAGCATAGGACGGTCCGTTCAGACAGGCCAGGCCCTGTTGACGATCATGCCTGAAGGCAGTGTACTGATGGCGGAATTGTTCTTGCCCAGCCGTGCCATCGGATTTGTGGAACAAGGACAGGAGGTCAGGCTGCTGTATGACGCCTTTCCCTATCAATTTTTTGGTTCTCACCGGGCGACCATTGCCGATATTACAGAAAGTATATTTGCGCCTGGTGAAATACAGGCCCCATTTGATTTTAGAGAACCTGTATACAGAGTGACGGCCGATATTGAAAAGGCAACAATAGTTGCAAGAGGCAAGGTATTGGCTCTGCAATCCGGTATGACCTTGAAAGCCAATATCGTGCTTGAGCGCCGCAGTTTCCTCGACTGGCTGCTGGAGCCGCTTCGTGCCGTGAGAGAGCGGGCATGAGCAGCGGCGCGCTGAACCTGGCCGGCACCCGCCGTCTGCCCGTGATTCGGCAAAACGAGGCAGCGGAATGCGGATTTGCCTGCCTTGCGATGGTGGCAAGCTATTACGGGTTTATCACCGATACAGCCGCACTGCGCCGGAAGTACACGACAAGTCTTCAGGGCATGACACTGAAATCGCTGATGGAGATCGCCGGCAAACTCAATTTTGCCTCACGTCCTGTTCGGGCTCCCCTGGCATTGACCAGGCGGCTGCGATTGCCAGCCATTATTCATTGGGATCTGAATCACTTTGTGGTGCTGAAATCCGTCTCTAAAAACAAATTCAGCATACACGATCCGGCAGCAGGGGAAAGAGTGTATACAGAAGCGGAGTTTTCGAAACACTTTACCGGGATCGCCCTGGAGCTCACACCGTCTGACAAGTTCAGGAGACGGAATGAAAAAACCACGATCCGGTTGAGTGACATGTGGGACCGGATGCATGGTCTGAAACGCAATCTTTTGCAGGTGTTTATGCTGTCTGTCATCCTGCAGTTGTTCGTGCTTGCCAGTCCGTTTTATTTGCAAATTGCTGTTGATGAGGTACTGGGTAAATTTGATGAGGACCTTCTATTGGCCCTGGCCCTGGGTTTTTCCGGTTTCACGCTGATCAATGTGATGACTGAAATTCTGCGCAGTTACGTGCTTCTGTATTTTGGCAGTATGCTGTCTTATCAGATGGTTTGTAATCTTTTCCATCATCTCACCCGGCTGCCGGTGGACTTTTTTGAAAAACGCCATATCGGCGACATCGTCTCTCGTTTCGGTTCCATGGATCCGATACGAACGATGATTACCGAGGATATAATTGCCGGGCTGATAGATGGCATCATGGCCGTGACGACACTGGTGATGATGTTTATTTACAGTCCCGTCCTGTCTGCCATAGCGCTTGCAGCCTGGCTCGCGTATTTCATCCTGCGTCTTGTTTTTTACAAACCCTATCGGGCCGCGCAGGAAAACCTCATTATCAGTCAGGCTGTGGAAAATACGACATTTATTGAAACTGTACGCGGCATAACCAGCCTGAAACTGTTTGGCTGCGAAAATGAACGTGAGAATATCTGGCAGAATAAATATGCCGAAGTGATCAATACCAACGCCAAACTGGGAAAGTTAAATATCTGGTTCCAGAATGCCAATCAGGGTATTTTCGGCGTAGAGCACATCATCCTGATTTATGTTGCCATCAGTATGATTATGGCCGGAGATTTGAGTGTGGGAATGATATTCGCCTTTCTGGCCTACAAGCGAAATTTTACCGAAAAAGCATCGGCGCTGGTGGAGAGAGCTATTGAATATCGCGTGCTGGGCCTACACCTTGAGCGCGTTGCCGATATCGCCCACACTGAGCAAGAAGAGCAGGGCAGGGATATTCCAGACTATGCTCAACAGGCGGCGATCAGCGGGAAGCTGGTGCTTCAGGATATTTATTACCGCTACAGCAGTGATGCACCGGACATTCTAAAGGGCATCAACCTGAGTATAGAGGCCGGTGAATCGACAGCCATCATTGGGCCGTCCGGATGTGGCAAGACAACGCTGCTCAAGCTTATGACGAGCTTGTTTCAACCCGTCAGGGGGCAAATCCTGCTTGACGGTACAGCACTCCCTGCCTACGGTCTGGCACGCTATCGGCAACAAATCGGTGTCGTCATGCAGGAAGATGATCTGCTTGCCGGTTCCATTGCCGAGAATATTGCCTTTTTTGATCCGCAGGCGAATATGGAACGCGTGTTGTCTGCTGCCCAAACGGCCATGATCCACGAAGAAATCATACGGATGCCGATGAAATATGAAAGTCTGATTGGGGATATGGGATCAGCATTGTCCGGCGGACAAAAGCAGCGCATTATGTTGGCCAGGGCACTTTACCGGCAACCGAAAATCCTCTTTATGGACGAAGGCACGGCTCACCTCGATGTGAAAACGGAACACATGATCAACGAGTCGATCATCGACCTTGGCATCACGCGTATCATTATTGCCCATCGACCGGAGACTATGCGCTCCGCAAGCCGGATATTATTGTTGTGTGAAGGTAAGCTGGAAGAACTTGCCGTCAAATAAATTCAAATGCACGAACAGCGGATAATGAACGGGAATTCATCATGATTGACAGGGATATACTGGAATCGGTGGAAAATGGATACCTGACGGAGGAAGATATCGCTTTTCTTCTGGACAAACTATGCAAGCTGGGGATCCAGTCAGGATTAAGAGTAAAGCCAAAAGTAATTATTTTCCTGAAAAGCAGAAGAGATCTATATCATGTCAACAGGGAAGAAACCGCAAAATACCTGAACATGAGTTCACGGACACTGTCCAGAAAATTAAAAAAAGAAGGTACGGGTTTTCACGAATTACTGAATAAAGAAAGGAAGCGGCGTTGTCTTCAATACATGCGCTGCAATATAAGTTGTGGACAGGAAATGGTGGAATTACTGGGCTTGTCTGATATTTCACACTTCTACAAGTCCTTTAAACAATGGACGGGTTACAGTTTTGCGGAGACCAAATCAATATTGGCAGAAAATCACCGTAATATTGGCACTATTTTTCACAGACATGGAAGTAAAATAAATAGATAATTCTTTCCGGTGCCGGTTATCAGATTCTATTTTGAAAGCTGGAAGCAGATGCCGGTTTTTGGAAGCTGTCCAGGATAATTTTTCAAGGAGAATAAATAATGGAATTAAGTGTGTATGAAGATCAGATCAGGGAACTGGATGTTCGTGAAATAAACCTTGTTAGTGGTGGGTTTGCTTTCGGGACAGGACTAGGAGGTATTTTCAGCCCGCGTAATGTGTCTGCTGCATTAAGACTTGGTGGAGGCATAGGACTGGTATACAGCTCATTTAAAATCGGTTGGGACATAGGCAGCTATGGCTATAAGGCCTACAACCGTTACAAGTATAATTCGAACTAGTGATGCTTGTTGTTTCGTGTCCCACAAGAATTAAAAACTGAAAATAAGCACCGCCTGTGCTTGCTTATAGACAGGCGGTGCTTTTGATAATATCAATACTACAATCCCAATGAACAATCAATTTATTCAATTCAGCATGACGGCAAGAAAGATGAATTTTCTTTGCTGGACAATGTTGATTGGGCCGGCATTGCTCTATCTCGTGGTCAATATATTGTATTCAGGAATCGATGGGTTTTGGGATAATTTTATTAATATAGAAACTTTATATTTTTTGCCAATATTAATAATATTGTACATAGTCCATGAAGCTCTACACGTGTTGGCAGGATTGATCGTGGGCACAAGACTCAGCAGTTTCAAATTTGGTTTCGATAAAACATCGTTGTCTATTGAGTGTTATTGCCAGGACGAAATGTCAATTAAAGCATATCAGTTTATGCTGTTGTTACCGTTCGTCGTCTTAACACCATTATTAGTCGGGCTGGCCTGTTTCAACGCTTCTCATCTGTGGTGGATAATGCTTGTAATATCCACATCTGGTTGTGCCTTTGATTTAACTATATCTATGGGACTGTTTGGTGTCCCAGTTCATACCAGGATTATTCCTGAACTTAAGGGCGAAAATGGCTACGTGTATCTGAAAGCGGCAAACTAACTCTCCCTGAATTACACCGTAATTCAACTTATGAATGGTGTATCATCCCGTTTTTTTGAATGGCAAGTTACCTTGTCACCTTGTTTCGGAGATAAACTGGCAGAGCATTCGCCGCATCGACGATATTGCCCGACCTGAATTCTTTTAACGCAAGCGTCAGAATATCCCCGGCTCTGGGGAAGCGCCTTGCATCGAAGCCTGTCAGTTTGTCAGCAAATTTTCTGTCAAGCTCTTCCTCATATGTTCCCCAGCCGCTTCCTACGCCAAAGCACGCGCTTGTCACCTTAACATTCAAGTTCTCGACCTTAAGCACCTGCTCGTCAACAAGCGGGGTGACAATATTGTCAGCGCCGACAGAAAACAGACCAAAGTAGATCTCGTTCATCCTCGCGTCAATAGCACTTATTATTGTGTCTGATTCGGAAATGGCTCCCTGGGCCATCGCTGCCAATGTCGAAACGGCTACCACGGGCAGATGAGCGGCATAGGCCAGACCTTGAATGACACCGGTGGCAATGCGCACGCCGGTAAAGGCTCCAGGACCACGACCGAAGGCCAGCGCATCCAGTGAGGCTAAGCTTACTGATGCTTCCAGCAGCAGAGCATCGATCATGGGCAAGATCAATTCGGCATGTTTGCGCGGCGCTACTTCATATTTTTCAAGGATATCCCCATCAATATAAAGTGCGGCAGAACAGGCCTCGGTAGCGGTATCAATAGCAAGTAGTTTCAAGACCTAGATCAGAATAAATGTGATATTCATAATGCTGCAAGATTATCACATACAACATCAATTTATGTCGCTAACTGTCAATGACTTGTGACGCATCGTCAGTCGCTTATAATGCTGCTCATGTTTACTCCTTATGAATTATTCATTGGTCTGCGCTATATGCGCGCCAGACGTCGTAATCATTTTATTTCGTTTATTTCCCTGACATCTGTGCTGGGTGTGGCACTTGGAGTAGGGGCTCTGATTACAGTGTTGTCGGTAATGAATGGATTTCAGAAGGAGTTGACTGACCGTACTCTCGGTATGGCTTCACATGCGACGGTGCTGGCAGGTAATGGGAATTTGTCCAACTGGCGTTTAATTGCAGAAAAAATTCAGCATCATCCGGGAATTGAAGGCGTTGCACCCTATTTTCGGGCCGAGGGGATGTTGGTCAATAACAGGCAGGTCAGCGGTACGGTCGTTCGCGGTATTTTGCCTGAAGAAGAACCAAAGGTATCGGTGATTGCCGAGAAGATGATAGAAGGCAAATTTAGCGCACTGAAGCCGGGTGGCTTCGGCATCATTCTTGGAAAAGAACTGTCTCGTGCCCTGCATGTACTGACGGGCGATAAAGTAACGCTCGTTGCCCCGCAGGCGAACGTGACACCTGCCGGTGTTTTACCCAGACTCAAACGTTTTACCGTGGTCGGGATCTTCGAAATTGGTATGCAGGAATACGACAGTGCACTGGCGCTGATCCACCTGGACGATGCACTGAAGCTGTTTCGTAAACAGGGGCCGGGTGGTTTGCGTCTAAAAACAACGGATATTATGCAGGCGCCGATAATCAGTCGTGAAGTCATGAGAGATATTCCCGGGCAATATTGGGTAGTGGACTGGACTCAACGCCATGCCAATTTGTTCCACGCGCTCAAGACAGAAAAGATTGTCATGTTCGTTATCCTGACACTGATTGTTGCGGTGGCTGCGTTCAATATTATTTCCACACTGGTGATGACGGTCACTGACAAGCAGGCGGATATTGCTGTGTTGAGGACGCTTGGAGCCAGTCCCCGCAGTATCATGGCGATCTTTATGATCCAGGGGACTGTCATTGGCGTCATCGGCACGGCGCTGGGCGTATTGGGTGGTGTCTGGCTGGCCTCGAATGTGGAGTCGCTGGTGCAATCAATTGAGCAAATATTTAATGTGGATTTTCTACCGTCCAGCGTCTATTACATCAGTAGCCTGCCATCGGAGCTGGAATGGATGGATGTCAGTATTATCAGTCTTGTGGCCTTTCTGTTCAGCTTGCTTTCGACCATCTATCCTGCCAGGCAGGCGGCCAGAACCCAACCAGCGGAGGCCTTGCGTTATGAGTGATAACAGCAGCATAGCCTGTACGAATTTATGTAAGACCTTTACCGAAGGCAGTTTGCAGGTGGAAGTGCTCAAAGGCATTGATCTGGCGGTTGAGAAAGGCTGCTGTCTCGCTATTATCGGTACTTCCGGGTGTGGTAAAAGCACTCTGTTGCATTTGCTGGGCGGGCTGGATGAACCGACCGGAGGTGAGGTGAAGGTGGCAGGGCAAATCATGTCTTCCTTGTCTGAACAGGACAAAGGTCGCTTACGTAACAATGCCCTGGGTTTTATTTATCAATTTCATCATTTGTTACCGGAGTTCTCTGCCATGGAAAATGTGGCAATGCCTTTATTGATAAGAGGTGTTGATGTCGCTGAGGCGGAACAGGCGGCGATAACAATACTGGATCGGGTTGGTCTGGCGGATCGTCTGCAACACAAGCCGGGGGAGTTATCCGGTGGGGAACGCCAGCGCGCGGCAATTGCCCGGGCATTGGTGACAAGACCGCAGTGTATACTGGCGGACGAACCTACCGGGAATCTGGATGAGCATACCGCCAGACGGGTGTTTGATGTGATGCTGGAGTTGAATCAGGAGTACGGCGTCAGCCTGGTCATGGTGACCCATAATATGGAATTGGCGAAGCGTATGGACAGCGTTCGCGAATTACATGGCGGGGTATTGCAGTAGTTGCATTCGTAATGGTGCTTCTCAGGTATTTTTATTCCGGCGCTTTTTTTCTTTTCGCTCTTCCCACTTTCTGATGATAGCCATACGCCAGATAAGCTTGATGGCGAAATAACCAATCAATGCCGATAGTCCGCCCAGGGTCAGGGAGCCCAGTAACAATACATCCCATATATCCACTATTCTTTCGCTGAACCATTGCAGTGAAAATTCAAAATCCAGCAGTTCGGGTGTTTCCTGCAACAACAAAGTGCCGGTTTTATAGCACAGGTAAAAAAGAGGCGGAATGGTGATGGGGTTACTGAGCCAGACAAATACGACCGCCAGCGGCAGATTCACCCGAAAGTAAATGGCAGCCAGTGCCGCGAGCAGCATTTGCCCGGGTATGGGCATAAAGGCGAGGAACAGGCCAATAGCCACGCCACCTGCGGCGGAGTGACGGTTTAAATGGAATATATTCGGGTCATGCAGAATATCACCGAGCAATCCCAACTGCCGATGCTGCTGGAATTCATGATGTTCGGGCAGTACCCGTTTGAAAAATCTCCTAAGGCCCATAGTGATAAGTTTTACCGCAGGTCAAAAAGCGCGGTATTATAACTGAATATTGTCAAATGGAAGTGTTAGAATGCGTACAGGAAGTATACTTTTTTTGTGCGGTATCGTCTT
>JAJRTU010000298.1 GCA_024278135.1 Gammaproteobacteria bacterium
ACATCACTGCCGTCGATGACCTTGCCAAAGACACAATAGCCCCAGCCATCTTCCGTGGCGGAGCGAAAATCGAGAAAGGCATTGTCCGTCGTGTTGATAAAAAACTGGGCGGAGGCGGAATGGGGATCGGCGGTGCGGGCCATGGCAATTGTGCCGTCGAGGTTACTCAGGCCATTGTCGGCTTCGTTTTTAATCGGGGCACGGGTGGGCACGTCCTGCATGTCCTGATTCAGACCACCGCCCTGGATCATGAAATCTTCAATCACCCGGTGAAAAATCGTGCCGTCGTAGTGACCGCTGTTTACATAGGTAATAAAATTCTCGACAGTGAGCGGGGCCTTGTCCGCATCCAGTTCAAGCGTTATGTCACCCTGACTGGTGGTTATTCGTACATTCATGGAAATCTCCGGGCAGTGATGCTGATAAATGGAAGGGCCTATGATAATTACTCAATAACGAATAGCAACTCCACAATAAAACCCCGGGCAGGTCATCCCGAAGCGATCCTGCGCGAGCCCCGCCCTCAAGGCAGATATTGTTCAGTGCCACCCGCCCTGTCTTTTGCTAATATGCGCGCCTGACAACGCCGTCCAAAGATAATTACCCATGTTGAAAATATACAATTCACTGACCGGCCAAAAAGAAGAGTTCAAACCCATCGTCGCCGGGAAGGTCGGCATGTACGTCTGCGGGATCACTGTGTATGACCTGCTGCATATCGGCCATGCCCGGATGCTGGTCGTGTTTGATATGGTCACCCGCTACCTGCGTTCCCGTGGCTATGAAGTGAACTATGTACGCAATATCACCGATATCGACGACAAGATCATCAAGCGGGCCGAAGAAAATGGCGAAGATATTCAGGCCCTGACCGGACGCTATATCGCGGCCATGGATGCCGATGCGAAGGCACTGAACATGCTGCCCCCGGATCACGAACCCCGGGCGACCGATCATATCGAGCAGATCATCAGCATGATTGTCCGGCTGGAAGAAAAGGACTATGCCTATGCCGCTGATAACGGTGATGTGTATTTTGCCGTCAGCCGATACCGGGACTACGGCCGGCTGTCGGGCAAAAAGATTGACGAATTGCGGGCCGGGGAGCGCGTAGCGGTCGACGAGGCCAAGCGCGATCCGCTGGATTTCGTGTTGTGGAAGGCCGCCAAACCGGGCGAGACAAGCTGGGATTCCCCCTGGGGGCCGGGCCGGCCGGGCTGGCATATTGAATGCTCCGCCATGTCGATACACTGCCTGGGCGAGCATTTCGACATTCACGGCGGTGGCCAGGATCTGCAGTTTCCCCATCACGAAAACGAAATCGCCCAGTCCTGCTGCGCCACCGGCAGCGCATTTGTGAACCTGTGGATGCACAACGGCTTTGTCCGTGTCGATGAAGAAAAGATGTCGAAATCGCTGGGCAATTTCTTCACCGTGCGCGAAGTGCTGGAGACCTTTCACCCGGAGGTCATCCGCTTTTTCATCCTGTCCAGCCACTATCGCAGCCAGCTTAATTATTCCGACGCGCATCTGGAAGAGGCCAAAGCCTCGCTGGAAGGCCTGTACATCGCATTGCGGGATGCCGGCGCCGTCACAAAAGGCGAGACGGACGACAGCTACGTCGATAGATTCAATGCGGTCATGGATGACGATTTTAATACCGCCAGGGCCATCGCCATCCTGCACGAGCTTGCCCGGGAGATTAACCGCGCAAAGGACAAAACCGGCAGCGAAACCCCAAAACTCGCCGCCACGCTGAAACATCTGGGCGGCATTCTTGGCCTGTTGCAGTGTGAGCCGGGGGCCTACCTGCAAAGCGAGGTGGGCGATGACGGTCTTTCCACCGATGAAATCGAAGCGCTCATTGTCGAACGCAGCAAGGCCAGACAAGAGAAAGACTTCGCCGAATCCGATCGCATCCGCGACCTGCTCGACAAGCAGGGCATCGCCCTCGAAGACAAGCCCGACGGCACCCGCTGGCGCAGAACCTGAGCCCGACAACCCCAAAAGCAGTATTTCGCTGAAAAAACAAAGAGATCACTTCAAAACAGGATGGGCAAAGCAAAGCGTGCCCATCAATATCCCTGAACCCGTTCCACCACGCAGTCGCTCGTCATACTGGACCCGTTCCAGTATTCAGTCAGACAAGCGCCACCCCACCTGATAGACAGACCCCATTATCCCATTAATATTTCAGGGAATAATTGACGCAAATAGGGCCTGCGCGTATCATCCCCCTCCTTGCAGGAAGCAGGTGATTTGTAAGGAAAAGTCGGGGCATAGCGCAGCCTGGTAGCGCATCTGCTTTGGGAGCAGAGGGTCGGGAGTTCGAATCTCTCTGCCCCGACCAACTTAATGCAGGGAGGTATGAAAATACCGTCATTCTGGCGAGTGCCAGAATCCAGTGAAATAAGTATCCGCTTTCAGCGGAACACTATATAACTGGATACGGGCCCCGTTTGCGGGATGCACCTGAGCAGAAATTTGGGTTTTGAATGCGCCTGTAGCTCAACCGGATAGAGCACCGGCCTTTTGGCACGAACAATGTAATGTTCGTAAATAGGAGCCTTTATAGGGAAACGAAACCTATAAAGTGGATCGCACTGTATCGGGGAAACCTTAACAGCCGGATTACAACATCCGGGCTGATGGCAATCCCGAGGAAACCTGAGTTAAAAGGGATCCGTAGAGACTATACGTGCGACACCTGAGATGGTGAAGAGATAGTCCAGACCACAAACCTGACGAAAATCAGGGCGTCGAAAGGCGTAGATGGTAAGCTAAGCCGGGGGTTAGAGGTTCGAGTCCTCTCAGGCGCGCCATTTTGGAAATGGCACTCACTGTCATTCTGGCGAATACCGGAATCCAGTGAGATAATACATCGCTATTGGCAATACAGTATTCAGTAACAGTAAAGGTAACAAACAAAAAACGATATTATGGTGGGCGTAGCTCAGTTGGTAGAGCTCCGGATTGTGATTCCGGTGGTCGTGGGTTCGAGCCCCATCGCTCACCCCATTTATCGTAATCGACAGTAAAAGCAGTCAGTCACACACACGGGCCGTTAGCTCAGTTGGTAGAGCAGGGGACTCTTAATCCCAAGGTCGTAGGTTCGACCCCTACACGGCCCACCAATTAAATCAAT
>JAJRTU010000299.1 GCA_024278135.1 Gammaproteobacteria bacterium
GATCAAAAGGCGAGAGGCGGAGAAGGCCGTGTTGGTCCGGACAAGTTCCCCGAAATCGAATGGCCGGAACCGTTCAAGGTCCCCCCGCCCTGGGAAGGCGGCGATGGCAATGCCATCAACGAGCCGAAGCGTAAACGTGCGGCGAAGATGCATGAGATGGACAAGTTTAAAAAGGTGGCCGCATCATGATGAGATTACCGCGCTTTCAGTATTACACGCCTCGGGATATGACTGAGGCGACGCAAATCCTCGCCGATGAAGGATCGGATGCCATGGTCATCGCCGGTGGTACAGATTTGATTCCGAATATGAAGCGTAAGCAACAAACGCCGAAGACGCTTGTAGCCTTGCGACACATTGAATCTCTCGGTCAGATTAAAAACGGCAGTGATCTCAGTTTGGGTGCCGGGCTGACACTGAGTGATCTGGTTCAAAACGACAAGGTCAAGGCGGAATATACCGGTCTGTGGCAGGCTGCGATACAGGTGGCGACACCGCATTTGCGCAACATGGGTACATTGGGGGGCAATATTTGTCTGGACACCCGTTGCAGCTATTACGACCAGAATGCTGAATGGCGCAAGGCCATTGACTATTGTATGAAGAAAGACGGGGAGATCTGTTGGGTGTCGACGGGAAGTAAACGTTGTCTGGCCACCTCCTCTACAGACACGGCGCCGGCACTGATCTCCCTTGGGGCAAAAGTACGTCTGAGTTCTGCGAAGGATGAACGTGAAGTGTTACTGCTTGATCTGTATCAGGATGACGGTATGGATTATCTCCTGCGTCGTCCGGGCGAGATTGTTGCCGAGGTAATACTGCCGCAAGCAGCTCACTGGCGCAGCACCTACTGGAAATTGCGTCGCCGGGGTTCATTTGATTTTCCGGTATTGTCTGTGGCGGCGGCGGCCGCACTGACCCCGGATGGCAGTATTGAACAAGCACGCATCGTGTTGGGAGCGGTGTCTTCGCAGCCACTTGTCTGTGAAAAAGTGGATGAATTTTTAGCAGGAAAAAAACTGACTGATGAGGTGATAGAAGAAGCAAGTCTGCTTTGCGGCAAGGCGGCACGCCCGGTCAAGAATACAGATTTTGCTCCGGCCTGGCGAAAACGGGCCATTGTCCGTATCGCCACTTATGCGCTGCGGGAATTGCGGGGTGATAACATGAGTGAACAGCGTCGAAGCATTGCCCGCCATGTGTTCTGAACAAGTACGCCGACAGGCAACTATTGATTAAGCATTTTCACTGTTGTCCCTCAGGGAATGACAACTTGTTTGGTGTAGCTGTGCGGTCGGTATGAGAAAGTGAAACAGCATAATCGGGGAAACGGCAACGATGACAACTCAAATTAGCGACAGCATGGAGTTCGGTTCAAGAAAAGAGTTGGAGCACCTGCAGGCAGACAAGTTGCAGAAGATGCTCATCGAGATTTACGGGAAGAATAAATTTTATACCAGCAAGTTCGACGAAGCCGGTTTCAACCCGACTTCCTTCAGTTCTTTTGAGGATTTGTCCAGCCTGCCCTTTACCCGCAAGAATGAACTGGTGGCTGATCAGGCCAACACCGGTTTTGCCGCCAATCTGACTTACCCCATGAGTAATTACGTCAGATTCCATCAGACCTCCGGCACCACGGGAGAGCCTTTACATGTCCTGGATACCGTTGACAGTTGGGACTGGTGGGGGCGTTGCTGGCGACAGGTTTTCAGGGGGGCGGGTCTCAGTGCTGAAGATCGGATCTTCTGTGCCTTTTCCTTTGGTCCTTTTATCGGCTTCTGGGCGTCAGTGGAAGGTGCCCGGCAGTTGGGTGCCCTGCTGGTGCCCGGCGGCGGTCGATCATCCATCGATCGTCTGCGCTTGATGCAGGAGACGCAATGCACGGCCATCTGCTGCACACCCAGTTATGCCCTGCATTTACTGGAAACCGCAAAACAACACCATTTTGATATGGGTCGGCTTAAAATCCGCACGCTGGTGCTTGCCGGTGAGCCGGGTGCCAATGTCCCGGCGATAAAAAAACGTATTAACGAAGGTTGGTCCGCGCAATGCCATGATCATTCCGGTGCCTCTGAAGTGGGTGCGTTTGGATTTGAACCGAAAAACCATCCAAACGGTTTGTCCCTTATTGAAACCGAATTCATTGCGGAGATCCTGGACAAAAACAACCAGGAACCTGTTGCAGATGGTGAAGAGGGTGAGCTGGTATTAACGAATCTTGGACGCTGGGGTTTTCCGGTGATTCGATATCGTACCGGCGACGTGGTGAAATATTCCAGACCGCCCGAAGACGGCGCTGAGCCTCTTTATCTGGAAGGCGGTATTATCGGACGTGCTGATGACATGGTTACTGTACGTGGAGTCAATATTTATCCCAGTGCCATTGATAATCTGGTCAGGGGCATGTCAGAGATAAGTGAATATCGTGCGACCGTACAGATTCGGGGAGAAATGGGCGAACTGACACTCGAAATTGAAATCATGGCGGATGTCGATACGAATGACGTGCAAACAAGACTGTCGCAATCAGTCTCCAACAAGCTCGGGTTGCGTCCCACCATTATTCCGGTAGAACGCGGTGTTTTGCCTCGCTTTGAATTAAAGGGCCGGCGTTTTTATGTTGATAAGAAAACAGTCTGAAGTATTGAATATTGCTGTCAGATGACTATTGGGGGATTAAGTAATGAGTACGATTAGTTGTGAAGAATTCCAGACCTTACTGGAGCCGGTCACCCGCTATATTGGCGGGAAATCACTGAATACTGATTTGCAAGATGAACTCAATCAGGTATTTCCTCAGGACGGAAAGGTGCTGAACGACATCAAACAGGCTTGTCATGATGCGATCGCGGCCGGTTGGATGTGTCAATATGAAGGCGGTGGCATTAAATATGGTCGCGTCATCAAGCCGACTCCCGACACGGCCGGGTTCAGTGTGGATGTCGTGCAGATGAAAGACCTGGCAGGTCCTCATCACAGGCATCCGCAAGGCGAGATTGATCTGATTATGCCGATAGATGATACAGCGGAATTTGATCAGCATGGTGAGGGCTGGCTGGTCTATGGACCGGATACCGCCCACAGGCCAACGGTGGCAAATGGTGCAGCACTGGTCCTGTATCTTTTACCTGGCGGTGAAATCGATTTTACCAAGCAATAAATCCACATGAGATGTTCTGCTGCCTGTTGTCTCTGAGATTTATTCAGCTCCGAATAGCGTAATAATTTCGACCGGTATTGCCGTCGCCTTTATCCCCCTGGCCGACGTCGGATCGGGGGCTGCCATTACTCTGCGTTCGAAGCCCTCCAGCGCCAGGCGGCCGTCTGCGTGGTGGAGTGTGTGCTTTACCAGAAAGGTTTTTTGTTCAAATTCATCCACCCATGATTTCATTTTGAGTTCGTCGCCAAGTTGACAGGCATTCCTGTAGGTCGCGCCTGTCTCCAGCAAGGGCATGCCCGAGATACCAAACTTCTGACTCATGAAAGGATAGGTATAACCCATGGCCTTGAACATTCTTTCCGTCGACTGATCAAACCAGGTATAGAAATGAGAATAGAAAACGATACCTGCAGTGTCGCAATGGACCCATTCAACGATAAAAGTGGATTCGAAAGTTTTCATTTACGCAGGGCAGGTTATTCAGGGTCAATCCTGGTCTGTTCAATTATAGCGTTAGCCTGTGATGTTGCCACTTTACTGGATTGCCGAATTTACAGGCTATATCTGATCGTCAAACCTGCATAGGCATTGAGATCAGGTGCAGGTTCAAATAGACGCCCGCCAAATCCGTTTATCCTGACATTCGCATTGTAATTTTCATCGAACAGATTGTTCAATCCCAGGTAGGGAGATATTGCCCAATTGCCTATTTGACCTCTATAACCTGCACGCAGGTTGGCGACGGTTGATGACTTGTTAATGGTAGTATTGGCGTTATTAACAAAGAATTTGTCCACGTAGAGCACATCCCAAACTATATACAGGCCAGAGTCGCGGGTATAGGCCAGCTCGGCATAGAACTGGTTGTCCGGAAGACCGGGTAGATTATTACCTTCCAATGCGTTGTTAGTCGCAAACTTGTCGAATTCAAAATCCGCATAGGTGTAAGCAGCAGTTAATTTCAGGCCATCGATAATATCGACGACCACGCTGGCTTCAAGTCCCTTACGATCCGTATCCGCATTACTGAAAACGCCACGACTACCAATGGTACTGACATTGCTGATTTCGTCATCTACCTGCATGATGTAGGCAGCCAGATCAAAGAACAGGCGATCATAAGGGTTGCCCTTTATTCCCACTTCAAAGCTGTCTGCTGTCTGCGCTTTAACATTGTTAAAACCACCCAGATCGGTATTGAATGATGTGTTCCTCGCCGGACCGGCAAGTTCGGTAAAGGTGGGAGTTTCGAATGATGTGGCATAATTGGCATAGAGATGAAGTTCTGGAATGGGGGACCAGACCAGTCCGAGCGTGGGACTGAATTCATCGAAATCAAGTTTACTCGATTGATCAGCATTGGCCAGGAAGCGATCCTTGACCGAGAGATCAAGCATGTCATAACGACCGCCAAAGGTAAATTCAAGCGTATCAAGGATGGCGAATTCATTGCGGAAATAAAAACCATAAGACTCAGCTTTTTCGAGCTGATCAAAACTCAGCAGGCCCTTGATACCTGCATTGTTGAGGAAGCGCTGTCGATCATCTTTTTGAATATCAATATCAAAACCAACAGTAAAGCGATTGGGTCGTCCAAACCAGGAATTCGTGTAAGTGTACTGTGCACCACCACCGAAGAAGAAGCGGCCAAATTCCACCACGCCATCGTCAGGCACAAACGGAATATGCGTACCAATGGGCAGGAAGGTCTGGAAGTCTTTCCAGAGGTAATAATTGCGCAGGGTGAGTTGATGGTTCTCAGTAAAAGACTTGCTATAGATGAAGCCAATCTTTTGTTGATCGAATTCTTCACCGGCATTGGAACTCAGATTGCGGGCCTGCGCCTGGCGTGGATCGGCGGCGATGTCTGCAGCGGTAATACCACCTGCGTCATTGGCGGTCGGTGAATCTACGGCGTTAACTATTACAGTCAGGCTGGAGCTGTCATCGATATCATAGCGAAACTTGCTGTTGAGCAAAGTGTGTTCAAGCTCTGAATTATCACGATAGCCGTCCATGGTCAGATAGGAAGCGTTCACAAGGTAATTCAAACGATCATACTGACCACCGACCTTGAATTGATATTTCTGTTGATTGAATTCGCCTATGGTGAAGCGTGTCTCCGCAAAAGGCCTCGCCGGTCCGTCTTCAGTAAACAGACTAATCACACCACCTGACGCTGAGCCATAGAGAGATGAAGAAGGCCCACGAATGACTTCCATACGCTGTGCTGAGCCGAGGTCGACATCATCGATACCACTTTGG
Organism: Gammaproteobacteria bacterium; assembly: GCA_024278135.1. Lineage (GTDB taxonomy): Bacteria > Pseudomonadota > Gammaproteobacteria > Eutrophobiales > Eutrophobiaceae > WLWS01. Next base: position 5,426 of record JAJRTU010000299.1, read on the forward strand.
CCATCGGCCAATGTAGAGGGAATACCATCGACAAATATTTTGATCCCGCGAATTCCGAAGTTTGCACGTGCACCGAAACCACGAATGGCTATACGAAGGTCCTGAGCAAAATTGTATCGATTTTGGGAAAACAACCCCGGTACCCGGTTCAGGGATTCATCCAGTCCCAGTTGCTGTCGACCGAGCTGGATATCATCCTTGTTGACAATGGCCACTGCAGAAGGAAGTTTGAGCAGTGATTTTTCAACTCTGCTGGACCTGACGATAAGTTCTTCAAGTTTGTCCGGACTCGATGCCGTCTGTGCCGATGCCGACTGCAACATTATCCCGCTGGTGATCAGTAGCAGTAAAGAATAAACATGAGCAGACTGGGGCATAAGGACTCCTGTAGCGAAGCTGGCGATATTTTAATTATATGTGGTATTACTTGGGGCAAGTATCGGGCCTATGTTAATGTGGTCGATAGAAAAAATGATACTGGATTGATCTAGATCAAAAAAATAATACCAATATGATCAATGCAAGCTTTGTATTCGATAATTGTATAGGCGTTTTTTCTGATGATGATGTTTACGGGTGATACAACTTGTCTTGTCTGGTTTAAAGCAGCCATATTATTCATCAAAATGGTTGCTACCGACCAGCACCATCACTTTAGTAATACCTACAGCTATAGATAAAGTGTCCTGAAATAAATGAATAATCATATCAGAACATTGATAAATGACAGCCCCATGTCGCGCTTTCAGGTGCTGGCCATTGTCATCTGCTTTTTGATTAATATGCTGGACGGTTTTGATGTTCTGGTTATGGCGTTTACCGCTTCCAGTATTTCAGATGAATGGGCACTGAGCGGCAAATCACTGGGCGTACTTTTTGGCTCCGGTCTGGCCGGTATGGCAATCGGTGCTGTGTTTCTCGGCTCTCTCGCGGATCGGTTCGGGCGCAGGGCACTTATTATCACCTGTCTCACCATTATTACCACAGGCATGTTGTTGTCTTCTTTTACCGACAGCCTGTATGAACTCATTGCCATGCGCGTATTCACGGGAACCGGTATCGGTGGTGCCCTGGCCAGCGTCAATATTATTACAGCCGAATACAGTTCCAGTAAGCGGCGGGGACTGGCTATCGCTCTGGTGCAGATAGGTTATCCTCTCGGCGGTATCCTTGGTGGTGCTGTTGCGGGCTTGTTGATAGATGAAAGCGGTTGGCGTGCGGTCTTTGTTTTCGGCGCGGCTTTATCGGCCATTATGATCCCCGTTGTGATGTGGCGTTTGCCCGAATCCATTGACTATTTGCTGGTCAGGCGTCGTTCGAATGCAATGCAGGGTATCAATCTGCTGCTCCGTCGTATGGGTCACAGGGAAATTACCGCATTGCCTGAGCCTGAAGCGCAGGCGTCTGCACACGAGGCAGGTTTGCGCGGACTGTGGTCGCCGGAATATCGTGCTGCGACAATGCTGATGTGGTTGACATTTTTCATGGTCATGGCGAGTTTGTATTTTGTCCTGAGCTGGACACCCAGGCTGCTCGTGCATGCCGGTTTGTCGGCGCAGCAGGGTATTTCCGGTGGAATGATTCTGCACCTGGGGGGAATAAGCGGACAACTGGTGCTGGGATTTATTTCGGCGAGATTCCATCTGCACAAGTTGATCGGCAGCTATATGTTGCTGGCGGCCGTCTTCGTCTCCGTGTTTGCCGTCTATTCCGATGATTTGATGCCGGCCATGTATGCGGCGGCCTTTGTCGGATTTTTCCTGATGGGATCCATCACCGGTTTGTACGCACTCAGCCCCAGACTGTATCCACCGAGCATCCGTACCACCGGTATGGGCTGGGCCATTGGCATAGGTCGGACAGGTGCGATTATTTCACCGTTTATCACCGGTGTCCTGCTGGATCTGGGCTGGACAACATCGTCATTATTTTTTGTATTTTCCGTACCGATGATCATTGCCATGCTGGCGATTGTATTGATCAGGACTGATTAAGCCCGTTCCGGCAGAGACTCAAATATTCACAGCGGCCATCAGCAATCCATACTCAGGGTTGAGTCCTTTCGGAATTTTAATTTTAACGTGGTAACCCGAACCCGGTGCGACGTCCACCGCCTTGCCCAGACGATCTTCCATCGCTTCAAGAATAAAATGGTGACTGCCTCCCGGATACATCAGTTCGACCCGGTCTCCCACAAGCAGTTTATTTTTGATCTCCACTTCTGCCATTCGGGTGAGGGGATCCATGGAACGAATCTCTCCGACCAGCCGTTGGGTGTGGTTGTCTGAACTGCTGCTACGATAGTTTTGATAGGCTTCCGGCACGTGTCGGCGGTAAAATCCTTCCGTATACCCTCTGTTGGCGAGGCCCTCCAGGTTTCCCATCAAATCCATATTGAACGGTCTGTCGGCCAGGCTGTCATCGATTGCCTGTCGATAGATCTGTGCCGTTCTGGCCGCGTAGAAAGATGATTTGGTACGACCTTCTATTTTCAGTGAATCGATGCCCATCTCTGTCAAACGTTGTACGTGTTGTACCGCGCGCAGATCCCTGGAGTTCATAATATAAGTCCCGTGCTCATCTTCTTCGATGGGCATCAGTTCACCGGGGCGTTCCAGTTCCTCCAGCAGATAGGCCGCATTGGTTGCCGACTGCGTTGTCTGTTGCACATCACCTGAATCATTTTCCGCGGCCTCATGCAGTTTGTATTTCCATCGGCATGAATTGGTACAGGCTCCCTGGTTCGGATCTCTGTGATTAAAGTAACCTGACAACAGACAGCGACCGGAATAGGCAATGCACAGGGCACCGTGGACAAATACTTCCAGTTCAATATCCGTGCACTGTTGTCGGATACGCTCAATTTCATCTAGTGACAACTCCCTGGACAGGATAATTCTTTTCAGCCCGAAGGATTGCCAGAATTTCACTGCTGCGGAATTAAGGGTGTTGGCCTGCACCGATAAATGTACCGGGACATCCGGCCAGCGCTCTCTGATCAGCATAATCAATCCCGGGTCGGCCATGATCAGAGCGTCCGGTGCCATATCGATAATCGGTTCCATATCCCGCAGATAGGTTTTCACTTTATTATCGTGAGGCAATACGTTGCTGGCGATATAAAACTTTTTGCCCTGATCATGTGCCAGCTCGATGCCCTCACATAACTTTTCTGCGGAAAATTCATTATTGCGAACACGCAGGCTGTAACGTGGCTGTCCGGCATAGACTGCATCAGCACCATAGGCGAATGCATAACGTGCGTGCTTGATGGAGCCTGCGGGAGAGAGAAGTTCTGGGCGTTTCATAGCGGTCCGGGAAAATAACTTTTAGTGATGAATGATCGTATACCTAATAATCGGAGAGGGAAAGTGAAGAGTATTCGCTCCGGTGACATCCGGAATTTTGCTATACTCAAACAATGACGCCAGTTTCCCTGCTGAATCTGTTTCTAAATTATGCCGACCAGTTGAAATTCAGGAATCTTTTTCTGATAGTCATCATCTTGTTTGGTATCGATATCCTGATCCCGGATTTCATTCCATTGATCGACGAAATTATTCTCGGTTTACTGGCGGTTATCCTGGCTAACTGGAAAAAGGAACGCAGACTCGAAAACGGAAAAGAAGGTAATGTGATTGAAGGCGAAGTGGTCGATGAGGACAAGAATTAGTATCCTAAGTCATTCATTATTTTTTCCAGCGGTATTCCATAAAACGGGCTGTGTCCGTGGCGACATCCAGGCCATGAAGTTTTTCCACTACCGCAAGTGACATATCTATGCCGGCGGAGACGCCGGCAGAGGTAATCACACCGTCATCAATGAACCTTTGCTCTGCCTGAACATCGATGGAATCATCCATGGCACGCAGCATTTCCAGCGCGGACCAGTGGGTGGTGGCCTTTTTATTTTTTAAATAACCCAGTCTGGCCAGTACCAACGCGCCGGTACACACTGACGTTACCAGCTTTGCGTTGTCGCCGAGCTGCTTTATCCAGGCCAGAGAATCGTCGTCTTCCAGTATCGCACGTGTGCCCATGCCGCCCGGGACGAGCAGCAGGTCAATGGCAGGGCATGAGGAAAACGAATAATCAGGGTTGATTGACAGCCCGCCTCTAGCCTTGACGGGTGCATCGGTGCGGGCGATCGTAAATACAGTGAATGGCGCAGATGCGATGCTGTGGCGAGATTCCACACCCGCTGACAGGCGGGTTTGCGAGAAGACCTCATAGGGCCCGGCAAAGTCCAGCACTTCCACCTCATCAAAGATCAGTATGCCGATATGACGGATTTCAGTGTCCATGTATTTTCCCCGCAGAAAGGCTTAAATGGCGATTGTATCAGGACGACAATATTCTTTCTCATGGATGAAAGCCGGCGGGCATGCTCCTGGAGGTGAAACAGGCCGGACAATGCGACACTTGCCACCGGCAGGGGCATCCGAGAGACAGATGTGGGGGTATTCGGCCCGATAGTCCATTGTGGACGATTTAACAAGGGGACTGTCGCCCGGGGTATCTGTATCCGCTGCGCATTCCAGCGGGTCTTTCTGTGCAGCGAACCGGCACAGGTGACAGTGATCTGCCCTGTCCGCTTTGTGCAAATATAAAGGAATTCCACCCTGATACTTAGAAATCATCAGGAAAACAAATAGAATACGCGGCCAGATACTTCAATGTTCAGACAAAAACCGCTGTGAACTGTTTCTTTTCCCGTGCCTGCCCTGTTGCCGTCGCACTGCTGCTGACGGGTTGCAGTATAACGGCGATTTCCCCGGATATTCAGGATCAGGATGTGCCGGCGACCTGGCGCGGAGCTGCAGGGCAAGGTCCTGTCAGTGATGACTGGCTGACGGATCTGGGTGACGGGGAACTGTCGACGCTTGTGTCCAGGGCGATGCAGAATAACTACCGGCTTGCCGAGCAGGCAGCGAGCGTGGACGAGGCAAGACTGGCTGTCATTGTCAGTGGAGCCGATCGACTTCCAGAATTGTCCCTGGCGGTGGATGCTTCCCGCAGGCAATCGATTATTGGTGAAGGTGCCAAAACCCTCGGCAACCGGTTTGAGATCGGCCTGGATCTTTCCTGGGAGATTGACGTTTGGGGTAAACTCAGCGACGCGGAAAAACAGGCCAGTCTGAATTTGTTGGCAGAGGAGGCGCGATATCAGCATGCACGTCTACAGTTGGCTGCCAGTGTCTCACGCTCATGGTTTAATATGATCAGTGCCAATCAATTGCTCATCCTGTTTCAACAAAGGCTGGCGAACCTGAAAGTGGATACAGATATTATTGAGAGTGCCTATCGACAGGGGCTGGCCGATTCACTGGACGTCTATCTGACTCGTTCCACTGTCGAGCAGGAGCGGGCACGTGTTGCACGACAGGCACAATTATTATCAGAAAACAAGATCGCTCTGCAATTGTTGCTGGCGGATTATCCTGATGCCGACGTCAATGTGACAAAGGAACTCGTCATCATTGATCAAGCTGTACCACCGGGCTTGCCTTCAGAACTGCTGCGTCGCCGGCCCGATCTGCAGCAGGCCTGGATGAATCTTCTGGCGGCCGATGCGGGGCTGGCGCTGGCCCATAAACGGCGTTTTCCACGGATTGCCCTGGTCGGCGCTGTCAGTGATGTTTCGGGTGAACTGGGTCGTTTATTGAATGGCAGTGCATTGGCCTGGTCCTTACTGGGTAATTTGACCCAGCCCTTGTTTACCGCCGGTCGTCTAAAGGCCCTGGAAGGACAGGCTCGGGCCCGGGTGGTACAGCTCGAAAATCAATATCTGGACAAGTTATACCGGGCCTTCTCGGAAGTGGAGAATGCTGTCAGCCGCGATGCTTCTCTGCGGGTAGAGTATCAGGCCACGCTGGCTTCGGAAAAAAATGCGGTGGCGGCATTCACATTGTCTTTTGAACAGTATCAGCGGGGTCTGGTCACCTATACGACAGTACTGGAATCACAGCGCCGGGCCTTTGATGCACAGTCAGCCGTCATCGATTTGCGAAATCAATTATTACAGAACAGGATCGTGTTGCACCTGGCTCTGGGGGGTGATTTTGCTTCTTTGTGAAGCTGCCCGTCCCGGGGGAGAAATACACC
>JAJRTU010000300.1 GCA_024278135.1 Gammaproteobacteria bacterium
CTGCAGGATGGAAATGCGGCTGCCCAGGTTTTCCCCGGGGTCATTGGTATCACCATCACCATTCTTGTCTTCCTTGACGACGTTTCTCATACTGAATGAGGTGTCCAGAATAAATAAAATATTGTGTTTAATGGCGTTGCCATTCTGCTTGCCCAGATAAATCTCGGTATCGTCTGCCATGGCGGTTGGCATACCTGCTGCCAGAGTCAAACAAAGCGTGCTGATGAGGGTAAAAAATCGGCTTGATTTAAGCATGGCTATCTCCACCACAGGATCGTGAATTTAAAAGAGAGCGCAATATGGCAGCAGTCATTTCCCCTCTGAAAGACATGCTGTTCATGTTAATCGACGGTCTCTTTGACATTGAAGCAATCTCCAGTTTACTAGTTGGTTTTACTGATTTGAAAAGCGCCCGCATCCAGTGTGGTACTGATCCCGGAGGGTGTAGTCCCGGTACTGGTCAGGTCAAAATAATATTTACTGTATTTCCCGACTTCCCACATCTGCGCCAGGTTACTGGTCCTGCCGACGGGAACGGCTTGTCTGAAAGCGGAGCTGTAGTCGGTGCTGGCATTTCCCACCGAGACATTGCTGGCACTGAAAGTGGCAACGGTATTCAGGGCGTCGGGATTATCAAAGATTTGAGTCAGACCGGTATCTGCGGTCTGGAAGGAGCGGTTTATCTCCTGACTGTTGGCCGCCATGCGCTCTTCCATCGTGGAAGTGGACAGGGTGGAAATAGCCAGCAAGGTGAGCATGATCAGCACTACCAGCGCGGTGATCAATGCAGCACCCTGTTGCTGTCCGGCGGGTGAAGAATATAAATGTCGGGATGGCCTGGTCATGGGTGCTTGTCCTGATTAACGGGAGACACGATTACGTAATTGAATGGTGGTGGTGAAGACACGGCGCCTGACGGCAAGATCCGCCGGATTCACGTTCTGCCCCAACATTTTATAATCGTTTTTGGTGTCGATGCCGGAAGCAAAGTCCTGATCAACGGTCCTTAACAGCAGGGCGATTTTAACGCTAGTGACGTTGGACCATTCCGTGGCATCGTCAAGATTGCCGCTGCCGGCGACATAGTAATTTTCCGGCACACCATTCAGATCAGTATCGACGCCGTACATAATCTGCATATTTTCCACACCTTCCAGCAGTTCCTGGGTGGTGACGGTGATCCAGTTATCATCATTGGTGGTAGTGTTATTGGCATCCAGAACGGGATATTGACGAAACAGTGAGGGGCCGCCGTATTGGCCGTTACCGATAAAGTAGCGGACAGCGACATAACGTCTGACCTTGGTACCCTGCTGATAGACCCGGGTAAAATTGGCGCCGGTATTGCCGGGCAGAACAGAGGCGGCACCGCCCCCGTTTTGATGACGGATACGGCCATTGGGTGCGTTGCCACAGGCGAAAGTGGTGTTGGAACTGGCGCACTGTGTGGTCAACTGGAAGATATCCGAGCTGGCGCAGTCGGTGACCGACAGTAATTCCCCGGGAGCAAAATCATTGGCCCTGTCGCCGGCATTGGGATGGTCATCCACCGTACTGACGATGGCCCAGTCTGATACTGACTGCATGTACTGGGCATCTTTTATATTTCCCCCCGCTTCCCAATTATCGGGCCCGGGATCATTGTCATCGACGACGTCCCAGAACTCACCACTGAGATATCGGACAGTGACGGCATCCGGAACAGTGGTATCGGTAAAACGCTGTCCTATACCGGCACCGAATGCTCCGGCGTCTGTGTTGCCGCTGGGTGACCAGGCAGTGGCATTACCTTCAATACCCTCAATACCAAAACTCGCATCAAACAAGGAGCCGGCCGTAGCCGATCCGACAATGTAATTATTCACCTGAGTGATGTCATGATGGCAACCGTAAAAGCCGGCCATGCGAATGTCCCGGGTGAGCATTTCCATGGCGAAACGAGCATTTTCCTGCATCCGGCCCACTTCGTTTACTGTTTTATAAATACGTTTGTTATTGATAAACATGGTCAGGGCACCGCCCAGCAGCATCAGACCGATGGCCATGGCAATCATGAGTTCCATCAGGGTGAGACCCCGGCTTTTTCTGTAAGCTATGTTTTTCTGCATCATGGCTGAAAGGTATAGACAATGTTGTGGACGGCATTTTCACGATCAGTCCAGCCCAGTGTCACGGCATATAATCCGCCGCCGGCTGCCGTGATATTTGCAGTACTGGTGGGTGGTAAAGCGTCAAATACCTGGGCTCGCCAGCATAGCAGGTCATTGGCGGCGGTCGCCCCCGTTACCTCATTGCAGCCGGTCGGCCGGGTGGTGGTGACCGTGTAGTTGGCGATATAACTGACGGCGTTGGCGCGATTAATACGCATACGATCACTGATATCGGCGGCCAGCGTACTGATCTGGCTGCGAAAATGCGAATCGGTGCTGAATTGCAGGCCCTTGAACTGCAGCGCGGCAATACCCAGCACACCGACAGCGAGTATCAACATGGCAATCAGAATTTCTATCAGGCTGAATCCCCGTTGCCGGGATTGGCAGGCCAGGTGCCTGGGTTCAATTGAAATATTCATGGGCAAATAAAACTTGAATTCACGTTGGGACGACCGGTAATGGAAATGCTTAACTGGCGACCGGTCTCAGCGGTGCGGTTATCACAAACGTTGAATGTCGCCACATCATCGATAAAACCGGTGGGCCGGTAAATGAGCACAACATCATCGGCGGTTTCATCCATAGTGGTGACTTCACAGGTGAGAGCAACAACACGAATTTCCTCGCCGGCATCCAAATTGGAATCACCATCAGCATCCTGCCAGACGGTCCAGCCCAGCCCCCATTCATTGTCCGAATCACCGGCATTGCTTGCCGAGACGAATACGCTCTGCCGTCTTTTGGTGGCCTCGCTACGTGCCAGTTGCAGACTAGTCACCAGAGCGTTGACATTATTGGTCAGACAATTGTTCTTGATCTGGTTTTGAAAACTGGGCAGCGCGATCCCCAGCAATACGCCAGCGATGGTGACGGTAAGCAGCAGTTCAATTATGGTAAATCCGGATTGAATTTTCATCGTGTTATTTATAGCAGGATTTTTCACCTGTACGGGCCACTTCAGGATGAGTGGGCGGAATTTCCAGATGAAAGGTAGCCCGAACTGAAGATTTGTGAACCTGTTATCATTTTGGCAGTAGCGACAATAAACAACATTATCTTGAGCCCTGAATGCGGCTCTTCTATACTGCGCTCCCCTGATTGGTCATAATGAGGGATAGTTGAGAGTGGCACAGACCTGCGCTGCTGAAGCGGATTATGCCTTGCTTATCATTCTCCCCGCCTTTGCGGGAATGGCGGGCTTTAGCGGGCACTGTTCTTAACCGTCCCCGTTTACTCCTGCTCAATGCCGGAATAGCTCAGTTGGTAGAGCGGCGCATTCGTAATGCGTAGGTCGGAGGTTCGAATCCTCTTTCCGGCACCAGTTTTTTCAGGGTATATACGGTCCAACAGCGCAGTCGGTATTTTGTCAGATGTCCGCCTATAAATTGAGCTTGATACCGACAAATCCTGCCCGTGGTGCGCCCGGGCCGACGAAACGCGGGTTGCTGAAGTTGGCCAACAGGGGCGCATCCAGTTCATTAGGTTGTTCTCCGAGCAGGCCAAAACTTTCGTATTCTTCATCCAGCACATTATTAATTCGTGCGAATATTTCGATATGCGCATTGATGCGGTATCGGGTACGCAGATTCACCACGGTGTAGCCGCCCAGTTTGTCTATCTGGTTCGATTCATCGCCACGCAACACCTGGTCAGAGTTATAGCTCAGATCAACTCCCAGACTGAAACTGTCATTGAAATAATAGTCCCCCCCCATTTTAAAAATATGTTCCGGCAGACCCGGGATACGATCTCCGGCCTGAACCTGAATTTCACCATCATTGTCGGCAAAGGGGTGGTTGGGACTCAGTACATTAAAATTATCTTCAAAAGTGGCCTGCAGATAACTATAGGTGGCAAACCAGTCGAGTTTTCCCCAGTAACCATTGACTGTGCTTTCAATGCCCCATCGTTTCGTTTCATCAACGTTGGCGAACAGGCCGGTGGAGCGGCCTGTGGTCTGAAACAGGATGTCATTTTCGTTGGTGGAATGGAAGAAACCCAGGTGATAATCAGCATTGGCGATCTCTCCACGTACACCGGCCTCAAAACTCCGGGTGACGACCTGTTCCAGTGGCGGGTCGGCCAGAAAGGCATTGGGCAGACGACATTCGAAGTTCACATCTGCAGGATCATTGCCTGCAGCAACCGCGGCGGCCACCGCCAGATCGAAGATGCGGTTGTTACAGGCCAGTTCAATCGGGGTGGGTGTCCTTGAGGATTCGTTATAGCCCGAGTAGAAACTCAAGGTTTCGCTGGCCCGCCAGGTAAGGCCCACGGCCGGGTTAAAGCGAAAGAAATCATGTTCACCGTTCAACTCGGGTCGTTCACCTGACTGATCGGCGAGTTCGATCCGGGTGTTATTGATACGGCCGGAAAAGCTGAAGCTGAGCTGTTCGTTGATATCGAAAGTATTCGAAAAGTAAAAACTCAGCGTTTCACTGATGGTATCAATATTGGTGGCCGCTTCATCCACAAAAGTACCTGTGCCCAGACCCGCAGTGCTTCGCGTCACAGGATCGAGTTCAGCCAGTTCCAGTACGGAATGAAACGTCGACGTGCCTTTGTAATAAGCCAGACCGGTAATCAGCAGGTTTTTGTATGAAAACAGGTCATTCAGGAATGTCAGCTGTACATCCGTCCCGTAGCTTTTCTGTCGGCGATCACTGATATTATTGATGGCCTGATCAGATAAAATGCCGCTACCGGAAAGCTCATTACTGAGATCTTCAATATTAAAATTATCTTCTCCGAATGCCAGTCCCGTGTTGCTGAGGAAGGATTCCAGCGCATTCGCATCGGCAAACTGATTCTCGCAGATATCGGCATTATCAAGACCGATATTTTCCAGCGCATCTTCTTCCAGTCCTTCAATCAGTGTATCTGCGCCGCCAAGATTGCAAATGGAGAATTCTGTTCCATCACCGTTGAATGAATTCGTTTTGTTGAATCGATAAAATGTGTTGCCGTTGAACTGCACATTGTCTGAGAAAGAGTGGGAGCCATCCAGGCTGACCATCACCATGTCGTTCTTGGTAATATCCGGTGCAGTAAACACGGTGTTTCGGTTGATGGCGAGCAATTCCACCGGTAAGGATCCGTTGCCAATCAACTTGCTGTTGCCGTGCTGAAAATTAAGATTGAGTTTGGATAATTGACTGCGCCAGCCCAGGCTGGAGTAAAAATTGATGGCATCCGAGGGTGACTGCTCGCGCCAGCCATCTTCGTCAAAGTATTGAACGTTGCCATAGTAACCAAACTGGCCGTTGTTGCCGCTGCTTTCTGCCGAGAGTACGATCCTGTCAAAGGAACCACCCTCCATCCTGAGATGATGGCCCTCACTGTTGAAACCGTTTTTCATCTTCACTGACAGGGCGCCGCCCAGCGTATTTAAACCAAACAGCGGATTGGCCCCGCCGATGAGGTCAATGCTGGAGATGGCCGATGCCGGTAGCAAGTCCCAGTTTACCGAGTCACCCAGAGGCTCGTTGATGCGCACACCGTTCTGGTAAACCGCAATGCCCTGAGCCAGCCCCAGCAAAGGCGAAGCGGAATAACCGCGGAACTGTACATCGGGCTGCAAGGGGTTGCTGGCGGCATCATTGATATTGATGCTGGCAATATTACGATTCAGGTAGTCTGTGAGATCGAGGCTTTGTACGCGTTCCAGATCGTCACTGGAAGCGGATTGTACGTTGTAGGGGATTTTCTCCCGTTCGAGTCCCACTCCCTGATTCGGCGTCACGCCAATCACAACAATTTCTTCATCCGGTGCTGCGGACAGGTATGCCGTACTGGCTGCCAGCATGGAAAATACAACAAGTTGGCATGAACGGGCAAGGAAGGGCTTGTTTACCTTTTTCTTGGTGTCGGTATGAGGCATTGGGTCTTTTTTCCAGGGGAATATTAATCGTATTATCGGCCGCCGAACCGGCATCACCTGATTCAGCAAGTACAGGCGGGAATCTAAGCTATTGAACGAAAGAAGAAAACGGAGATATGGCAGAAAACGGCAGGAAATATTCCTGATAATATCGACAGGCGCGGACGGGCATGCTCAACTGGATCGCCCGGTATCGGCGGAAGTATCCAGCCCGTTCAGATATAGCCCTCCAGTAAATCGCGTTCTTCGGCGCTGATATTCCGGTTTTGCAGGCGATTTTTCACCATGTCAGGCGTGATGTGATTGCTTTCTATCAGCCCGACTTTTTCTTCGGGGCTCAGGTTATCCTGAAAGAACAGATTGCTGGGAGGGAAATATCCCAGCTCGATACACACGTCGATCTCGCCGGAAAATTTTCGAAATTTGCTGATATCTTTCTCAATGCGCATCTCGGCAAAGTCCTTGCCGACGATGCCGGCGGTATAGATGGCATGCACTTCCATGCGGTAACTGAATATATGCGCCGCATCTTCGTTTTTATCCAGTTCGGCTTCGATGTTTCCCAGACGCGTGTTTAAAATCTGTTGTAGAGAATCCAGTATTTCCTGGTCTTCCAGACGTTCAGAATAAATATCCAGCACATTATCAATGGGCAGTTGACTGTAAGTGTCAGTACTGAACAGCTCATTACAGCGGTAGGACAGCAGTTTGTAAGAGCGGAATCCCAACGTGGAATAGATATCTGACAAATCCCGGATATGTTTGTTATAGCCGAGAGAACAGACGAGCTGCGTGTGATTCATGTCCAGTTGTCCGGCAATTTTATTAATGCGAATGATAAAGTCGTCATTGGGGTCTGAATTGATCTTGTAAAAAATTTTCACAAGTTCCGCATCAGAGGCGGTTAATATTTCGGTGAAACTGACCATATATTTAGTTCCCGGATATTATTCTCTATTCAGTTTCAGGTATTGCAGCAAGATTCTTTTTTCTTCCATTGAAATAGTCTTGTCTTCAAGACGTGATTCTATCAGATCGATGGGGATCAAACCCTTGTTTAACAATTTACGTTTTTCTTCCGGCAAAATGTTTTCTCTGAAAAAAATATCTCCGGTGGGGATAAGTTTGCTTTCAATAATAATAGCAACTTCATTCAGGAGTGCACGAAAACCACTGTCTTTGGCATCAAGACGTTCTTCCACGAAATCAATGGTGACGATCCGGTCAAAATAGATGGCTCGCATCTCCGCCTTGTATTTTTCGATGATCATGGAATTCACCGTCTCTTCAATTTTTCCTTCGACGTTGTGCAGTCGCTTTTTCAACAAATACTGCATGACCTGAAGAAGTTCACTGTGGTCTTTTACGACAGTGTAAATAGCAATGACATTATCAAAGGTAAGACGTCTGTAGATGTCCCTGGTGAAAACATCGTTTCGTTGTCTGGCGAGTTCATCGAATGAATCAAAACCCATTATCGGCAGGATTTCCGTCAAATTCGGCGCGTTCGGGTTGAAGCCCACAGCACAGACCAGTTGGGCACCCCGTAACAGAAACTTCCGGCCGACGGCATTCAATTTATCTTCCTTGTTGACGGTGTCGTCGTCGCGAAACTTGTAGAAGCTCTGTACCAGTTCCTCCTCTGTGGCACTCAGCAATGCATTAAAGGCGGGCATCAGCTCTCAAACACCCTAATGGTTTTCGTCCTGGTGCAGCAGTTGCTGGACGATACGAAAACTTCTTACCCAGGGCTTCACCTTGCGCAGCTTCGCGGGCAGTGTTTCAATCGCCGCATTGGCATCAGCATAGCTTCCGTACACGCCATACAGGGCGTTAAAGCGGGTCACTTCCTTAATCACCACCTGAATATAGGCGGCCTTGTCTGTCAGATCGTTATTTCTGAGAAAGCGAATAATATCGTCTTCGCGGGTAACGCTGCCGATCTGCAAGGTGTAGTCATCGGGAGACTGACTGAGTACCCAGGCCTCTCGACGAATACCATCGACGGCGATGGTCGCGATGTCGTATTCTGCGGCAACATTATCATTGTCTTCGTTTATTGTTGGCGACACTGTTTCCTTCTCGGTTTTCGTTGCGGTGACCGTGGTGGTTGTGCTTAATTCAGCCAGCTTTTGTTTGGCTTGTGTTACGCCCTGTGCCGCCGCTTTTTCATACCAGCCCCGTGCTTCATCAAGATCTCTGTCAACACCGTAGCCATTTTCATAAAACACGCCGAGGTTGAACTGGGCCTGGCCAATACCCTGTTCGGCCGACTTTCGAAACCAGTCCAGGGCGATGGCGTAATCCTTTTTCACACCGCGACCGAAAGCATACATGACGGCCAGACTGTACTGGCCGTGACCATGGCCCTGTGCCGCCGCCTGGGCGAAAAGTGAGGCTGCTTTGCTGTCATCCGTGGCAATGGACAAACCACGAAAATACATCAGTCCCAGATTGAACTGCGCATCCACCTGCCCGCCATTCGCCGCCATCTCCCACCACCTGGCGGCCTCCTGGTAGTCCTGCTTGACACCGTCACCGCGAAAGTACTTGGCGCCGACCTGGTACTGGACGGCAGGCTGGCCCTGCTCAGCCGAACGTAAATACCATTTTAAGGCTTTCTCGGAGTTGGCCCTGACGCCATGACCGTAGTCATACATAATCCCCAGCATCTTCTGTGCTTCCGAATTTCCTTCTTCTGCGAGCGGCTCGAGGATCTGGAATGCCTTTTTATAGGCACCGCTGATATAAGCCTCTCTGCCTTCTTCATACGTTCCAGCCGTGACCAGCTGGGACAGGATCAGACTACATAAGACCAGCAGGACGATACAGGGCCGGGACGCCGGTCGCAGTCGCCTGGAATTAATTGAAGCCATGTGCATCACTTTTTGTCGAGTTGTTATTATCGAAATGCCTGTTTCAATTGGTATACGGATCACCTCAGCGCCAAATGACAGACTCCAGTACAGCAATTTCAGTCAACATACGGCTCTCAGACCAGTATGACGAAGAGCCTGTATATTGACAGTTATTTCCAGAAGGCAACAGCCTGCTAGGCCATTTCCTTCGCCAGGGCAAAGATCTCCTCCGCATCCAGGACCTGTTCATTGTTCTCAAACAGTTTGGCGATGCAGGCCCGATGCAGAGACAACTTGAGCTTACCGAAGCCGATAGCTCCCCAGATAATCTTGCCGCCCCGATCTTTCCCCTCGTCCATCATATCAGTACCGCCGATACCGAGTGGTGGTGTCGCGTTGGCGTCGGCAATCACTTCAATGTTGCTGTTATTCTGCCAATGGGCTTCATCGAGCAACTGAACGCCGGCGGCGCCGGTAGTGAAAACGATTTGTGCCTCGGCACACAGCTCGGCCCGTTCATCATTCGTCGTCGCGCCGGCCGCTTCAATCTCCACACCAAATTGCGTCATGATATGGTCACAGGCTTCTTGCGCACGTGCCTGTGCACGCGAGGCGATGCACACAGAAGCGCCTTCTTTCGCCATCATCACGGCGGCACGTTGGCCCACCGGCCCCGTCCCACCCAGGATCACGGCCCGTTTACCTTGCATGGGAGTGCTCAGCATCATTTTGGCGACGGCAGCGGCGGCCGTGGTATTGCTGCCATTACTGTCGAGCATGAGGGAAACACGAAAATTCGAGAAAAAAGAACGCTTGACCGCCTCCAGTAAAAGCTCGCCCGCGATCATATTGCTTCCGCCAACAAATATGGCGGTGTTTTTCTTGTCTTTGGGTGAGCGGGTAAATATTGTGCCGTCCACCAGTGCTGCCACGTTTTCCGGGCTGCAATTACCATGTCCTATGACGTGATCCGCACCGCCATCGTAGCCCACTACCGTATCGAAAACAGAGGGGTGCTCGTCAGTATCCAGTTGAAACAGGAGTTTCTTCATTAAACTTCTCCGTAGGTCTTTGTTTATAAAAGTATTTTAATGGAAATGCCTTTCCTTACGAGTTCCACATGACCTACATCATCATCGTCAATGCCCCTTGTGAACTGTAAAGGTAACCGATGCGAAAGCCAGCGACAACAAAACATGGCAGGATACGGGGCATAGCGGGTATTATCTGCGCTCAATTTTTCATTCAAACCTTCACTTATTAGCAGGAGCAGGAGTATGAGCATGATAATAGAAAAACCGGTCCAGACCTTTCTGGATGATCTGGCCAGCAAGGCCTCGACACCCGGCGGGGGAAGTGCTGCCGCGATCATGGGGGCAATGGGCGCGGCCCTGGTCAGCATGGTCGCCAATCTTACTGTCGGCAAAAAAAACTACGAAGCGGTTGATGCCGAAATGCAGGCATTGCTGTCGACATCCGAACAACTGCGTCAGCAGCTTGGCGACATGATCAAGGCTGATGTCGATGTTTTTGATCAGGTGATGGCGGCCTACGGCATGGCGAAAGACACGGATGAAGACAAAGCGACACGCTCACAGGCCATCCAGTCAGCACTGAAAGAAGCCACCGACGTGCCGCTGGCCTGTGCCGGGCTCTGCGCTGAGCTCATTAAACTGTGTCGGCCGATGGCAGAGAAGGGCAACAAAAATGTCATCAGCGACGCCGGTGTTGCCGTGCTGGCGGCGAATGCGGCGTTGCGCAGCGCGGCCTTGAATGTCTACATCAATATCGGCGGCATCAAGGATGAGGATTTTATCAATGACCGTCGCCAACAACTGGAAAATATATTGGCCGGGAGTAATGAACTGACCGAAGACATTTATCAGTTGGTCAAAAGCAAGTTGTAGTTTTCGCCGGACCTTTGGGCGAGCATTATCCTGTCGGCTGTAGATTAAGGGGCAGGATACACTCACAACAGGCGCATGGAAAAATCCACCGCCTTGATATTCTTGGTCAAGGCGCCAACTGAAATATAATCCACACCCGTGGCCGCGATGGCCGACAGCTGATCCATTTCGACGCCTCCCGACACCTCCAGTTTGGCGCGCCCGGCATTGATTGCCACGGCCTCTCGCATACCCGCAAGATCAAAATTATCCAGCAGGATGCTGTCGGCGCTGGCAGCAATAGCCTCTTCCAGCTCGCCAATATTTTCCACTTCCACTTCCACCGCATGTTGCGAGCGCTTCGCCTGCGTCACCGCTGCGGCTATACCGCCTGCTGCCAGTATGTGGTTTTCCTTGATGAGTATGGCGTCGTAAAGTCCCATGCGGTGGTTCATACCGCCACCACAGCTAACGGCATATTTTTGTGCCGTGCGCAGACCGGGAATGGTCTTGCGGGTGTCCAGCAGACGCGTCTTGCTGTGCCCCAGCTTGTCGACATAGCGGCGGGTCAGTGTCGCCGTCGCCGAGAGCAGTTGCAGAAAATTCAGGGCGGAACGTTCACCGCTGAGTATGGCGCGTGTCGGCCCCTGCAGTTGACAGACCGTCTGATTTGCGCTGATGGCATCACCATCCTGCAACAGCCAGCTCACTTTGACCCTGTCATCCACCTGCCTGAACACCTGATCAAACCAGGCGCTGCCACAAAGCACGGCCTGCTCGCGACAAATCACTTCGGCTTCGGAGCGGGCTGCGGCGGGAATAAGCTCTGCGGTCAGATCTCCGCTGCCGATATCTTCGTTCAGGGCCCGGCGTACGGTAGTGTCAATATCAGCGGGTAAGTCTTTATCGCTTGGCATAGTTGCTTCGTTACCTAGTTGAATTGTCTGAGGATAAGCTGATCACCACGCTGGGTAAATTCCAGGTGTTTGAGAAAGCTCATGCCCAGCAATATTTCTTCTGCATCCATGTGCGGGTTTATGCTGGCACGCACATCCCTCAGCACAATGTTGCCGATCTGCACGCGCCTGAGCAGCGTCATGTGTACAGTGATGGTCCCGTTGGCCGTGGTGACGTCAATTTCAGGACCGCGTTCCAGCCGCAACGCCCTGGCGATACGCTCCGGTATGCTCACGTCGGTGGCGCCGGTATCCAGCAGAAATTTCACCTTGACGTCATTTATCTTGCCGCTGGTGACATAATGACCCTGGCGGTTTCGTTGCAATATCACCTCTCTGGCGCCATTACTTTCCGCAAACTGGACTTTTTGATTGGGATTATGTTCCCGTTCCATAAAACGATCAAAAAATAACGTCGCCATGCCCAACACTACAATCCAGGCCGCGATCACCATGCCGCTACCTAATTTTTCAGCAAAATTCTGCTGTTCAGTACCGTCTTCGTTCATAGATGAATGATGCCACATTTCATGCGCTGTCAGGTTCATATTCCCGCATTTCTCCTCTGTTTGATATTTGCTCTGCGCCGAATGCGGTCAAGTGAGACCTGAGACGTATCGGTATACTCATCTGCCGGGCTTCAGTTTCTGCCGATATTGCCGTTATCTGGGGTATGAAGAACAAATGGCGCTCTGGTGCATGGGTAAATTGCCTGGGTATATTCCTGTTGGCCGGGTATGTTTCTGTAGTTCCGGCACAGGAAGCCGGTGATGCGAAAAAAGTAGTCAAAGAAGTGCCCCCTATCTACCTGGCGGCGAAAGCGGGTAATCTAAAGGCTGTGCAGGCCTTGATTGCAGAAGGCAATGATGTCAATGCCACCAACGCCAGCGGACGTTCGGCCTTGATGAGCGCCGTATTTTTCCGCAATCGCGGTATTGTCAGGGAATTACTGATCGAGGGGGCGAATATCAATGGGGTGGATACCCAGGGACGCACCGCCCTGATGATGGCAGTGGTGAACAAGGATATGGATATGGTGGAGCTGTTACTGGGCAGCGGTGCGGATGTGTCGATTGAAGATAAAGCGAAAAATACCGCGATCACACTGGCAGAAAAAACAAAGAACAAAAAACTGGTCAAACTGCTCGAAGACAACGCGAGCTGATTCGCTCAGCTTGGCAAGGGGACGCCGGCAAACGCTGTCACTTCCTCTTCCAGTTTCCCGGCAAAAAAATCAAATACAGCCTTGATCCTCGCACTCTTGTACATATCACTGTGCGTGACGAGCCAGACATCAAAGGCGTGATCGAAGCGCGTCGGTAACAGACGTTCCAGTTCGGACTCCGCATCGGCGAAATAACAGCCTGTCACACCCAGACCCACCCCCTGTTTAATGGTCTCCAGAATGCCCGCATTGCTGGTGGAGCGGTGCAATACCTGATGCTGACCGAACAGTTTTTCCAGGCGCCGCAGCGTGGCGCTGCGAAATATTGTCTCATCGTAACTGACAAAAGTGTGTTGAGCGAAGTCCTGCAGTTTTTTCGGCCGACCATGGCGTTGCAGATATTCTGTTGATGCATAGAGCCCGTAATGAAAGCTGATGGAGCGCCGCGTCACCAGATCCAGTTGTTGCGGGCGGGCGAAGCGGATCGCGATATCCGCCTCCCTTCTGACCAGATCCAGCGAGCGATTATCTACCGCCA
>JAJRTU010000301.1 GCA_024278135.1 Gammaproteobacteria bacterium
GTCATCTCTGAGCAACTGGACATTATCCCGGCGCAGATCCGAGTGCTCCGGCATATTCGCAAACAATATGCCTGTGATTGTGGTCAGTGTCTTCAGACGGCACCGTTGCCGGCACAGCCGATCCCGAAAAGCCTGGCCTCACCGGGCCTGTTGGCACACATCACCGTGTCGAAGTATCAGGATGCCTTACCTTTATATCGGCAGGAGACGATCTTGCAGCGCATCGGTGTGGAGCTACCCCAGGCGACGCTGGCGAACTGGATGATCCGGGCAGGCACGCTGGTACAACCGGTGATCAATCTCTTACGTGATCGTCTGTTGGACTATGACATCGTGCAAATGGACGAGAGTCCCGTGCAGGTATTGAAAGAGTCGGGTAAAACGGCGCAATCAAAATCCTACCTGTGGTTGCAGCGCGGTGGGCCGCCCGCAGAGCCGGTGCTCTTGTTTGACTATGATCCTTCTCGCAGCCAGGCGGTACCGAAACGTTTGCTGGCAGACTTCAATGGCTATCTGCAAACCGATGGTTATGATGGCTACAATGCGGTGGTGACAATGAATGGTCTTACGCACGTGGGTTGCATGGCCCATGCCAGGCGCAAGTTTAGCGAGGCGGTTAAAGCACAAGGCAAGAAAAAACAAAACACAAAAGCACACACAGGGCTGGCACTGATCCAGAAACTGTATCGAGTCGAGAAGCAGGCACGGACACTTGACACCGAGGCACGCCATGACCATCGTCAGCGGCATGCCCGCCCACTGCTTGATGAGTTGCGTTGCTGGCTGGATGACGTGCTGGCACAGGTGCCACCGACGAGCGCGACGGGTAAAGCGTTGAACTACCTGCACAACGAGTGGGAGAAACTCATCCGTTATCTGGACGATGGTCGTCTGGAGATCGACAACAACCTGGCAGAGAATGCTATCCGACCATTTGTGGTGGGCAGGAAAAACTGGTTGTTCAGCGACTCGGTCAAGGGTGTCAAAGCCAGCGCCAATCTGTACTCGTTAATTGAGACCGCCAAGGCCAACGGACTGAAGCCTTATGCTTATCTCCGCTATCTGTTCACAGAGCTACCTAAGGCAGAAACGGTTGAAGCCATTGAAGCTCTATTGCCAGGCACTATCACAAAGGATCAGATCAAACTCTGCTAAGCAACCCTGTGGTTTGTTTACCGCTTACGCTTAATTCTAAATTCCTCGAGCCTGGCTGCACATTCTGTAGCATTATTTTTTACGTTGTGCCTATTATTTGTCCCCCACGTCCTTTGAAGTAATGAGCACAGCATGTTTCGATTTTTCCATCAACGCGACGATCAAGTTGAGTGGCCGCAGATCAAAGACAAGTGTGACGTGTATGTATGCTAATTTGAGATGATTACCCGGGCGCCGGGAAAGGAATCTGAGTGGGAAGTTGCAAACGGTCAAGATCAAAACGGAGTTCTCCATCCAAATGTATCAATTCTTTTAGCACAGGCAAAAAGTATTGTTCTATCCAGGCTGTCGTATCATGCCATTTTTCCTTTCCGATCGGAGAATAACCGTGAGCAAGAATAGACCCGTTACGGATCTGCAAATAGTTTAGCAGCGCCTTGCGGTGATCACTGAAAAATGCAGCGGCAGCGTTATCTAACAAATAGCTGACCAGCATCCAGGAATCATAGAGACCAGCCTGATACTTGCCATCTCTGTTTTTTGACAGTTCTACCTCTTGCGGGATCTTTTCTTCCGGGATGTTAGCAGTATCAATACCCTCATGTAGACACAATTGCCACTGAGCAGTCCATTCCACGAGCCTGTAGACGCGAGCAATAGCATCATCATAACGCCCCTGTGCCGCGCGGCGTTGTGCATTCAGCCAAAGATCATATAGTTGTAGCGGTTCACGCCTTTTGTTGTCTTCCTCGTTCAATATTTCCAGGGCCATGAGATGCAATTTCAATAATTGGCCTATACGGGATCGGTAGGGGACAAGTGATTCAAGCGCCATCTTGTGGTCGAAACGCTCCCATGCGGCAAATCCCCGGCTTAGATTGCGGGCAAGTCCCAGGTGTGCGCGTAAGTCAGCATTGGACGGGGTAGAAATAGTGCTGAGTCCCTCGGATGCCTCGTCATAGGCGTATCTGCTCCAGGCATCAAGATGGGGCCGCATGGCCCTTTCGAGGCGGATATTATCCAGGTTTGCGGTAATGGCGTATTCAGTATGGTTCGCCACCTTGTTCAAGTAAGCCCGTGCACCAGTGACGAGTTGCAAGTCGACACCATCAATTTGCAGGGTTGCAGTCACCAGTGCCGCCGTCATGGATTTTGTACCGCCTGTATAATCCGCAATGACTCTTGCATCAGGAAAACGATTTATCAGATCAAAAATAGCCGTCCGGATCTTGAGGAATGCCGCGTCCAGATCATCTGCCGGTACCAGGCATATCTCGAAGTTTTTTGGGGATAAATTACAAAGTGTTGGGATGTTAGGCAGGCTTGCTGGCTCACTAGGTCCCGTGCTTATGACGTTATTTTTACCGGTGATTTGTACCTGTGAACCCTGTTTACCGGTCTCGGGATCCCGGCCAGTGCAGATGAAACAGACAAAATCCGGACGGGTGGCCTCAATCGCCTTGCGAACCGGCTGGTGGCTGCCGCCAACGGTGCAGATCAATATAGTTTTTGTCATTGAAGTTCCTATATGTATATGTATTACATTGTCTTACAAAGGGACAACCGAAGATATCTACTATGGGCACATTGACTATTCGTATCGACGATGAACTGGAGGCCGGTCTGTCCGAACTGGCTGAACAGGAGCACAAGACCAAAAGCGAGATCGCACGCGAGATGCTGCGCTGCCATCTGGCGCTGGCCCGCCTGCGCCAGTTTCGCCGAAAGGCGATGCCCTTTGCGGAAGCAGCAGGCTATTATACAGACGACGATGTATTCCGCGATATTTCGTGAGGGTTTTTCTCGATACTAATGTGCTGGTCAGTGCATTGAGCACCCAGGGACTGTGCTGGGAGTTGCTGAACATAATTGCTGCAGAACAGGAGTTGCTTATTGATGAAAGGGTATTGGCCGAGTTTGAGCACATCCAGACGGGAAAATTTGGCATGCAGGCTACGATGCTGGAGTCTGCCGTAAAGAACCTGCGTGAACTGGCATGCGTTACATCCGGTGATACGACCCTGGCGGAGATTGAGGTTGACGATCCGGACGACGGCCCCATCCTTGCCGCTGCGCTTGCCGAGGGCGCGGAATATTTTGTCACCGGCGATAAGATGTTGCTGGGACTGGGAAACATTGGAGAGATGTGCAGTGTTTCGCCACGGGAAATGTGGAGCACCCTGTTTCCGGTGGGAAAATAGCTGGACTCATATTGTTCTCCCTCTGTTCCAGTGTCATTACACTTTTTTTCATAATTCCTGGTTGAAAAATATGTTATCCCCCGGCAATTTCCTGATTCCGGGCTCATGGTCGTTGACCAGAGTTACAGATAGCTTTCAGCATCACAAATACGGGGGCAGTGTAAGAGAAAACAAAGACAGGTATGGTCGAAAAGAGATGTATGATGTAATATGTATGCATGCACCGAACTCAGCTACTACTCGAAGAATGGCAGTATGAAGCCTTACGGGCCCGCGCCGCGCGTGAGGGCCGTAGTCTCTCGGCCCTGGTTCGCGAAATTCTGCGTGTGTCACTGGCTCCATCGGCATCCACCTCGCGTAGCCGTCTTGGAGAAATCGAGGGTATTGGCGAGGACGCAGATAGCTATGGCGAGGATCATGATCGGCATCTGTATGGAGAAACGAAGGAGTGTTGATGGAACGGCTGTTTGTGGATACCAGTGCCTGGTTTGCGTATGCCAATCGCAAGGATCCTCAGCATAGTCGAGTTGGTGAAACACTCCGCGTGTTTCCAGGCCGACTGATTATTACAAATTTCATTTTCGATGAGACCATTTCCCTATGCCTGTACCGTCTCGGTCACCAGGCTGCGCGTTCTGTCGGTTCTGTCCTGCTGGATCCCGATGAGGTTGATATGGTCCACATTACCATTGAAGACGAACGCGCCGCGTGGGAACTCTTCTGCAACAGGGGTGATCAACGATACAGCTTCACGGATTGCACCTCGTTTGTGCTTATGCGCAGGCTCGGCCTGACTAACGCACTCGCGCTGGATGCGGATTTCAGCGCCGAGGGATTTGCTGTCGTGCCGTAATCGTTTCACGCCCAATGCACTATTGCCACCCTCGTAGACATGCTTTACCAATCGTGCCACTTTTCCTGCTGGGTTTTTCCAGCATCCCTGATTCTCCACCGTGACTGGATGTCCACTAATGCGCCTGCCGGGAAATCGCTGTTAACGCAGCTATTTTAGCAGGCAAGGCTCAGGTTGCGTCATTTTGATCAAATAAAACTTCTATTTCCTGTACCAGGATCGGCAGTTTATGTTGTAACAAATCCCAGACAAGATAATCATCCACTTCCGCGTAACCATGGATCAGAATATTCCTGAAATTGATAAGTTTGCGATGATCAGAAATGTGCGCAATCACCGATGAGTCAAGCTTTTCCAGCTTGCGGGTTGCTTCGCCAATAATTTCAAACTGGCGCTCAACAGCAGATTGAAGCAGCGGATCGTTGACATAATCATCGACCGACTTGCCGGTGGTAAATTGATCGAGCAACCTGGCCGCCTGTTGTATGTCAAAGAGATATTTTCTTGCTTCAAGCTGCATACAGCAATTCGCGTGAGCGTCCAATACTTTCCAGAAAATAAGGATTTTTTACCGCCCGTATGGTGACTAGATCAACTTTTCGTTCCAGCAAGGTTTCAAGATCTTCCAGCAAGCCGAAATAATGATCAGCATACCGCCCATGTTCCAGAGGTTCGAACTCCACAAGAAAGTCGATATCACTAAATGTATTATCGAAATTTCCTTGGGCCATTGAGCCAAAAAGCTCCAACCTGAGTACATGGTGCCTGCGGCAAAGTTCTTCAATTTGCGAGCGGACAGTATCAAGTGACGTGATCATATTCAGGATTTTATCTTGCATTGTGGGCAATAGCTATCGACCTTATGCAGCAAATCAGCATCTACGAAGCGAGAATCCTTCCTTCACGATAGGGTATTTACACCTATTTTCCTTCTGCTCGAATTGTATCGATCAAATTACGTTTCTTTATTTCCTGTTTTTTGCGCCTGTCTCCCCTGGTTCCAGGGGCAGACCAACCTATCCGATCATATTGTCCTTCAATAAAAGTGGCGACCTTTTTACGTTCGTCTGAATTTGACCATACTCTTACCTGCTCGACCAACTTGTTCAGAATGCTTGCAATATCTGTGTACCGCCTCCTTCGATCAACATGGTTTTCTGCCTTAT
Organism: Gammaproteobacteria bacterium; assembly: GCA_024278135.1. Taxonomy (GTDB): domain Bacteria; phylum Pseudomonadota; class Gammaproteobacteria; order Eutrophobiales; family Eutrophobiaceae; genus WLWS01. Next base: position 5,376 of record JAJRTU010000301.1, read on the forward strand.
TGATATCCTCTTCTGCACGTATGATGGCTTTCCTACTTTCCGGCAGGGCATCGAATTCGGCTTTTTTCCGTGCATTTTTTTCGTCTATTGCTCGTTGCTGATTTGCCTCTTCTGCTTTTTTTTTCGCATCTTCTAATTCTTTGCGATTGCGCTCCTGTTGCCTTTGTAAAACTTCCGGATCAATTTGAAATGCGCCATAACCTACGGATGTTTTGGCGCCAAATCCAAGCCATTCAAAAGCGTGTAGGAAGGTAGATTTGAGCAAGGACTTCCATTTGCCACCTTTCAGCTCACCGGGATTTCGCTTTTCGTCAGCCGTAATATGAAAGCTGAATTTCGACTCCGGCGGGATCACCATAAACACGATGGGATTGGGTTGACCGGCATCATGGGGGGATTCATCTCCCTGGTAGTATTTCCCGAAATGCGGCGTCATCACGTCCATCGCCAGTGCGTTCCCCTTGATTTCCGGAATACTGTCCCAAAATGTGAGTATGCCCCGGCGGGCATGGCTGCTATCTTCGTGACCAAAAAGTTGATCGATCGCTGCCTGTGACCAGTTCGTACGACTGTTCTTAGCGAGTTCGTCCGCCGCGCGGCGCAACACGCCCTTGATGCTACTACCTGGCAGGTAGGGGATACCGTAGGGATTGAGGAAGGCAAAGCCATTTTCCAGCGGGTGTTCCATGCCCATGCCGGTGACCAGAGGCGAGGTGGTGACGGCCTCCAGCGTGAAATACCGGTTTTCCCCATGAATAAGTAGCAGTGATTGCTGACGTTCGCGCAGGGCATCAATTTGCTTACTGCTCTCTGGTGGGAGCCTGAGTATTTCTTTCAAAGCTAATGCTTTTTTTGATTTCTCAATCTCCCAGCTCTCTGGATCCCATACAGGAAAATACAGGCTGAAGCGATGCCCCGGTGGCGCGGTATTGAATTCTGTTCCAAGATATTTGGGAACAGCAGGGATCATGAAGTCTTCTCCATCGATTTCTTTGCATCGGCGAATTGGCGTATCCAGCGCAGCAAGGCCATGGTTTCACTGTTGGCGCGCATATAGAGTTCAGATGGTGACTTATATAATGCGGTTAACACCGTTTTAAAGTCAGCGGCCAGTTCCGATGGGAAGCGATCATTTTCTGCTACCAGTGTGCCACCGAGTGTTCTCCCCAACCACATAGTCAAGTGACACAACAGCATTTTATGCTGCTCATCATTTTTCGACTGCAAAAAAGTCAACGTTTGCATGAGTCCGCTGTTCATGATCAGGCTGGCGACTGATTTAGCCAGATTGGTGTAGTCACTGATGATGTGATGTTGCGCAGCCTCTTCCGCCTTTTCCAGGCATATTGTGCACGCTGTTGATCCAGGGTCATACTCATGACTGCTCCTCCCCGTTTCCCTTCTTAATCGCGAAGTGCAATATGATCTGACCGCGGCCTGTAGTCGAATCGCCGCCGATTTGGACAAGTTGCCTGTCAAAAGCCTTCTGTATTTCCCCCATGACTTCATTGGCTTTCAAATTGCCATTTTTTGAACGTTCCACCGAAGTAAACACAGGCGCGATCAACAAGGTCTCCGGTGGCAGGTTTTCGGTGTAGAACAGACCACCATCTTTGGCGGTCCCTGTGTAATCATCGATGCGCACATGGGCCTCGACTACGGTGGCATTCTCAACAAAATGGGTTATGGCGTCATCGGGTAGCAGCACGAGATCAGCCTTGATTTTGTCACGGAAAAAGCGGTGTGTATCACCCTCCGGCAGCGCGTTGTCGGCAATCCACTTCGCAATAAGTTTAAGATCGACAGACACTGATGCCTGATATTCAAAAGCTTCCAGCACTAGCTTGTCATCGTTGAGCACGCGCTTATCACAGACCTCCGCATAGTCACTATTGATGATGGGTACCTCCCAATCCGTATCCGTCCCTGTCAACTCAGCCAAGCGCTTGAGCCGCGCCAGGGTGGTGGGAGAGACGGCATAGATAAAGGCCTGTTTCAGGCTGCGTACCGGGAAGGCTAGCAACTGGCCGTCTCCAAAGCTTACTGCGCCGGCATGGTCTGAAGAATTACTCTCCGGCCCGAACAGGCGATCAACCAGATTTTTGCCCCAGCTTCCATTGATATGATGGCGAAGCGCTCCCTTTATCCCGGAACCGGCCATATTGGGATGATTGGTGTGGCGTTCACGCTGGATGGGATTGTCGATCACGCCCATAGCCTGGCCTGCCCCCATGTGGACGGGAGTGACACAGTAGAGAAACATCAGTCTTGTCTGTTCAAACATGTTTTTTTCCTCTTGACATTATTACCAGCAAGCGAGCTGTATGCGGTTATAGCCTTCTGCACGTCGTTGGGTATTTTCGGCGTTTTCCGGCCATAGCCTATCTTTGACAAGCTTGCCAAGTGCGGAGATATCTCCCGTTATTTCATCGAACCAGTAGACGCTACCCGTCGGTGCGATACGTTCGGCGACCTTGGGCTGCCACCTCGCCAGGTCCCAGCCCGATATGACTTCATGACGGGGAACTGCTGCGCAGCAAAGGCGCGCGGAGAAGTCATCGCTCCGCAACTCGTATCGGCCGTCTATTTTTACTACTCCATTCGGCAACCAGCCAGAGCCAAACAACCCTGGTGTGTGCAGCAGCAGCTTGAACCGGCCTTGCTGTTCTATCTGCTGCAGTGGTGTTTCTGGCAAATCAGCCTCCACCAACGAAAACTTCGCCGCCCGGCCATCACCGCCGAGGCGGATAAAGCCGCTCTTCGGTAATTGACCGTTGCAACCGTAAAGTCCGACCAGCAGGCCTGCGGTACTTTTGCCTTCATGTTCGGACTGGCGAACTGTGGTGTGATTTACAGTGAACAACTTGCCCTCGTCAGCGGTACGCGAGGCGGCTGACAGGCCAATACCGACGCGGGATTCGGTTTTCCATAGGGTTTCTTGCTTCTCAAGATGCTCCGGTTGCAAAGCCTGGCCTTTCAGATAGACGGCAATGCCAGCTTTATTTAACAGCCAGCCACTTTCCGGCTTTCCCTGCTTGTCCTGGCGCAGCACAGGGACAAAAGGCAGCTCTTGAATCTGGCTGGATTGGACGCCTTCCGGTATCGCTTGAGGTTCCAGCGTGCATACCCATACCGTCTTGTCCTCATCGAATACCTTTACATCAGCGGGCAAGGGCATAAACAGTTCCAGTTTATCTTCAGCATTGCGTTGGGCCAGTAGCAATCGGGCAATGGTAAAACGGCCTGGTTCATTGATCGTCCCTAGCACGGTATGCAGCCCATCATCGGATAGCCGTATCCCTTGAGTGAAATCGCCGATCTTATCGGCTGCTTTCGTCAGTAAGTGAGAGCGGAATGCTCCCGCCAGTACGGATGGTGTGGGTGGAAAGCTGTCTTCGCCGATGGATCCTGGATCGCCAAAGAGTTTATTGCCGCGAATGGACACGGTATCTACGGGTTGCACGAAGCGGTATTCGATGCTCATGCTGCATCCTCTTCAGGATTCTTTGTCCTTTCGTGTTCAAGCCGGGATTCTCGCGCCAGGAATTCTCCTACCATGAGCAGATTGGCCAAACGTACGGCTGAATCCTTTCTTCTCCCTTGATACTGTCCAGCTTTTTCAGTTTCATCCTTCCAGTGATGATCTGCATAGGTTGCCAGTTCTATCGCCAGGTTCGCTCCATCGATACCGCCACCCTGTTGCCTGAACTGATGCGCCAGATTAGCCTTTAGCATCTCCAGCGGTGGATTCAGCGGCAATTGATCGAGCCAGGTAACGCTATTGTAGGTAGCACGCCGGGACACACCTTTATGGGATAGCAATTCCATCAGCTTAAACAGTAATTCCGGTGTCTGTTTGTAATCATTGTCGTGCCACCACTTATCGGTAATGCCGATTTCGCCACCCGCGCGCTTGATGACTTTCAGGGCAAAGGCATTTTTATTCATATCAATATTTTTGGCTTCAGACTCAGCCGCTCTTAACCGCTTTAGAATATGCCCCAAAGGAGTTTGATGATGCGCCACAATGGCACCGCAGGAGGCAGTGGCCTTCTCACCCATTGTTAACAAAAGTTTTCCATTCAGTCGCAGGTAACCATTGTTACTGTCAAAACGGTTTCTTACCCCGATATCCAGGCGATCCAGCAGCCATTCCGGGACTTTTTTACCCGAATAGAGATAACGGAGCAGGGTCATGGCTGGCAGGAGGTCATCGACACAGACAAAGGCCAATACATCGTCGCCACCGGCATAGACCAGCTTGCCCTTGAAGCAGTCTTCCATGACAAAGCGCGCCACTTTGAGGGAAAACTGGTTCAATGCCTCGGAAATGGCGCGATGCCGGGCAGGCGATGGCCAGCGCTTGGATTCCAGATACTCTTTTAGCTTCGGGTTGTCTTGAAAACGTTGCTGCACGCTGGCCTGTATCGTCGGATGCCAGCTTTCAATGTATTGCATCTGGAACTCGGCTTTATTTCCTGCCAGCCAGGCGCCCATCTTGTCACCATCGAACAGGATGATGCCGTAATAGGTTTCCGGTTTGGTGCCCAGAACATTTTTAAGTTTCTTCGCCAGTTTACCTTCTTCATCTTCATCCAGTGCTGACGGTAAACGCCTGATGACAAAATTGAGGTTGTCATCATCTTTTACTTTTTTATGCAAGGATAGCGGCAAGGAAACTGCATCATACCTTTTCAGGCCTTCTTCGCGGCTAATTTCAAAAAGAGCTGTCGTCTTTTTTGTATCGGTGATCAGCTTCTCCAGACTGGTTGCGATGGCCAATGTATGAGTGGAAAGCACGTAACGCCCGACATGTTCGCCGACAATCTTCCTGACTTCCTCAACAAACAACGTTGGCCAAAGACGTTTGATGGCGTTCAGCCCATCCAGGTGTTCACCTTTTTTTGCCCAGGAAGGTTTTTTTTCGGCAAGGCGTGTCCACAGGGTGTTCTCGCGCTTGCCTGGTGGTGCATAAAGTCCAGTTTTCTTTTCCGGATCACCCTGCTCCAGCGTCAGCCACTCGCGCTCGCCGTTGAGGCTGGAGCGGTAGCCGTACTGTTCAAGTTGCTGAAAGGGTCGAGTCGATTTGGCGGCAGCCGCTACTCGATCCAACAGCTCATAAAGCGCAGGATAGAGTGTTCCTGCGTTAGGGTGAAAGAACTTTGCTCCATCCAGGTTGATGTCCTGTTGCAATACCTGCCACGCCGGGCTGTCAAGAAAACCAATTTTGCCGCCTTCCGGATAGAAGTTGCTCAGCACATTCTTTAATTTACCGCCGTCCGGCTGCTCTCCGGATTCCGCGAGCGACCAGGGGACTGCAGCCCAGTGCACCTCAGGGAATCCTTTTAGTTGCTCATCTAGTTGCTGATAGCAAGGCAAGTCAGGGGAGTCTGGTTCTTCAATGGCTTCGAGAATCTTGCGGAGTGCGGCCTTGCCTGTATCACTCATAAACTTGCGAACCGACCGCTTGATTTCCTGAGCAATGCTCTCCACCAGATCTGCCGGTACTAGCGCCACAAATCGGTTTGGTAGGGCTGCAGCGAACAATGAATTAGCATCGGATTTTGATTTTACCCAATCCATGTCTGCGAACTGTTCTTCGGGCAAACCCATTTCATTACGCAGCCACAAATCCACAAGCGGCACACCCCGCAGGTTGGGGAACAGTACTGCATCCGGCCCCAGTTTTTTGCAGACTACTTTCATGCCCTCCCAGGCGATACGCGCCAGCAGGTGCGAACCCGCCCACAGGTCGGAGGTGCTGCGCGCCTCGGCGATAAAACCCTGCACAGGACCGAAACTGACCGCCATCAAGGCCGGTGTGCCGTTGCTGTCTGCTGATATCGCCCCGGCAAAGGCGGAGACAATGTCCAGATGCGCCCAGATGGAGTGATCGGGGATGCGTGTGTCGGCGGGGAGGTTCTGCCACAGATAGTTCAGATCAGCTGCCGGGGTATCCGGGCCGAAGCGCCAACAGTTCAGCAGGGTTTTGCGAAAATCGGGGGCACCATGCTCATCCCACACGATCAGCGAACGAAAATGGTACTCACTGACTTTTTTCAGATACCCCGGGGCAATATCGTCCAACTTGCCCAGGTGATATTTGGTTGCTGTCAAAGGATGTCTAAGCACCGGCTCTTTAGCGAAATCCACCTGTGTCCAGGGCTTGAACCGTTTGCCGTCATCTTCCAACGGAAACTGCGGACGATCCGCAGCAGAGGCGTACCAGTCCGCCCTTTTGACGGGTTGCCAGAAATCCGCATTTTCATTTGTTGGATGTGGAATACCCAGTTCGCTCCGCAACTCTTTTACCGTTCCCCATTCATGGCCGGTTTTGTCGCGTAGCAGGATTAACGCCTTCTCCGCCGGATCGTGCAGCCAGGCGGCAAGTTTGGTTTTCCAGAAGTTATCGTTCGTGTTAGTCATGTTTGGCTCTTTTATTTGAGTCGGCTTATTCTGGAATTGCTTTCAAGATATGCATGAATAGCTCTCCACACAGACAGTTCATTTGCTTGCAACCACTGTTTTTGCTTGTCAGTCAATTTACTGCGTAAAACCTCTGGTAACTTGGTCGGCACGTGGTAGATAACACCAACCACTCCTTTACTTGTATCAAATACCTTAAAGCGAAGCTGACTCGACAAGCGTGCTTCTTTTGGAAACTCTCTTAACGTCCAGTCGCCACCCGCTGGGTAACCTAATAAATGCACCCCACCAATCTTACTTACATCTCTAAATTTTTTAGCTGCCGCACGAACACCTACCTTGATATGAGCCAAAGCACTCATTGCTGCCCTCCAATCTTTTTTGGGTTCGGTCAGCCACACTAAAACACCTTCCTCATCTTTTCCGATAGCGTGAGCCCAGTCGAGGGTCAAACATTGCGACAATTCGCGGACAAAGGGTCGTAAATTGATTGCAGTAGGAAGCGTCATACCGTCAAGTTGTAACGAACCCCAACCATTACGGGAACGGCTTCCCAGCGAACCAAACCAACCGATTAGCAGCAACACATCTTTCAACTCACTATTCTCAGGAAACCCTGCAGTCAGCGTGTTTTTTTCACCGGCAGCAATGGCGCCAGCACGCAAAATAATAGAGGAGCCACCCTTCGGAGGAAGTACAGCACCAAAACCAAGATACAAATCAGCTCGCACCCGGCCTTTGTCGTCTTTAGTGGTTACTACTTTTTCCATTTGCCCACCAGGCCAGTTTGAATTCTGTTGCCCTGGATTCCAGTGAGCAAAACGAACCAAAACTTTGCTTTTCCTGCTATTGACTTTTCTTCCCTGATTGTCTTTGTCATTCTTCAACCAGGCGTGCCCAAACAATCGGCCCTCTTCTTCCCGAAGTCGTTCCCAGTCATAATTTTCTTTCGGCGCGTGCGCCACCCTCCACCATTGCCTAAGCAACGCCTTGAACGGCGGCGTGCGCCACTGCGCATTCTGTTCGGCATTACCGAGAAAAGCGGGTGTTACAAAACGGACGGTGTATTCAAGCTTTTCCATATTTTTTTGATCTGCTTTTCCCTTGATAGTTGATTCATTCATTGGCATCCACCGTCTATTAGTCAATCTTCCTGAACTGGATTTGCTCGGGGATTAGTCTGAGCGAATAACGGCTCTTTGGACGTTTTCGATCACTGTAAACGTAGTATTCCCCCGCCACGGCTTTCCCCAGCGCACGATTCAATGCTTTATGTAATCGGGAACGACGTTGATCAAAATAGTCCTCATCCATACCATTAGCAAGCGCATTTTCCAGGCTCTCGACGCTCCCTGAGAAGTCGCCACGCAGCTTGCGGTACTCACTTAGATACTCTTCTTTTTCAGCTCGTGTGATTGCGCTCCTGCAGATCCCGGGTTTCCCGTCTTTGGCGCGGTGGGCGAACCAGGTTAAAAAGGCATGGTCTGCCGGCTTCAGTTCAACCCGCTGATGGCCGCACTCCAGTACACAGTGTGTGGGGTCGATCACCAGTTCCGGTGGTCCAACATTCCTTTGCACCGCAGCAACGGTTTCGCTGAAACGGCCTTTGCCAGTGAGTAAATCTTCAGGCAGGCCATGACGTAGCCGGACAAAGGGTATTTCTGCAAGTGTCACCTGCGCGTCTTTGGTATCCAGGGGTTTGCTGTCCGGGCCGGGTGTGTAGATCACGTGGCTTGCTGGTGTTGGATAATAAAAATCTGGATGAGATTCATAGGGCGCGTTGACAAGAACATGAGAGAGCCGGTCCTGGGGACGGCCATAGAGTGATAGCGCGTAACCCAGGTAGAAGCCCATGGTCTTGCGGCCACCGGCAATGGATACATGCAAAGCGCTTTGTGGATCATCAGTCAATCCACGGACAATATCGATGATCATATCCGCCGCCTGTTCGTTATCCCCGGGTGAGCGAATATCTGTGAGCGGATCACCATTACTGTTTTCAAGAATATGGAAGTGATCAGTATCAAAGCGGATCCCGTTCAAGGCATAGTCATTGCACAATTGATAGTACCAGCCAGATTTATTGTGCAGTAAGGACAGCCGGGCGCGTTCGGCGCCTTCAGCCGTGGTGATAAGGTGGATTTCGCCTGGAATGAATGGAGAATTTGAGTTACTGATAAGCGCATAAAGGGTTTCTGTGACGATCTGCGGAGACAGTCCGCTCACTGCAAGTAGAATACGCCGCGAATAAGTCTGCGGCTTGCCGGGATCCTGGATGCTCATATCGTTATGTTCCATGTTGTCAATGGTAACTGGAGCCTTGCCTTCCATGGCGTCCCTGGCAACTGGACCAGGTATTGCACCTGGTATCCTGTTCGATTCCGTTTTCAAAATGGCCCTTGGCTCCATGCCGATGATTATTACTCAGCCGCTTCTCTTTCGCTGGTTTGGCAAGCTTGCCGGAATGCCGAGCCGGTAATGCCCAAGTCCCATGCTGGCTCCCTTGCCGGCATGGGTCCATTGGCCCAGCCACAGGAAAGGCCAGAACGCTTGCAGATCCTGCTGGTGTAGGCTGAAGCTACCCACCAGGCCGCCCATCTGCATCGACGTGTTCTGTCGTGAAGAGTACCGGGTCCAGTCTAGCCACTGTAAATTTTTCTTCGAGACAGTCAAGCGTTTTGCCATGCTGATCAGTTCGGCAAAATTTACATCGAGCTCCCTGTTTTCGTGAAAATATATCAGCATGGCAATGCGCCGGAGAAGGCTGCGGAAAAGATCGTGAAACTCAAATTCTTCGGCTCCTACCAGATGTCCATCACGTTTTACTCTCATGGGGGTATCAAATGTGACCAGCACTTCGTCGGGGCAGGGGGGCGGACTTGAAACAAAACCATGTGTGGACTGCATTGGTGAGTCTGCGTACATTATCGGCTCCCAGCTTTCTGGCAAAACATTGCTGATATTTTGCTCAACCCTGTGTAGCTCAAACGTACCTCGCTCTCTACCGATGCCTTTTCCGCCCGCCAACTGAAACGCATATACCATATAGGGCAGGTATTGAAGTGCCCGTCCGCAGACGACTAATTCGATTTGCATGACACTGTCCGCTTCAAGAGTGCGGTTTTCTGCAGGCAAGGGAAAGATTATGAATGGATGCGGGAGCGCCGTGTACTTGCGCATGCGCTCTGTATCTACGGGAGGCGGTGTTTCAAAGACGTACGAATAGGGGCAGCCGTGATAGAGCAAACACGCCTTACAATTTGCCATCCTGGTGACGCATACTGCCTGTTTCAGGGAATGGCCAAACAAGCCACGCCACGCGGAGCCGACATATTGTGGTAGGTTGATGGTTTCCTTTGAGCGGAAACTTAAACGGAAATGGCCGAGTGTCAGGACTGGATTGCTTGATTGTTTATCGGGTTGATTAGTAGAATTCACATTGTCGTTATCCTGATTTTCATCAAACTTGTTACCTGCGGGTGAAAATATATTACCCGGCGCCCCTAATTTTTTATCGGTCAGTAAAGGAAAAATATAGAGGATTAATGATGTTGGCGCAATGTTTGGCAAGCTTGCCAAACAAAGAATCTGAATTGCAGGAAATGAGTGACGGAGTGTAAGGGTTCGTGATTACCGCACACCAGTTATCACAGGAAGTGAAGACGAATACAGGTGAGAAAATAAAAATAGCCCGGATTGTTTATTTGCCGTAACCCGATTTCTTCCAGATACCCTTTTCGAACATTGACGCTATCTGCTTGTCAATCACCTGTTCTTTGTATTCGGCATGTTTAAACGGTTCGCGCGCCATATACAGGTTTTTGGGATAAAGTTCCTGCTGATAGATGAGTTGACATAACTCTGAGCGTATATCTTTCAACCAGTTGCTGAGTTGCGCGTGTTCGCGATGGTAACGCAGGGCTTCAATATCAATAGTGGCGGAAATAAAGGTTGAGCCGTTCGAATACAGTTGTTTGCCAATAATCTGCCCCTTGTAATTGGCCACCATTGACTGGCCGCCACCGGCGTCAATGGGAGTTTCTTCCTCCGGCAACAGATAATAGGTGCCAAGGTTGGGTGAGAGGACGTACATATTGTTCTCCAGCGCCCGCGCCCGGGTTGTTATTTCCATGACATCGTTCTGTGCGAATGGGGCCGGCAGGGAACCTCGGAATGCCACTTCGGCGCCGTTCAGGGCAAGCCCACGTCCATTTTCCGGGTAATTCGCATCACTGGCTGTTAGAAAACCAAGACGACCGATATCGGTGTCAGCTACCGGCCAGAAGGCATCCAGGTTATTACCATATTTCTCGATCCACCAGTCATAGATGTCGTGTGCGCACATTGAGTGCTCGCAGGGAAACAAGGGGGATATTTTATATTGCTTGTGAATGACTTCCCCTTGAGGGTCGATAATAAAACCCACATTGAAAAATCGATTCGGCCAGTCTTCGTGGCGGGCTTTTGCATCGGCCATCACATAGACATTCAATGATTTTGCAATTTCAGCCAGTTGATCTGTCTCCGGACCGGGAATATCGATTGCGCAAGAGTTTGCGTAGGAGGCATGATCCAGATCCATAATTTCATCATTGAAGCCTTGCAGGGCACCCTCGGGGATACCCATTAATCGGACGGGGATATCAAGGTTGGCGAGCCAGTAGGCCGCTTTCGACAAGCTCTGTAAATGGTCAATGTTTTTTTTGATATCTTCCCGTGTCCGGATACCCCAGATGGTCGGTATCAAACCAACGAAATTATAGGGTTCAATCATAGACGGCCTCCGCTTGATATTTTCGGCTTGAACTGCGCGATTCTCACATCGCCCCGAGATCGCTTCCAGGCCGAGCGGATTGCAGCTGCAAATGTGCTGGCGCTGATCGTTTCCAGGTTCGTGAATGAAATTACGCTGATCCTGGAAACGCTCTAAGCCTTTTCAAAGTTTCGCTCAGTCGATCTTCGACATAGTTGTTCAGATGGGCTGTCCCGATGACAGCGCCATGACTAATTGTTTATGATCTTCAGCACCGCATCCAGACTTTCTTTTGCATCGCCAAAATACATACGGGTATTTTCCTTGAAGAAAAGCGGATTCTGGACACCGGCATAGCCGGTTGCCATGCTGCGCTTGAGAACAATCGTTATATTACCCTTCCAGCATTCCAGTACCGGCATACCAGCGATGGGGCTGTTAGGATCTTCCTGAGCTGATGGGTTGACGATGTCATTGGCGCCGATAATGATGGACACATCAATTTTGGGGAAGTCGTCATTGATTTCATCCATTTCATAGACAATATCGTAGGGCACCTTGGCCTCCGCAAGCAGTACATTCATGTGCCCCGGCATTCGGCCGGCGACAGGGTGAATACCAAAACGGACATTGATCCCCTTGTTTCTCAGCACGCGGGTGATTTCGTTGACGGTATGCTGGGCCTGAGCCACTGCCATGCCATAACCGGGAATAATCATGATTTCCTTGGCGTCTGAAATAAGATCAGCCACCTCTTCCGTATCGATGGCAATAACCTCGCCCTGGTCTTCGGTAGAGGCAGTGACCGTGCCGCCTTCTGTCCCGAAACCACCGGCAATTACAGCGATAAAGTTTCGATTCATTGCCCGACACATGATGTAGCTTAGTATGGCACCACTGCTGCCCACCAGCGCACCGGTAACGATCAGCAGATCATTGCCCAGCATAAAGCCGGTTGCCGATGCCGCCCAGCCGGAATAACTGTTCAGCATGGAGACCACCACCGGCATGTCGGCGCCGCCAATGGCCATCACCATATGAATACCAAAGAGCAGGGCAATCACCGTCATAAATATCAGCGGTTCCATGCCACCGCCTGTTCCCGAGGCGTGCACAAACTCCCTGCCGAACCAGACAGTCGCGATTAAAAGGCCGAGATTCAGCCAGTGACGCCCGGGCAGCAGCATAGGCGAACCGCCTATTTTGCCGCTTAATTTACCGAATGCGATGACCGAACCGGAAAAGGTGATCGCACCAATCAATATACCCACATAAATTTCTATTTCGTGGATGGTCATTTCAATCGGTGTCGGGAAACTGATATTCGGATCCATAAAGTTGGCATAACCCACCAGAACCGCAGCCATGCCCACCAGACTATGAAGAATGGCGACCAGCTCGGGCATTTGTGTCATTTCCACCTTGACTGCCAGCATGTAGCCGATGATCCCGCCAATGGCCATGGCAATAGCGATTTCCATATAACTGGTGACGCCCGGTGCAGACACGGTAGCGATAATCGCAATGGCCATTCCGATCATGCCGAACATGTTTCCGCGACGGGCTGTTTCCTGATTACTTAAGCCGCCCAGCGCCAGTATGAAAAGAATGGTGGCGGCTATATACGAGACTGTGATGACTCCTTCAGACATGGTAGTTCCTCTTATTTCTGAAACATGCGCAGCATGCGTCGGGTGACGGCGAAACCGCCTGTGATATTGATACTCGTGATCAATATCCCGATACCGGCAAGTATTTTGATGATGGGTAACGAGGCTGATATCTGGACCAGCGCACCAATCACAATAATACTGCTGATAGCGTTGGTGACGCTCATTAACGGGGTGTGCAGGGAAGCGGATACGTTCCATATCACCATGTAGCCGACAAAGCAGGCCAGCACAAAAACAGTAAAATGTGTCATGAACGAAGCCGGTGCGACGGAACCCAGCCCGTACAGAGCCAGACCTGCAACTATTAGTGGGAGAAATTGTTTGATGGGCTCCGGAATAATCGAGGTTTTTTTCTTTTCTACAGTGATCTCCTGCTCTTTTTCCTCTGCCCTGGCTACCGGTGCGGCAGACAGCTTCGGCGCTGGTGGCGGCCAGGTGATTTCACCCTTGTTGATGACGGTGGCACCACGCACAGCCTCATCTTCCATATTGATAACGACCTCACCATCCTTTCCAGGGCACATGTCGGTGAGTAAATGTCTGAGATTGGTGGCATATAATTGACTGGCCTGAGTGGGCAGGCGACTAGGTAGATCGGTGTAACCGATAATGGAGACATCATGTTTCACCACCACCTGGTTTTTTTCGGTAAGCTTGCAATTGCCACCCTGCTCAGCGGCGAGATCGACAATGACACTGCCGTTTTGCATGGACTCCACCATCTCTTCCGTGATCAACTCCGGTGCGGGTTTGCCGGGTATCAGCGCAGTGGTGATAATAATATCGACTTCTTCCGCCTGCCGGGCAAACAGTTCCATTTCAGCCTTGATAAACTCGGCACTCATGGTCTTCGCATAACCACCCGTACCGGATCCATCTTCTTCGAAGTCAAGCAAGAGGAATTCCCCGTCCATACTCTCAACCTGTTCTTTTACCTCGGGTCGAGTATCAAATGCCCGGACGATGGCCCCCATACTCCTGGCAGCACCTATCGCTGCCAGACCGGCGACACCGGCTCCAATGACCAGGACTTTGGCTGGAGGTATTTTCCCGGCGGCGGTAATTTGCCCGGTAAAAAAGCGACCAAAATGCTGTGCTGCTTCAATGACAGCGCGATAGCCCGCTATGTTTGCCATCGAACTCAGCGCATCCATTTTTTGTGCCCGGGAAATACGCGGGATACTGTCCATGGCAAGCACGCTTGCTTTTCTCGCGGCCAGCCGAGACAGCAGTTCTTCATTTTGGGCGGGCCAGATGAAACTGATTAAAATGTGTTTTTCTGTCAATAAATCGACTTCATCGCAGTCGAGTTCCGGATGTGGCCCGGGCGCGCGGACTTTGAGGATAATGTCTGAAGATGACCACAAGGTCTTTGTGTCTTCGACAACTTCGACGCCAGCTTCACGATAGGCCTCATCGGAAAATTTGGCGGATAAACCAGCACCGGATTCAATAGCAACACTGAATCCGAGTTTTTGTAATTTTTCTGCGGCTTCAGGTGTTGTTGCGACCCGTTTTTCGCCGGAATATACCTCTCTGGGTATACCAATCTTCATTTTGGATTACTCCCGAATTGATAAAATTAATGGTGCCTGCCATACCTTCAGCATCTGGAGGGGAAAAGCTCGCGAATCCTAGCGTAGATAGCCGTTACGAACAAGCGTTTAGCGCAATACATAACGAGAAAACCCGGCGCAGGGCCGGGTTTTTTTGAGATAAGGGTATTTAAGTGTCAATCTTCTCCCGCAAACGCTCCCAGCAGATGCAAAAGACTGGTGAAAAGATTGTAAATGGTGATGTATAGAGCGACTGTGGCCATGATGTAGTTGGTCTCGCCACCATGAATCATTTCACTGGTCTGATACAGGATGAAGCCGGACATCAGCAGAATGAACATGGCAGAGACAGCCAGTGCCAATGACTGAATACCAAAAATCATGGCGCCGATACCTGCCAGAAAAGCGACCAGTACACCCACCATGATAAAGCCGCCCATGAAACTGAAGTCCTTACGGGTGGTCAGTGCATATCCGGACAGACCGAGAAAGATCGTGCCAGTGCCTCCCAGGGCCAACATAACGAGTTCTGTGCCATTGGCATACATGTGCACGTAGGCATTGATCATAGGGCCAAGTGTCAAGCCCATAAAACCGGTCAGAGCGAAAACGGATAACAGGCCCCAGGCACTATTGCGCAGGCGACTGGTCAGGAACAGCAAACCAAAATAGCCACCCAGAGTGACCAGCGGCCCCATATAGGGAAAATTTAGATACATGGACATGCCAGCGGTAAAGGCACTGAACAGAAGAGTCAGTGAAAGCAAGGTGTAGGTATTGCGAATCAGTTTATTGGTGGCCAGTACCGAACCAGCCGGATGTGCGACCGCATAGGGACTTTGACTCATATCTCACAATCTCCAAAAGTTTAGTTAAACAGGATCATGGGGTCTACTGAACAATATTTCAAGTGTTTCCGGACAATTGAATGACAGTTTCGGATTTTAGAACTCGGCAAAGACCAAAGCAATTATTGCCTATATAAACAATAGTTTACTAGTTCTTCCAGAGAAAGCAGCCCCCCAGTCAGGCTTTTACGTGAGTGATACATTATATAGGGGTCAGAGTCATTTGAGAATGATTACTATTCGCTATTGTCTCCGACCCCTTTATTGTATCGCATTGGCTTGTATGATTGATAATCTCAGCTAGAATGGCGGCCCTGTCAGGAGAGGTGGCAGAGCGGTTGAATGCACCGGTCTTGAAAACCGGCATGCCTTCGCGGGCATCGAGGGTTCGAATCCCTCCCTCTCCGCCATTTTCAAAATAACGTATGTATTAAAGGTAAATTTTCTATGACAGCGCTGATCTGTGGTTCCATAGCTTACGATAACATCATGGTGTTTCCTGATTATTTTAAAAATCATATCCTGCCTGAAAAAACACATATGCTGAATTTGAGCTTTGTCGTGCCGGAGATGAAGCGGGAATTCGGCGGCTGTGCAGGAAATATTGTCTACAACATGACCTTGCTGGAAGGCGATGCCATTCCCATGGCAACGGTGGGAATGGATTTCGAGATTTACCGGGAGCGCTTTCAACAACTCAATATCGACAGTCGCTATATCAAGGTGATTGAGGATAAATTTACCGCTCAATGTTTTATCACCACCGATCTGGATGACAACCAGATTAACTTCTTTCAAATTGGCGCCATGGCGCATTCCCATGAAAACAGGGTGTCTGCCGGTGATGGTATCAGCATTGGGATTGTTGCTCCCGATGGAAAGGAGGGGATGCTTTCGCATGCGGAACAATTTGCCGATGCTGGTATCCCGTTTTTCTTTGACCCGGGACAAAATGTACCGATCATAGGTAAAGGAGAAATGCTGCGGGCTTTTGAACAGGCGAGCTGGGTGACTTTTAATGATTATGAATGGCAGATTATCGAAGATAAGACCGGTTTGACTACGGCGACTGTGACTGATCTTGTCGACGCTCTCATTGTCACTCTCGGGGGAAAAGGTTCTATTATTTATACCAAAGACAAACAATATGAAATCCCCGCCGCGAAAGCCAGAGAACTGCTTGACCCTACCGGATGCGGCGATGCCTATAGGGCAGGGCTGCTGTACGGATTGATGAATGATATGGATTGGGAGACATGTGGCCGTATCGCATCCTTACTGGGGGCCATCAAGATTGAAAAGGCAGGAACGCAAAATCACCACTTCAGTCGACAGGAGTTCGCTGACAGCTTCAAGGAGAATTTTGGCTATGCGTTTTCATAAACCAGGATGGGAAATAAAGCGCAATTCGGTCGGGCACCGTTTTTTAATGGCATATCAATCGTTTGCCAGACTATTGACTTGCATGGCAGCAGAGTTGGAGAATGCCTCTGGCATTAAGACGATACAATCCATTTTGAAATAAAATAGTTCTGTTTATGACGCGTTCACGATTTATTACCCTGGATGAGGCCAACCTCAAAGGCAAGTGTGTTTTATTGCGTGTGGATTTCAATGTGCCGTTGAGAGATGGCAAAGTGGCCGATGACAGCCGTATCAGGGCGACACTGCCGACAATTCAACTTTTACACGAGGCCGGGGCCGCTGTCGCCATCCTTTCCCATTTAGGCAGTCCGAAGGCAGACAGATACGATTCAGAATACAGCCTGGCCCCTGTCGCCGCTTATCTGGGCGAGGCTCTGGGCCGAAAGATACCATTGATTGTAGACTGGCTCGATGATCTTCAGGTGAAGCCCGGGGAGATTGTCATGCTTGAAAATATACGCTTCGCCCGGGGCGAGAAGAGCGATACGGATGAGCTGGCCAGGAAGATGGCGACACTGTGCGATGTGTACGTTAATGAGGCCTTTGCCAGCGCCCGCCGTCAACAGTCATCAATACACGGCATTGCCAAGTATCTGCCCGTGGCCTATACCGGCCCTCTGTTCGTGAAGGAAGTGGAGGCTTTGAGCCGGGCACTGGAAAATGTAGTGCATCCGCTGGTATTTATATTCGGTGGCATGAGACGACCGGAAACGAAGTTTGACGTATTGCGGGCACAACTGGAGAAAGCGGAGCATCTGATGGTGGCCGGTGTCATTGGCAATACTTTTCTCAAGGCTGCCGGAAAGGAAATGGGAAAGTCCCTGTATTTGCCGGAGCTGCTTGATGCTGCCGGAGAGCTGATAGAAAAGGCAGAGGCTGTCAACAGGCCGATTCTGATGCCAGTGGATGTTGTGTGTGGTACTTCAATGGACGATGAATCGTTGGCGGTAATCAAACCCGTTGACGCCATTGAGTCTGATGAGCTGGTTATGGATATTGGGCCGGAAACGATAGAGTGCTACAAGAAATACCTGCGTGAGGCCGGGACGACAGTATGGAGTGGGCCCATGGGAGTGGTGGAACTCGAAAAATTCCATAACGGAACCTACGAAATTGCAGTCTGTATCGCAGAGAACGAAGGCTTCTCTTTAGCCAACGGCGGCGATACCCTGGCGATTATTGAATCATTCGACTTACAGAATGGTTTCTCGCATTTATCCACCGGGGGAGGGTCGTCGCTGGAGTTTCTGCAAGGCAAAGCTCTTCCCGCAGTGACGATGATGGAAGAGTCTGCGCGCGTCAGATACGCTGTCGAACGAGAGTATTAAGCAAAATTCAAGTACGCTGCCGCTACCAGCTTTGCTATTTGAGAGACAATTATGCAGGAAATCATAGCCGTTATATTTGATTTCGATGATACCCTGGCTCCGGACAGCACCTCGGGTTTTCTGGGGCAGTGCGGTTTGGATGTGCCCAGATTCTGGCAGGAAGAGGTCTTGCCTTTGTTACAGGACAACTGGGATCCGGTACCGGCTTATCTGTACAAGATGATCGAAAAGTCCAATTCCGGCGAAATTGAACCGATTACAAAGGCGGGTCTGGCCAGGTGGGGGGCCGAATTGCCTCTTTATGACGGCGCTGAACTGATATTTGATAGACTCAGGCAAGCCGTTAGAAGGACCAATCCCCGGCTGAGCCTGGAGTTCTATTTGATCAGTTCCGGTATTGGCGATGTCCTGAGAAATACAAAAATTGCCAATGAGTTTTGTGATATATGGGCCTCTGATTTTGACTACGATAGCGCTGGCGTAATCGCCTTTCCCAAGAGGGTGGTCAGTTTTACCGACAAGACCCGTTATATTTTCCATGTACAAAAAGGCATATTCGGCCCCGGTTTTGCCGATAAACCCTTTGAGGTGAACCGTAAGATCGGGCCGGAAGACATTCGCGTACCCATCAGTCAGATGATCATGGTGGGCGATGGCTATACTGACATTCCGTGCTTTTCGCTGGTCAGAAAAGACCAGGGCATCGCTATCGGTGTTTATGATCGCAAGAATCGTGAAAAGTGGGGACGTGCCTGGGGTTTTATCGAAGATGGCCGGGTATCGAACCTGGTGCCTACGGATTATAGTGAAGGTTCCGGACTGTCAGACTCACTCATTATGGCGGTGGAGAGTATCGCGAAGCGCATTTCACTGGCGAGTCATACTTATCAGGGTTAAGACTCAGGAATCCGGCAAGCTCCCGGCGAATTAGATCTGTCTGAGTTGCGTCAGGATGGAAGTGGTTTGTTTCAAACGATCAGTGACGGTTTGTACAAAAACTTTCAGGAAGCGAAGCTGTGTACCTTCATCAGCCCGATCAAGTGTTGAAGCGTTGACTCTGATAATGGACACATCCGTCTTGGCCACAACAGAGGCGGTCCTTTCAGTATTGGCGATGAAACCCATTTCTCCGAAACAACAACCTTGTTGCAGCGTGTCGACGTGTTGCCCGTTTTTCTGGATATTCACAACACCGGACAGAATGATATAAAAGGAGTTGTCAATATCGCCTTCCTGGATAATGGTTTCCCCGTGCTGATAGGACTGCCAGTTACTGGCCCGTACCAGCCCCCAGATTTCAGCATCACTGAAACCCCGGAAAAAGCCAAGCTGGTTTAAGCTGTTGAACTTCTCCCGCAGTGAATCTTCTGTTTCTATTTTTTCCAGATCATCATAAATCAGGGCCAGATCAGCCGCCACATCAAGTCCCATACTGTAGCGTTTACTGTTTTTTTTCTTCAGCATACGGCTGAGGATGTAATCGAGTCCTTCGGGCAAATCCGTTCGGAATTCTGATAAAGGCCGAGGTTGAGTATTCGTGATCTTATGCGCTATCTTGGTCAGACTGTCAGATCTGAAGGGATGCTCGCCGGTTAACATTTCATACAGGACGCTACCCAGCGAAAAAATATCGGTATTACTTTCAATAGACCATTCGTTTATTTGTTCCGGTGACATATAGAGGGGGGAACCGAGAAAGCCATCGAATTGCGTCGATGTTTCATCTGCCCGATTGATTCGCGCAATACTGAAATCGGCGACGCGAATATCCCGATCTTTGGTAAAGAGAATGTTACTGGGTTTAATATCGCGGTGAATAATCCCCTGACGATGGGCGTAGTCCAGCGCTTTGGCGCACTTATAGATGATGCCAACCACTTCGCGAATGGGCAAAATGGTATCGGGTTTGCAAAAGGGCTGGAGAGTATTGGCACCCTCCACATATTCCATGACCAGATAACAGAGCTCACCATCGACGCCGGCGTCATAAAGCCCCAGGATACTGGGGTGATCCAGCACCGCCGTTGCATGTGCCTCATTAAAAAAGAGTTTGCGAAAACGGCTCCCATCTTCAGTCTGGTTAATGAAATGCGGATGAGCTACCTTGATGGCAACGGTGCGGCTGGAAAATGAATCGTAGGCAGAGTAGACGGTACCCATGCTGCCCTTGCCGACTTCTTTGTCAATATCATATTTGCCAATGACACTGGGTATCTGGCCAAAAGTATGAAAAGTGCTGTCACCAGCGCGTTCGGTTGTTGAATCGTCCATCGTTTAAATTCTATCGTTTACGGCACCTGCATTAGCATTCGAGGACAGTTAAGTATACATACCAAGTAAATAATGTAAATCCTTGAAGAAATAGGGAATAATTATAGTATAACAACACTTGATTGATAGACGGTAGATAGCTTGAACCGGCATGTCCAGGCGAGAGCTAAACAGGAGGGATGAGTCTCTGATCTTGCTATAGTGTGCTTGATGGACCTGTTCTGCTTGCCTGAGTGGTGAATGCCCCTGTTGTGAATATTAAATCGGAGCATTCGAAGTGTATACAATAATTTTTTTATTTTATATAAAAATATACTTAACAATCAATCATAAAAGGTTTATATATTATATATTACATTAAGTATATTATTTGATGAAATATCATTGTATACAAGCTGTGGGATTAACGAATTAACACTTTTCATGACAGAAAACCAGATTTATAACGCCAACTGTGTGCGCTGCCCGCGATTGGCCAAACACTTGCAGACCGTTCGCGATGCGTATCCGGATTATCATGGCCTGCCAGTCGCTTCTTTTGGCGCAAAAAGACCAAAATTATTAATTGTAGGTCTGGCCCCCGGTATGCACGGTGCCAATGCAACAGGCAGGCCGTTTACCGGTGATTACGCCGGTATTCTGCTCTACAAGGCGCTGTATCAGTACGGTTTCAGTAATCAGGAGACAGCGATAAGTGTCGATGATGGTCTGAAGTTGAAGAATTGCCGAATTACCAATGCGGTAAAATGCCTGCCGCCTGAGAACAAGCCCGTTGCTGCCGAAATTAACATGTGTAACGCCTATCTCCAAAGTGAAATTGCCAGTTTGGGCAGGCGTTTCGTGATCCTGGCATTGGGAGGGATCGCCCACAAAGCGGTATTAAAGGCCCTGGCATTGCGAAACAAAGACTACGTCTTTGGTCATGGTGCCCTGCATAGTATCGGGGAGCAGCGTTGCTTGCTCGATTCCTATCATTGCAGTCGCTATAACACTCAGACCCGTCGTTTAAGTGAGCAAATGTTTTTTGATATATTCGATAAAATACATGAGCTTCTAGATGTAAAATAATAATTATAATGGTTAATTTTGACTGAATTCAGTTTAAAGCCCTTCTTGCAATCACTGACTTCCTTGCCCGGTGTTTATCGCATGCTGGACAGTGAGGGCAAAGTTATCTATGTCGGCAAGGCCCGTAATCTGAAGAAGCGGGTGAGGAGCTATTTCAGCAAAAAGCAGGCCGCCATGAAAACCCGGGCCCTGGTTCGTCAAATCCGCTCAATAGAAGTCACCGTCACGCATACCGAAGGCGAAGCGCTATTACTGGAAAACAATCTGATCAAGGAACTGAAGCCCCGCTACAACATTGTATTTCGGGATGACAAAAGTTATCCCTATCTCTATCTATGCTCAGATCAGGATTTTCCCCGCCTCAGTTTTTTTCGAGGTGCCAGACGAGGTAAAGGACGCTATTTTGGTCCCTATCCCAGTGCCGGCGCGGCCAGGCGGGCTCTGAACCTGGTGCAAAAGCTGTTTCAGTTGCGCCAGTGTGAAGACAGTTTTTTCAAGAATCGTTCTCGTCCCTGTCTGCAGTTTCAGATCAAACGTTGTACCGCACCCTGTGTGGATTACATCGGCAAGTCTGAATATGCAGAAGACATGAAATATGCCGTCATGTTTCTCGAAGGAAGAAATGAAGACGTCATTGATGCCTTATTGACACCGATGCAGGCGGCGGCAGATAAGCTGGATTACGAACGCGCCGCTCATTATCGTGATCAAATCAGCAACCTGCGCAAGGTCCTGGAACAGCAACATATTACGACGCCCAAAGGTGAGATTGATATTATTGCCTGCAGCATGTACTCGGGCATGGCCTGTATTCAGATCTTTTATATCCGCGGTGGTCTGAATCTGGGCAACAGGACATTTTTTCCGGGAAACACGAAAGATTCCCTGTCCGAAGATATCGTCACCGCCTTTATCAGCCAGTATTACCTTAGCGCCCGCAGCGATCGGCAGATTCCACCGACTATACTGGTCAGTCATAAACCGGATGGCCAGGACATGATGGAAACTGTCCTGTCGTCACAGTCGGGACGCAAGGTCAAAATACAACAGGCTGTGCGGGGCGAGCGAGTGCTCTGGATGAAAATGGCGATGGAAAATGCCGCGATTGCTCTGCAACAACGTCAGCGACAAAAAGAAAACCATCATGATCGTCTCGATGCCCTGCGTCAGAGCCTGTGCCTGGAAGAGGCCGTTGAACGAATAGAATGCTTTGATATCAGTCACACCAGTGGTGAAGCGACAGTGGGGTCCTGTGTCGTATTTGGTTCGGAGGGCGTACTGAAATCAGATTATCGACGTTTTAATGTGAAAAATGTTGCGCCAGGTGATGATTATGCTGCTATGCAGCAGGTCATATTGCGCCGTTATACCCGGATGAAGAAGGAAGAGGGGAAATTGCCGGATCTCATCCTGATCGATGGCGGCAAAGGTCAGATAAACCGTGTACGGGAAAGCTTACAGGAACTGCAACTTGATAATATTGCCCTGATTGGCGTCGCCAAGGGACTGGGCCGAAAACCGGGTCTGGAGGTGTTGATCCTGTCTGATGGCAGGAAGGAAGTACGCCTTGCGGCCAATTCCGCCGCCCTGCACCTGATCCAGGAAATCCGTGATGAAGCACATCGTTTCGCTATTTTCGGGCATCGGCAGCAACGCCGGAAAAAACGCAATCGTTCGGTTCTGGAAGATGTGGGAGGTATCGGTGCCATACGCAGGCAGCAATTAATTCGTCATTTTGGGGGTATGCAGGGGATTGCCAGCGCCGGCATTGAAGACCTTGCTAAAGTCTCCGGAATCAATAAGAATCTCGCACAAAAAATATATGACGCTTTTCATTCCTGAAAATGAATATTCCCAACTCCCTCACATTACTGCGTATTGCCATGATCCCCATCTTCGTGGTGGTCTTCTACCTGCCATTCAAGTGGGCAAACCTGGCGGCCTGCCTTGTCTTTATCCTGGCGGCGCTGACGGACATACTGGATGGTTACCTGGCCAGAAAGCTGGAACAAATCTCCCCGTTGGGCGCCTTTCTTGATCCCGTGGCGGACAAGTTGATGGTAGCGGTAGTACTGGTGTTACTGGTGGACAGGGATTATGGTGATTATGGCGTGTTGCTGACACTGCCGGCCGCCGTGATTATTGGCCGTGAAATTACCGTCTCGGCTCTGCGTGAGTGGATGGCCGAGCTGGGGGCGAGGAGCAAGGTAGCCGTATCGGTCTACGGCAAGATCAAGACCATTACGCAGATGGTGGCACTGGGTATATTGGTATTTCAGACCCCTCTGCTCGGTATTCCGGTATATGCGATTGGTATGTTGCTGCTATACGTTGCGGCAGCATTGACACTGGTATCCATGTGGCAGTATTTATCCAGCGCCTGGCCCAAATTGAAGGAATCGAATAAAAAACAATAACTTGAATCTTGATTGTTGACACCAGTTTAGTCGCGGCTACAATAGGCGTCCCGATTGGGGAATGGCAGTGGATGCAGCACTGTATTATGTTTTAATGGCATCGTTAATCGCGGGAATAGCTCAGCTGGTAGAGCACAACCTTGCCAAGGTTGGGGTCGCGAGTTCGAATCTCGTTTCCCGCTCCAACATCGTGACAAACCCCGTATAGCGGGGTTTTTTATTTTATGTACAGGATGTACTGTACGCCGCGGGCGCAGGGATGCGCAGCAGCGGCGTTGTTCAGCATGTACGGTCAGGGTTAAGGCTCCTTGAGTACCTACATCCCTGTAGGCATGCTGTAAGGGCAGGAATGGTGAAGCCGGATTGTACTTCTGTAATGGCTGAGTGGCAGA
>JAJRTU010000302.1 GCA_024278135.1 Gammaproteobacteria bacterium
AGGAGGTAAGTAATAATGAACATCCGTCCATTACACGACCGCGTACTCGTCAAACGGGTAGAAGAAGACAAGACGTCCCCAGGTGGGATTGTCATCCCTGACAGTGCCACGGAAAAGCCTATAGAAGGTGAGGTCATTGCCGTTGGCAATGGCAAGAAGCTGGATAGTGGCGAAGTTCGGGCCCTTGACGTCAAGAAAGGCGACAAGATCCTTTTTGGAAAATATTCCGGCACAGAAGTTAAAGTTGACGGTGAAGAGTACCTTGTGATGCGTGAAGACGACATCATGGGCATTATCGAATAAGTATCAGGAGGCAAAAACAATGAGTGCAAAAGAAGTCAGATTTGGTGATGACGCACGTTCCCGTATGGTGAACGGCGTTAACATTCTTGCCAATGCTGTAAAGCAGACATTAGGGCCAAAAGGTCGTAACGTTGTGCTGGAAAAGAGCTTTGGCGCGCCTACCGTAACCAAAGACGGTGTATCGGTGGCGAAAGAGGTGGAACTTGAAGACAGGTTCGAAAACATGGGTGCACAGATGGTCAAGGAAGTCGCTTCCAAGACCTCTGATGTCGCCGGCGATGGTACCACAACGGCTACGGTACTGGCCCAGGCTATTGTCCGTGAAGGTTTGAAGGCGGTTGCAGCCGGCACCAACCCGATGGACGTCAAGCGCGGTATTGACCTGGCTGTCCAGACTGCGGTTGCGGAGCTGGAAAAACTGTCCAAACCCTGCGATGACAGCAAGGCGATTGCTCAGGTAGGTACCATTTCTGCCAATTCCGATGAATCTATCGGCAACCGCATTGCCGAGGCCATGGAAAAAGTGGGTAAGGAAGGTGTGATTACCGTGGAAGAAGGTTCCAGCCTGCAAGATGAACTGGATGTGGTTGAAGGCATGCAGTTTGACCGCGGCTACCTTTCCCCCTACTTCATCAACAACCAGGACACGATGAGCGTGGAACTGGAAACACCTTTAATACTGCTGCACGACAAGAAGATCTCCAATGTACGCGATCTGCTGCCGATTCTGGAAGCCGTTGCCAAAGCAGGCAAGCCATTGCTGATCATCTCTGAAGATATTGAAGGTGAAGCACTGGCCACACTGGTGGTGAACAACATGCGTGGCATCGTCAAGGTGGCCGCTGTCAAGGCACCCGGTTTCGGTGATCGTCGTAAAGCCATGCTGGAAGATATTGCTGTTCTTACCGGTGCGACGGTGATTGCTGAAGAAGTGGGTCTGTCACTGGAGAAGACCACTCTGGATGATTTAGGCAGTGCCAAACGAATCCAGATCACGAAGGAAAACACTACCGTCATCGATGGTGCCGGCAAGACCAAGGATATTGAAGCCCGGGTCAAGCAGGTGCGCGCACAGATCGAAGAGTCCACCTCTGACTATGACCGTGAAAAACTGCAGGAACGTGTGGCCAAACTGGCCGGCGGTGTTGCGGTTATCAAGGTCGGTGCTTCCACCGAAGTGGAAATGAAAGAGAAGAAAGCACGCGTCGAAGACGCATTGCATTCCACTCGTGCTGCGGTCGAAGAAGGTGTCGTCCCTGGTGGCGGTGTTGCCCTGATTCGTACGCTGAAAGCGGTTGGCAAGGTCAAAGGCAAGGGTCCGGACCAGCAGGTCGGTGTCAATATCCTGCTGCGTGCGATGGAAGAACCACTGCGCCAGATCGTCACCAATGCCGGTGATGAAGCTTCTGTTATCCTGAATCAGGTGGCAGAAGGTGAGGCCAACTACGGTTACAACGCTCAAAGCGGCGAATTCGGGGACCTGATCGAAATGGGTATCCTGGATCCGACCAAGGTGGTGCGTTATGCCTTACAAAATGCGGCATCTGTCGCCAGCCTGTTGTTGACTACTGAAGTCATGATTGCTGAGGCACCCAAGGAAGAAGCTGCACCGGCAATGCCGGACATGGGCGGCGGCATGGGTGGCATGGGCGGTATGGGCGGTATGATGTAAGCCAAACAGAAACTTAGGTTTGTACCCTGAAAACCCGCCTTTATGGCGGGTTTTTTTTATGCGCAGCATGAACACAATGCAGGGATGTGCGTGAATAGCGCTGATTTCCTACCATCTCATCCCCAGCTGTAAGCCATAGCCATCAGGGACAGGCAGGGCACTTATGCTGAGTTTTTCTTTTGCATATTCGTTATCTGCAATCGTATCGGTCGCTTCCCAGGCGATATACCAGCCCAGTGCGGCCTGGGAAAGATAATGGGCATCATCGTTAATACGTGAAAACGCCGTCAAAGTGGATGCTGCATAGAACAGATATTGCAGGTAGCGATTATCTTCGTTCAATCTGGCCAGTGTCAGGAAGGGAACTGCCCCGGTGAAGGCATGCCCGCTGACGCCATTGTTATCAGCCAGGGGACGCCAACCTGACCCTTCCCCTTCACTCGGACGGGAGGCGCCTATGGCCACCTGGGACGACCACAATAAGGGCAGGCCAAGCATATAAGCACGTATTGAGCGTTTACCCCAGTCACCCGCCATGGAATTGTTAAAGTGGTTTTCAATAACACTGTCAGCAATACTGGTTACCAGGATAGCGGGCAGGACATATTTATAATTTCCAAAATTCTTGCTGATACCTGAGACGTCGTCTGTTCCCTGACTCCTGAGGTCATTTTGAAACCAGTGCTGGAAGGATCGGTCTGCGGACGTATTGGCAAGCGTGGCGCCAACACTGGTGACGATACCCATTCTCAATAATCTTTTCCTTGAATAAAACGAGCTGTAGTCGTCTTTTATCGTTCGCCATACTGCAGCGGCAAAATTATCGCCGTCAGCGTCAATTTCATCTCCATACAAATTTTCAGATGTAATGATAAAGATAAAGATGATGGGCAATAAAGGCCTGAAAAGCGTCAAATGGTTTTTTCCTGTTTAACTCCATTTACTTCCATCAGGGATCGAGTGTCCGGGTGAATAGAAACCTCTACCTGTCCAGTGACATATGCTATATCCGGGTAAAGAAATATACAAAGGGAAAAGTGTTGAAATAATAAATAAAACCCGGGTGTTGCACAGGGTTCTGATCGGGTGGATCAATCGTCCCGGCCCGTACAAATGTACGGGCGACGAATGCAACAGAGGTGATTATTGAAAATAAGGAATCACTTCTTCACCCATCAAACGTATTGCCTGTTCCGGATCAGGTCCCAATGGGCCGCCGAGGTTGACCTGGGTGATGCCCTGTTCAGCCAGTCTTTCTATTTGCGAGATGATTTCTTTGGGCGTGCCGGCCAGGGCCAGCTTATACATATCGTCAGTGACACAGGCCTCCGCTTCTTCGTAACGGCCGGCGTCGAGATGATTGCTGATGGCTGTAAAGTCCCCTGGTGTAAGACCAATGTCGGCGAGAGCGGGTGCTTCCAGATAAGGGCCAAAGTAGGCAATCATGCTGCGTAACACTGATGTTGCCGCCGCGCGATCGCGTGAAACGGACAGCCAGGCACAACCGGCGATGTCAATGTCATCAGGGTTTCGCCCGGTCTTTATCGCCCCCTCCCGAATCGGCGGTACCATGTAGTTCGCAGAATCCGGTGGTGTGATCATGGGTAAACTGCCATCTCCGATTTCGCCGCTCAGTGCCAGATAGTCTTCGCCGAAGGGGCAGATATATATCGGGATATGCGCACGCATCGGTGTAAATCGCAGGTAGCATTGATCTGACCAGTTAAATTGTTCTCCCTGGAAATCCACTACTTCTCCGCGCAGCAGCGCGCGGATGATGGCTGTCGCTTCACGGGTTGCCGTCATGTAATTACCGGCGTCGATGCCCGTCCATTCAACCATCTTTTCGGTATGTAAACCCAGGCCCAGGACAGCACGGCCCTGTGAAAGCTCATCCAGCGTCGCTATATAAGTCGCAATTTCAGCGGGTGAAGTGGTGTAGGGATTGGTGCCGACACTGCCGATCTTGATTTTGTCGGTATGTTCGGCGACGGCGGTTGTGGTCACCCAGGTATTTTGCATGAACGTGTCATGCGGAAACCAGACATACTCAAACCCGGCCCGTTCAGACAAAACGGACAAACGAATAATTTCTCTCATACTGGCGACATAGCCGATAAAGCGGATACCGAATTTCATAAGCGTGTTACCCCGTGTTGTCATGTAAACAAGATTACCTGAGTTCCAAGTCCAACAGACTCCTGAACGAATGTAAACCATTCAAACCGAATTGGCGTTTGGATTATCAATACAGAATGACCTTGTTATCAGCAAGTCGGTGTGAGTGCTGACTTCCATTGAACCTGATTCATTTGATATGTTCTAAAGTGTATAGCGGGCAGGGACGCTAAATCACTTAAGTGATCAGCTGGATTATTATAGAACGATGAAAATGGAGGCTGCACTATGTTGCCGGATACCAATGCACAATTGATCAGCGCGGAGAGTCCGCAGGAATATTTTCAGGAGGCCCTGTTGGAGGCTGTTTCCAGACATCAACTGCCTACCTGCCATGAAACAACGCTTTATTTGAGCAACCTGCTTACGGCGTTTGTCCAGACAGAACGGCTGTTTGCACAGTCCGAGCAGGGCAGCACGCTGAAACCCCTGGCGGAGATATATGCACAGGCCCTTGATGCCCCCTCAATCAACGAAAGAGACAGGAGTCTGCGCCACCTGGGTGACGTGGCACTTTTTATTTCAGGCCTGTTCCCCCAAAGCCTGGGCCGCAGTCTGGTGGATATAGATTACTACATCAGTATGGGAGGTGGTGCTTATGGTTTCCTCGCCGACTCCGGCAGGATGTGCAGGAGCTCCAGTGTGTTTAAAACCATCTTCCATGAGTTGTCAGATCGTTTTTCAGCCTTTGTCGATATTCTGGCAGAGGTGGGTGACAATACCAACTTGCGCAATGACAGTGATGTACTCAGGCTTTATGAGATCTGGTTATGCAGTGGCAGTAAAAATGCTGCTGACAAATTACACAAACTGGGTATACAACCGGTATCCGTTGACAGGTTGACTCACTAGGAGGAGAGCTATCTCTGTTTCTCACCTACAGGATCACTTGCAGGATATTTATGAGATAAATATTGCTCACGATGTGAGTGATTTTCTGATCACAAACCGGCGTCTTGCCAACACCCTGGACGGAGGGGGATCCAGCCCGCATCTGAAAGAGAAATTACTGCTCTTGCAGGAAGAAAATGAGTTGAGTTTGACGCTGTATCTGCATAACGATGTGGTCAAAAAAATGCTGGAAGATGATCCGGTAATACACCTGCACAAAGGTAATCTTGAAGAGTTCTGTCTGGCCCTTGAAGGTGTGAGTCATTTTCTTTACCTGATCTGGAATGCTTCATATGATCGAAGCGTCACTATGCTGGAAATGGAACTCCAGGCCGAGATCGACAAGTTTGTCATGTTGGCCCTTTGCCTGGAAAAGCAAAACCGACGGATGGTCCCGGGGTATCTCAGACAGGTATTGTTTGAATCAGCGGGTTTCCGGGAAGATCTGAATCGGACAGAGCGGCAGCGATACCGGGATGCCAGTAATTTCGCAGAAAAATATTGTTGGCGACTGGAAACAAATTTCCTCAATAATCGCGGCAGACAGGACTTGTTACAGGAATTGAGACAGTTTTACCGCTTCACGCAGGCGGATAAGCTGAGATGGATTAATCGCCCACATTAGCTCCTGGGCAGCAGTATTCCGACGCCGGCAGACTACTGCAACAGAAGTAAAACGGGCTATCGTTTCATCGCATCAAAAAACTCTGCGTTATTTTTGGTGGCTTTCAGTCTTTCCAGCAGAAACTCCATCGCTGCCAGTGGCTCCATAGGATGCAGGAGTTTTCTGAGAATCCACATTTTCTGCAACTCGTCCTTTTCCGTCAGCTTTTCTTCACGGCGGGTACCGGAACGGTTGATGTTAATGGCAGGGTAAATACGTTTTTCGGAAATATCTCTGTCGAGATGCAGTTCCATATTACCGGTGCCCTTGAATTCTTCGTAGATTACATCATCCATTCGGGAACCGGTTTCGACCAGTGCCGTAGCGAGGATGGTCAGGCTGCCGCCTTCTTCAATATTACGTGCAGCACCAAAGAAACGTTTTGGGCGTTGCAGGGCGTTGGCATCGACACCGCCGGTAAGCACTTTACCTGAGGCGGGTACGACGGTGTTGTAAGCCCGGGCAAGACGGGTAATGGAATCCAGCAGGATAACCACGTCTTTTTTGTGTTCGGTCAGGCGTTTTGCCCGGGCGATGACCATTTCAGCAACCTGGACATGACGACTGGCAGGCTCGTCAAAAGTACTGGAGATCACTTCGCCACGAACCGAGCGCTCCATTTCGGTGACTTCCTCAGGGCGCTCATCAATCAACAGTACAATCAGGTGACATTCGGGCTGATTATGTACGATCGACTGGGCAATGGACTGCAGAATCATGGTCTTGCCGGCCTTGGGCGGCGAGACTATCAAACCACGCTGACCCCTGCCAATGGGGGAGACCAGGTCAATAATACGCGGTGTTAAATCCTCAGTGCTGCCATTACCCTGTTCCAGCTTTAAACGTTCCTCGGCAAACAGTGGCGTCAGATTCTCAAACAGTATTTTGTTTTTCGCTTTTTCAGGCGATTCAAAATTGATTTCAGCCACCTTGAGCAGGGCGAAATAACGTTCGCCATCTTTTGGTGGCCGGATCTTGCCGGCGACATTGTCGCCTGTCCGCAGAGTAAAGCGTCGTATCTGGCTGGGGGAGACATAGATGTCATCGGGACCGGCGAGATAAGAACTGCCGGCGGAACGTAAAAATCCAAAACCATCCTGAAGAATTTCCAGGACACCATCTCCGTAGATGTCTTCACCTTTTTTGGCGTGGGCCTTGAGGATTTCAAAAATGACATCCTGCTTGCGCGAGCGTGCCAGATTTTCAAGGCCAAGAGACTCAGAAAGAGTAATGAGTTCGGATGCTGGTTGCTGCTTGAGTTCTGTTAGGTTCATGGACTACGGAAGTGTATTGGTTAGGTGATTGGAAATTACAGGCACGAATTGTGCCCAAACAAATTACTTTATAGTAGTTGCTAAAAAATACTGTTTTGAGGGGCTAATTAGAAAGAACGGGTTGATATTGGCTCTAAAGCTAGCACGTTGAAATGAATTCGTCCAGTAAATTTAAATAGCGCTGTCAATAAATGCCGATAGTTGCGATTTTGACACGGCGCCCACTTTGGTGGCGGCAACTTCACCATCCTTGAATATCATCAAAGTCGGGATGCCACGTACAGCATATTTTTGCGGGGTTTCCTGATTTTCATCAATATTAAGTTTCGCTATGGTCAATTTACCGTTATATTCGTCGGCGATTTCGTCGAGGATGGGCGCGATCATTTTGCAGGGGCCACACCATTCAGCCCAATAATCCACCATGACGGGTGTGTCGGATTTCAATACTTGTTCTTCGAATGTCGAGTCCGCGACATGAATAATACTCTCACTCATTTTTATTAATCGCCTTTATGTTGTATAAGGGACGCCATTTCAGCGAATTTACGTTGCAAATGCAAGCAATTAGTCTATTTCGACATTTTTAAAGCACTAAAGGAGAATCGATTAT
The DNA here is from genome assembly GCA_024278135.1 of Gammaproteobacteria bacterium. GTDB lineage: Bacteria > Pseudomonadota > Gammaproteobacteria > Eutrophobiales > Eutrophobiaceae > WLWS01. The sequence continues at coordinate 7,596 of JAJRTU010000302.1, forward strand.
TCCAGGTACAACGACAGTTCAGTTCAGCGCACTGAATTTACAAGACAGTTTACACAAGGCACTGGACGCCATCGGCTTTACATCCTGTACGCCGATCCAGGCCGCCACGCTGCCACTTATTCTGGCAGGTGATGATATGGCCGGACAGGCCCAGACCGGGACAGGTAAGACCGCCGCCTTTTTGTTGGCTACGTTGCAGTACCTGCTTACTCATGAGAAACCCGCGAAGGCACAACCGCGTGCTTTGATTATGTCGCCGACCCGTGAACTGGCCATCCAGATTTACAATGATGCCCTGTCCTTGAATCAGTTCACCGATCTGAAGGTAGGTCTGGTCTATGGCGGTGTGGATTATAAGCAACAACGGGACATGGTGGCGGAGGGTGTCGATATTCTGATCGGTACGCCGGGGCGCCTGATCGATTACCAGAAACAGGGCGTCCTGAAACTTAAATATATCGAGGTGATGGTGCTGGACGAAGCAGACCGGATGTTTGATCTGGGTTTTATCAAGGATATTCGCTTCCTGTTAAGACGCATGCCGAAGGCGGAGAACCGGCTTAACATGTTGTTTTCGGCAACGCTGTCATGGCGTGTTACCGAGCTGGCCTATGAGCACATGAACAACCCGGATATTATTCGCATCAACCCTGAACAGGTGACCGCAGACAAGGTGACCCAGTGTTTGTACCATGTATCCAAGGAGGAGAAGGTCAGTTTGCTGATAGGTTTGTTACGCCAAATCGATCCGAAAAGGACGATTGTTTTCGTCAACACAAAGCGCAGTGCGGAAATGATCTGGGGTTATCTGGAAAGTAACGGTTACCATTCGGCCATTCTCTCCGGTGATGTGCCGCAATCCAAACGGCAGACCTTATTCAAGGATTTTTCCGAAGGCAGGCTGCCGATACTGGTGGCGACAGACCTCGCTGCTCGTGGTCTGCATATTCCTGACGTGAGCCATATAATCAATTTTGATCTGCCACAAAATGCAGAGGATTATGTACACAGGATTGGTCGAACCGCACGTGCGGGGGCCGCAGGAGATGCGGTCAGCTTCGCCTGTGAGGAGTATGTTTTTTCACTGCCGGAAATTGAGGATTTTATCGGGCACAAAATTCCGATAGAAGCGGTAAATGATGATTGTCTGGCCGAATTACAGCCACCGGTAAGGCTTAAAAAGGCGCCGAAAAAGTTTCACAAAAACAAAGGTCGGGGCGCGAAACAGGGGGCGGGAAACGCCGGTCGGCGCAGACACAGGTAATCACCCACCAAGAAAGCGTGGTATGAATATCACGCCGCGAGAATACGAGTCAGCCATATTCCAGCAAGTTTGATTTCCTGCTCACAGACACCGTGTTGTATGGGGAAGTCATGCCATTCGACGGCATAATGATGGTCTTTTAATAATTCACAGGATTGTCGGGCAAAGCCCAGCGGGATCAGCGGATCATATTCACCATGCATCATCAAAACAGGCGTGTTTTTGTTTATTGTGGCCTCGTCCTGATCCAGGATCTCGGCAAAAGGCAGATAAGAAGACAATATCAGCAGCCCTGCCAGTGCCTGTGAAAAACCGAGACTGCAATGTAAGGCGACAGCCCCGCCCTGAGAGAATCCTGCCGTGACTATTTTCCCCGCTGGAATACCCGCTTCGATTTCGTTATTGATCCAGGCTGCAAGGATGGCGGCAGAGTTATCGAAGTCATCTCTGTCACGCTGCACGCTCAGATCCGGATCTTTTATGTCGTACCAGGAACGCATGACCATGCCGCCGTTAATCGTTACCGGGCGTTCCGGCGCGTGCGGGAAAATGAAACGCACGCCCAGTGTATCGGGCAGCGCAAGCTGCGGTACTATGGGTGCAAAGTCATGCCCATCGGCGCCGAGACCATGAAGCCAGATCACACTGGCACAATGATCACCGGTGGGTTCAATTATAAGGGCGTCGTTCATCAGCATTATTTCCGGGCTTTGAATATCTGTCATTTATCCTCGCAAAATTATTGCTGATCAGGCAAGTCATTTTTCGTGAGGTGGATTATTTGCTATGCTTCGCCGTGGACGGACAAACCAGCTTCCGGGAGAACAGCATGAGTTTTCGACGAATAACCATTTTCATATTTCTGTTTGCTGTCACCCTGCTCGGTGGCTGTGGCCAGAAAGGTGATCTTTATCTGCCCGGCGAAAAACAGGTGGCAATAATCTCTTACGTTCACGCCGTCTGATTTCATGTCGGATTTTTATTATTCCAACGGCGAGTTGTACGTCGAGCGGGTGGCTTTGAGTGAAGTGGCTGAGCGTTTTGCCACACCGGCTTACGTTTATTCCCGGGCCGCCATAGAAGCGCAGTGGCAGGCTTATGAACACGCCCTGTCCGAACGCCCCCATCTGATTTGTTATTCGGTTAAGGCAAACGGCAATCTTGCTGTACTCAACCTGCTGGCAACACTGGGATCAGGTTTCGATATAGTCTCCGTTGGTGAACTGGAACGGGTACTGAAGGCCGGTGGCGATCCGGCGAAAGTGGTGTTTTCCGGCGTCGGTAAAAGACGCGATGAAATATCGCGGGCGCTGGAGGTGGGCATCAAGTGTTTTAACGTTGAGTCGATGTCTGAGCTGGAACGCCTGAACCGGCTTGCAGCGGAGCAGAATGTGCAGGCACCGGTATCACTGCGAATCAACCCGGATATTGATGCAGCGACACACCCTTATATTTCAACCGGCCTGAAAGAAAATAAATTCGGTATTCCCTATGGGCAGGCCCTGGCCTGTTACCGCCAGGCCCGGCAACAGGCCAATATCAATATCGTTGGCATTGATTGTCACATCGGATCACAAATCACAACAATTGCACCCTTTGTTGATGCCATGGACAAATTAATGAATCTGCTGGACGCGTTGAACGCGGAAGACATTCAACTGCAGCATATTGATATTGGCGGTGGTCTCGGCATCCGCTATCGGGACGAATCCCCACCTGCCCCGGATGAATTTATCCGGGCCATTGGCAGTGCCATGAACGGCAGCTCATACGAATTATTGCTGGAACCCGGTCGCTCGATCGTGGGTAACGCGGCGGTGTTGTTAACGCGTGTTGAATATATCAAGGAAAACGGCGGGCGACATTTTGCTATTGTTGATGCGGCCATGAACGATATGCTGCGCCCCGCACTATACGATGCCTGGTTGGCAATAAAACCGGTGCTGGAGAAGAGTACTGCTGCGGCGGTAAAGTATGATGTTGTGGGTCCGGTGTGCGAAAGCGGAGACATTATCGGCCTGGATCGAGAGCTGGCGCTGGCAGAAGGTGACCTGTTGGCAGTGTTGTCCGCCGGGGCCTACGGTTTCAGTATGAGCTCAAATTATAATGCCCGACCACGGGCAGCGGAGATCATGATCGACAACGAGCAGATGATTGAGATCCGCAAGCGGGAGACGCTAGCAGATCTGATGGCAGCAGAAACTATGTTATAACAGGCTGTCTCGTTGCGGTGTTGCTCGCGGGCTTGTTTTGGAAGATCAAAACTTTATTGCACCATAATGACGCCTATTAGTATTTACAAGCACTATAATAGTGCACACTGACATACATAGAACGGGCTAACTGCCTAATTAGCAAGGTAGTTTATATCCCCTGCGCATGGCACAATTCATGCTCGCAGGGATTATATAATTTTGAATCTTCTGCAAGATGGCAGATGATTATTTTAACAAAACATAATCTACACGTTGAGGAGAGAAGCATGTCCAAGTTGGTACAAGAATTAATCAGGGATCACGAAGTGCGCTATATTGATCTGCGTTTTACGGATACCCGGGGTAAGGAACAGCATGTCACCATCCCGGCAGAGCTGGCCGATGATGACTTTTTCAAGGAAGGTAAGATGTTTGACGGTTCATCCATATCGGGCTGGAAGGGCATCAATGAATCCGACATGGTGTTGATGCCGGAAGCCGATTCCGCCGTCATCGATCCTTTTTACGATGAGTCCACCATCAATATTCGTTGTGATGTACTGGAGCCTGCCACGATGCAGGGCTATGAGCGTTGCCCCCGTTCCCTGGCAAAACGGGCCGAAGCCTATTTGCAGTCTACAGGTGTGGCGGATACCGCTTATTTTGGACCGGAACCGGAATTTTTTATCTTCGACGACGTGCGTTGGGGAGATGATCTCAGTGGCGCCTTTTATGAAATTGATTCTGAAGAGGGCTGCTGGAACAGTGATCGCATGATCGAGGACGGTAACATAGGCCATCGCCCCGGCATGAAAGGGGGCTATTTCCCCGTTCCTCCGGTCGATTCCATGCAAAACATCCGCTCGGCCATGTGCACCATCCTCGAAGAAATGGGCGTGAAAGTGGAAGTGCATCACCATGAGGTGGCCACAGCGGGCCAGGCGGAAATCGGCACGGTCTTCAATACGCTGGTCAGAAAGGCTGACGAGCTCCAGATCCTGAAATACTGTGTACAGAATGTGGCGCATGGTTTTGGCAAGACCGCTACATTCATGCCCAAACCGCTGGTGGGAGATAATGGTAACGGTATGCATGTACATCAGTCCCTGGCGAAGGACGGCAATAACCTGTTTACCGGCGATAAATACGGCGGTCTTTCTGAAATGGCCATGCATTACATCGGCGGCATCTTCAAGCATGCCCGTGCTATCAATGCCTTTTCCAATGCCGGTACCAACAGCTATAAACGTCTTGTTCCTGGTTTTGAAGCACCCGTTATGCTGGCTTATTCCGCCCGTAACCGTTCCGCCTCCTGCCGTATTCCCTGGGTATCCAATCCGAAGGCGCGGCGTATTGAAGTACGCTTCCCCGATTCCTCCGGCAACCCCTATTTCTGCTTCGCCGCGTTGATGATGGCGGGTCTTGACGGTATCCAGAATAAACTGGATCCAGGTGGCCCGATGGAAAAGGATCTGTATGATTTGCCGCCGGAAGAAGAGCAGGATATTCCAACGGTATGTTCCTCGCTGGAGCAGGCGATCGAGGCCCTGGACAATGATCGTGAATTTCTGACCGCAGGTGGCGTGTTTACCGACGATATGATTGATGGTTACATCGCACTGAAGATGGATGAAATCAATCGTTTCCGGATGACCACCCATCCGGTCGAATTCGACATGTATTACAGTCTGTAGCCTTTAATTGTGAACCCCGTCACCTTGCAGCCCCAATCAGGGGCTGCGGGCTGATATGGAGGGAACCCTGCAGCCTGTATTGAAGTCTACATTGTCAGGTACACCACTCTGGGCTACTCTGAAGCTATGCGACTATTGATTACAGTGCTTTGTTTGACATTCGCTATGACGTCGATGGCTGAGATTTATCGTTCCATCGATGAGAACGGCAATGTTGTTTTTACTGATAAGCCCAGTGCCGGTGCGGAATTGATCGAAGTGGACGAGCTGCAGACTATTCAACCACCTCCGGTGGGCGACTTTGAGTACACGCCACCACCCGCCAAACCTGAACCTAAATACACCGAGGTCAGTATTACCAGCCCGCAAGATGATATGGCCATACGGGACAACGGCGGCAATGTTACGGTGAGTATTATGACAAAGCCCGCTTTGCAGGGAAGTGATATGCTGGTTCTGTATCTGGATGGTAAAGAATTCTTACTGGGCAAATCCACTACCAGGAGCTTTAGCGGACTGGATCGTGGCAGTCACCAGTTACGCGCCGTCATCAAGAATGCTGAGGGGCGTATCCAGCAAAGCTCTACATCCGTCACTTTTCATTTATTGCGCCATTCAGTGCGCTAGCAGCGCCGAACGCAGTTGTCGGGCCGGCACCTGAGCCTGAAGCCCCAACTCTAAACAACACTTTCCCGGATTTTTCTTTTCAGTGCTTTGGGGATAAACGCCTGGCATTGGTCTGCTTCTTGCTCAACAGCTACTAAAGTCAAAACATTTGAATCAGAAATAATCTATCTATTTGAATATAAAAGTAAATTACTAATGAAATGTGTTTTATTGGATAGTCAACAGTATCGCTTTGCACCATAATAGTGCAAACTGAGAGAAAGCATGAGTATAAGCCTGGAAAGAGCGCGTCATCTTATTGAAAACATTTATACCGCTGTATTGGTGTTTGATAAGGATTTACGCCTGAAAAATATCAATACTGCGGGGGAAAACCTGTTATCGCTTAGCCAGCGCAAGATTGAAGGGCAGCGTATCGGTGACATTCTTCCCGGAGCCGGCAATTTCGCCGAGACGATAGAGCGATCTCTGAAAAGCAGGCAATCTTACATGGAATGGGGTATGGACCTGAAGTTGCCCAACACCAGGTCGGTGATAGTGGATTGCACGATGACGCCCTGGTTCGTGGATGATATTTGTCAGGAAGTCATTGTCGAGATGGTTAATGCGCATTCCTATGCCAAAGTCCTGCGCGAGGAAAACCTGATTACTTTACACGATGCTGCACGTCAGTCTCTGCAGGGCATGGCCCATGAAATCAAAAACCCACTGGGTGGTTTGCGTGGTGCAGCGCAATTACTGGAGAAGGAACTGAACGGGAGTACCCTGACAGAATATACGCAGATCATTATCAACGAGGCGGACAGACTGCGAAACTTGATCGACCGGATGATTACTCCCGGCGGCAGGCAATATCTTTCCAATGTGAATATTCACGAAGTGCTGGAATATGTCGTTGACCTGATGGAGGCGGAAACTCCCTATGTACTGGATATCGTTCGTGATTATGACCCCAGTCTGCCGGTCATCAGGGCGGATAAGGAGCAGCTGATCCAGGCTTTCCTCAATATTATTAGAAATGCTGTGCAGGCAATAAACAGGGATGGCGAAATTATCTTGCGGTCTCGCATTAAACGCCGTACTACCATCAGACAGCACTATTACAAAATCGCTGTACAGATAGAAATCATCGACGATGGACCCGGTGTGCCGGAAGAGATAGTAAACGGTATTTTTTATCCCATGGTGACCGGTCGTGCGGAAGGCACGGGCCTGGGTCTGTCCATTGCGCAATCACTGATACAGTCGCACGGCGGTATGATCGAACATGAGCGCAGAGAGGATAAAACTGTTTTCAGAGCAATATTACCGATACAACAAAGAAATGACTGAATCAGCCAAAATCTGGGTCGTTGACGACGATAAATCTATTCGCTGGGTACTGGAAAAGGCCCTGGGGAAAGAGGATCTGTCTGTCCTTAGTTTCGAAAATTAAGAAAAGTTACTGACACGTTTTGCATACGAGAAACCGGATGTCATTATCTCTGATATTCGTATGCCGGGCGTGGACGGTATCAACCTGCTGGATCAAATCAAGCAAGATGCACCGGAATTGCCGGTGATTATTATGACGGCCTATTCTGATCTCGATCGAGCTGTCTCCGCTTTTCAGGGAGGGGCCTTTGAGTATCTCTCCAAGCCGTTCGATGTTGACGAAGTGGTCAGCCTGGTCAAGCGCGCCATCAGGCAGAATGAGGTGAAACCCGCCAGCAAAAAGTCGGCTTCGACAGATCAGAAGGAGATCATCGGTTCGGCTCCGGCCATGCAGGAAGTGTTTCGTGCCATTGGTCGCTTGTCCGGTTCCAAGCTGACAGTTCTGATTACGGGCGAATCCGGCACCGGCAAGGAGCTGGTGGCCCTGGCGCTGCATCGGCACAGCCCCAGGTCACAAAGGCCGTTTATTGCGTTGAACACAGCGGCGATCCCCCATGAACTGCTGGAATCTGAATTGTTTGGCCATGAAAAGGGTGCGTTTACCGGCGCCACGGCCCAACGTACCGGGCGTTTTGAACAGGCTGATGAGGGGACCTTGTTTCTTGATGAAATAGGCGATATGCCCGCTGATTTGCAAACGCGTTTATTACGTGTGCTGTCGGACGGTGAGTTTTACCGCGTCGGTGGCCATATTCCGATCAAAGTGGACGTGCGCGTCATCGCCGCCACACATCAGGATCTGGAACAACGCGTCAGCGAAGGACGTTTCCGGGAAGACCTCTTACACAGACTTAATGTCATTCGCGTGCATGTACCGCCGCTCCGGGAGCGCCGTACAGACATCCCGCGTCTGACAGAATTCTTTTTGCAAAAAGCGGCCAAAGAACTGAATGTGGCACCAAAGCGGGTAGTGGCAGAGACGCAATCTTATCTTAACAAGCTGCTTTGGCCGGGAAATGTCAGGCAGTTGGAAAATTTCTGTCGATGGGTTACGGTGATGGCCCTGGGAAAAGAGATCCATCTGGAAGATCTGCCTCCCGAACTGAAGCAACCGGACAGGGTCGATACATCTTTTGATGACTGGGAAAGCAAGTTGCGCAGTTGGGTGGAGTTCAACCTTAT
>JAJRTU010000020.1 GCA_024278135.1 Gammaproteobacteria bacterium
CGCTATCCCCAGACGACTCCACAAAGTTGTCAGGCGGTCGGGCCGGTCAGCCTTGCTGATGGTATTGCCATGCATCACCCGATAGTTGATGTAGGCGATAACCGGTGCCGAGACAAAGGAGACGACCGTTGCCGTAGTAACAATCAACCCCATGGCGCCAGGAACATTTTTGATCACGATAAATGTGACTATGGTGCCGATTACCGCTATTGCCAGTATGGCGAGGTATACTGCTCTTGTGGCGCTCTGTCGTGCGCCATAATCTCCCCTGCCTTTCCAGATAAAGTAGCTCTCCTCCAGTGTTCTGGGATAGGCATCCAGACAGGTCAGGGTGGTGCTGAACATGGTCGCCAGGGCGGCAATGCCGATGAGTGGATAGGCCCAGTCGCCCAGTGATTCCGTGTACATGTTGATGAGCTGACCGGCAAAAGCCGCTCCATTGGCCGAGGGCTGTTCGCCGCTGCCGAACATGACCAGTGCCCCGAGGGACAAGAAAGCCATCGCCAGCAGGGCGGTGCCAAAAAAACCCACCCTGAAATCCACCATCGCCCTGTGCAGCGGGGCACGGAACCCCTTGCTGCGGTTGGCCTCTTCTGACCATACTGAATGCCAGACGCTGATATCCATGGGTGCGGGCATCCAGCCAATAAACGCGGCCAAAAAAATGATATCCGCATATTCACCAAGATTGAACTGCGCTGGCGGAGCCTGATGAAAACCACCGGGAGCGGTCATCAGTACAGCGGTCAGTGCGGTAATTGTGGTCAGGGTGAGAACAATAATTATCGCTTTCATAATCCTGTCCAGCATGCTGTACCGCCCAATGTACAGAATGATTGCTGCAGTAATGAGAACCATGATTGCCGGAACGTGGGGCATGTATTCCGCCGGCAGTTTCAGACCAAAAAAATAGATGGCAATTGAGCTGGTGACGATGGTCACGGCGGCCTGGATAAGACACATGGACAACAGCGTCATAATGATATAAACCGCCAGCGCCCACTTTCCCAGGGCGTGATAGCCATGCAGGATATTGCGTCCGGTCAAGGCGGTATATTGCGGCCCGTATCTGAAAAACGGGTATTTGATCAGATGGATCAGTGGAATGAGCAGCAGAAAGAGAAAATGGTATGTTGCCCCCGCCCTGGTTGACATTACCAGGTGTGATACGCCCACGGCGGCACCCGCATACAGCAAACCGGGGCCGAGACTGGACAGCATTTTTGTCAACCGGAATAACATTATTAAACCTCCTCTGGAGTATCGACATACAGGCCGTTTGTTGCTGGCCTGTAAAAAGCCTAGCCGGTTGCTAACAACGGTGCATCCGAAATCCGGCGAAGGGTGAAATTCCGGTTTGAGCGGTATTTATCTCCGGTTGAGTGGCAGTGCTATTTCAGGAACTTTTTCATGTGGTTCCGGCTAACCGGGATGACATGGCCGCCCTGGGTGATGATCTGTCCCAGACCATTTTCCAGTTTTTCGATGGTTCTTATCTGGTTGGGGTTGACCAGATGCTGGCGGTGGCACTGCATGAGCCCGCTACGCATGGCCAGCAGCTCAAGAGTGACAGTGGTGTGGTACTCCGGCTCTTCCCTGTCGGTGATGACATGGGCTCCGGTAGCCGGGCTGGAGTAGATGTGAACGATGTTGTTGATGTTGATTGCAAAATCCTTGCTGCCCCGGTAACAGGGAACAAGATACAGTTCCGGGGGGGTGATGTTGCTGACTGCCGATTGTGGCCGGCAATTCCGTTTCAGTCGTTCAAGGGTCACTACCAGACGATCATTTTTTACCGGCTTCAGCAGGAAATCAATGGCATTTTTTTCGAAAGCCTCAATGGCATGTTCTCCGTAAGCTGTAACGAAAACAATCCGCGGCATACTTTGTTCATCCAGCATTGCAAGCATCTCTATCCCGCTAATTTTCGGCATTTTTATATCGAGAAAAACCACATCAGGATATTTGCTGTTTATCTCCCGCATCGCCTCCAGCGCATTTGCACAACTGCCAACAATTTCAAACGCCCCATCCGCGCTGATTTTATTCTCCAGATCCTCGCGAACATTGGGTTCATCATCAACGACAATAGTACGAATCATGGCTATTCCCCTGTTTTGGGTAATCGAATGGTGACTTTGGTCCACTGCTCCGGTTCGCAGAGAATGGTGAGACCATACCCGGCTCCGTAACGCATCCTGATACGTTCATCTATCTTCAGACCAATGCCACCGGGACGCCTTCCGGAATAGAGGCCCGCATTGTCCTGGACTGTGAGAATAAACCCGCCTTCACAGTCGCTGCCGCAAATAGAGATTATTCCGATCCCCAGCAGCTCACTGGTGCCATGTTTGATGGCGTTTTCAATAATCGGCTGCAGGGTGAATACCGGAACCTCCCGGGCAAGAAGATGCTCGGGGATGTCTATCCGGATTTGCAGCCTGCCTTCAAAGCGCGCCTTCTCAATTTCCAGATACGACTCCACAATTTTGAGTTCACTCTCCAGTGTGGTTGTGTCGGTCGATTTGTTGAGGTTGTTCCGGAAAAAATCGGAGAGATGGTGCAGCAAGGCTTGCGCCCGTTTTGGGTCTTTGCCAATGATGTGGCTGATGGTGGAGAGTGCATTGTACAGAAAGTGCGGGTTGATCTGTGTTGCCAGCAGCCTGTATCGCTCCTCCAGGAGCAGCTCCCGTTGCCGGGCATAGCGGCTGCCCAGAACCCTGGCGGAAAGAAGCTGCGCAATATCTTCTCCCATGGTCCGGTTGATATTACGGAACAGCCTGTTTTTCGGTTCGTACAGTTTTATGGTGCCGAACACCCTGTTTTTGGCCTCATCCCTCAACGGAATAATCAGCACCGAACCCAGCTCGCAGGAATCATTCAGGCGGCATTGATAGTTGTTGTGAATGCCATCGGTAAATATGACCCTGTTTTCCCGAATTGCTCTCAGGGTATCGGGTGACGAGACAGGTGAGCCTGGCAGATGATGATCCTCGCCCAGCCCGGTAAATGCAAGCAGCCTGTCTGTGTCGGTGATGGCAACGGCTCCTACTTTGGTCTGTTCCCGAACGATTTTGGCAATCTGTCTGCTGGACTCCGGGTCAAAGCCGGAGTGCATGATGCCAGCTGTCTCGTTGGCAATTCGCCATGCTGTTTTATTGCTGCTCAGCTTGTCACATGCGCGCTTCTGCTCCCTGATCATGTACATAATCAGAGAGGCGCCCAGCGAGTTGGCGACAAGCATGGGTGGAGCAATCTCCCTTACCAGGTTTACAGCCGCCCAGCCCTCCGCTGACAATACCCCGAACAGCAGGATAATCGACATATGCCCCAGCTCGGCAGCAAAAGTGACCAGCAGTACGAA
>JAJRTU010000303.1 GCA_024278135.1 Gammaproteobacteria bacterium
AACAGTGAGGACATGGAAGTTGCCCGGGCCAATGCGCTGGACTCCGCCATGCTGGATCGGCTGGAACTGACCCCCGCTCGCATCAAGTCGATGGCGGCCGGTTTGCTGCAGGTGGCCACACTTGCTGATCCCATTGGTGAGGTTTCCAATATGGCTTATCAGCCCAGTGGCATACATGTGGGACGGATGCGTGTACCTCTGGGTGTGGTCGGCATCATTTATGAATCCCGTCCTAATGTCACCGTGGATGCGGCGGCGCTTTGTATCAAGTCGGGTAATGCCACACTGTTACGGGGCGGGTCGGAGGCCTCACGTTCCAACCAGGCCATTGCTGAATGTATTCAGATCGGCCTGGAATCGGCCGGTCTGCCGGTTCATGCGGTGCAGGTACTGGAGACGACTGATCGTGCCGCAGTAGGTGAACTGTTGACGATGCCGGAGTATGTGGATGTCATTATTCCCCGGGGCGGTAAAAGTTTAATCGAACGCGTCAGCGCCGAGGCCCGCATGCCGGTGATCAAACATCTTGATGGTCTTTGTCATGTGTATATTGATGACAGGGCGGATCCGGACAAGGCTGTCAGCATTGCCCATAACGCCAAGACTCAGCGTTATGGTGTATGTAATGCCATGGAGTGCTTGCTGGTTGCCGAATCCATCGCTGAACAGGTCTTGCTCAGACTCGAACCTCTGTATCGGGACGCCGGCGTGGAGATACGCGGCTGTGAAAAGTCCTGCGGGATACTGAAAGATATCACCCCGGCGACGGAAGAGGATTACTTCACTGAATTTCTTGCCGCCATCATGTCATTGAAGATCGTGCCGGGGCTGGATGAGGCCATTGAACATATTAATCACTATGGCTCGCAGCACACTGACTGTATTGTGACTGAAGATCTCCGTGCTGCCCGCCGCTTTATGACCGAAGTCGATTCCAGTTCGGTGATGGTGAATGCTTCCACACGCTTTGCCGATGGATTTGAATATGGTCTCGGTGCGGAAATAGGTATCAGTACGGATAAATTTCACGCCCGGGGTCCGGTTGGACTGGAGGGACTGACTTCACAAAAATACATTGTCGTTGGTGATGGACATATAAAGCAGTGAAACACGGCGGGTATCCGGAATAGTGTTTGTTTCATTTTTCATTTTTCACTTTTCATTATCGTGATGGCAAGGCCTGTCGGTATTCTGGGCGGTACTTTTGATCCCGTTCACCATGGGCATTTACGACTGGCGCTGGAGGTTTATCAGTTTTGTGATCTGGCTGAGCTCAGATTGATGCCACTGCATACCCCTCCACATCGTCAAACACCGCTTACCTCACCGGAACACAGACTGCAGATGTTACGTCTGGCCGTTGAACAGGTGCAGGGTCTGACCGTAGATGATCGAGAGTTGCAAAGGGCCGATGTATCTTTTACCGTGGATACCTTGCGTTCGTTGCGCGAAGAAGTCGGGCAGCAACCCCTGTGTTTGATCATGGGCATGGATGCCTTTCAAACTTTGAATACATGGCATCAATGGACTTCACTGCTGGATTACGCTCATATTATCGTAGCGAGACGACCGGGAGTGAAAACGATCATTGAGAACACCGAAGTGTCTGATATCTACACGCGGAATATAACGACGGAACTAACAGATTGTCATAAGCGGAAAGCCGGCTTTGTATTTGATTTGGCGATTACCGAACTGGATATATCGTCGACTCATATACGCGAGTTGATCAGTGCGAAACAGGATGTTCATTATTTATTACCTGACAATGTGATTTCATACATCGAACAAGAGGATCTTTATCATAGACATTAATATTTTTACTCAAAACCTGGTGACGGCACTGGATGATGCCAAGGCAATGGATATACAGGTAATCGATGTAAGTGGTATGACGGCAATAACTGACAGAATGATAATCGCCAGCGGCCGTTCAAACAGACAGGTCAGGTCGTTGGCGGAGAAACTGATCGCTTCGGCAAAAGAGCAGGGTGTCAGGCCGCTTGGCGTGGAAGAAGATAAAGGCGAATGGGTACTGGTTGATCTAGGTGATGTGATTGCACATTTGATGCATCCCACAACCCGTGCTTACTATCAACTGGAAAAACTCTGGTCGGAAGAGCATCAGCAGGTACAGACTTCTTCCTGAGTGATGAAGATTACCATCGTGGCACTTGGCGTGCGTTTGCCAAACTGGATTAATCAGGGTGTGATGGAATACCGCAAGCGTTTTCCGCCGGAAGTGAGCCTGCATCTGAGCGAAATTCCCTCCTGCAAACGTAACAAGACAGCCAGTGTGGAAAAGAGTTTAAAACAGGAAGCGGAGCGTATCAGCGGTGCTATACCAAAGGGCAGTCATGTCATTGTCCTGGACGAGTGCGGCAAGACACAAAAAACCCTGGCCCTGGCAGAAAACATGAAATCCTGGATGCAGGATGGAAAAAATGTAGCATTTGTCATCGGCGGTGCTGATGGTCTCCACGAAGAAATGAAAAAGCAGGCCAACGAACTTTGGTCTTTGTCTGATTTCACCCTGCCTCACGGTCTTGTCAGAGTGCTCTTAACGGAACAACTCTACCGCGCCTGGACTGTGATCAAGAAGCATCCCTATCATCGCGGGTAGGCGCTGATGTTGTACCTCGCCTCCAAATCACCTCGACGCCAGGCCTTATTACGACAGCTGGGCTTTGAGTTTGAAACGCTGGCTGTTGATATCGAGGAGATCTGGAACACAAAGGAAAGTGCCGGGGCATACGTCAGCAGGTTGGCGCTGGATAAGGCGAGAGCGGGTAAAGCCCTCGCCACTTACCGTCGGCCTGTTCTCGCTTCGGACACGGAAGTCGTACTGGATGGTCAGATCCTGGGCAAACCGGAAGATACTGAACACGCTGTTTCTATGCTGATGTCCTTGTCCGGACGCTGTCACGAAGTCTACAGTGCGGTTGCTCTTGTGCACGCAACAGAGCAGGTACTGGTGAGCATTAGTCAGGTAAGGTTTAAAAAACTGACGGAAAAAGAATGCCGCGCCTACTGTGACACCGGCGAACCCTTCGACAAGGCCGGTGCCTATGCCATCCAGGGCAGGGCTGCTGCTTTCGTCAGCAGACTGAAAGGCAGTTATTCAAGCGTCATGGGCTTACCGATACTGGAAACAGCAACGCTGCTAAAGGGTTTGGAGACAAACGCTAAAGAGCCTCATTAACAGACGCCATGTGCAATTCGCACATGGCGTCTGTTGGTGCAGGAGGGTGTGGAAGCGGACTAGGCAATCAATGGCACAATCAACAAGGCAACTATATTGATAATCTTGATCAGTGGATTGATGGCCGGTCCCGCCGTGTCTTTGTAGGGATCGCCGACGGTGTCGCCGGTCACCGCCGCTTTGTGGGCCTCAGAGCCCTTGCCGCCACAATTCCCATCTTCAATGTACTTTTTGGCGTTGTCCCAGGCTACACCACCTGTGGTCATGGATATGGCCACGAACAGGCCGGTAATAATGGTGCCTAACAACAGGCCGCCAAGCGCTACCGGGCCGAGTATCAATCCCACCAGCACCGGCACCAGTATCGGCAGCAGGGAAGGTAGAATCATTTCCTTGATAGCGGCCTTGGTGAGCAAATCCACCGCTCGGGAATAATCGGGTTTACCTGTGCCTTCCATAATGCCTGGAATTTCCTTGAACTGTCGACGTACCTCCAGCACCACGGAACCAGCAGCACGACCTACTGCTTCCATGCCCATGGCAGCAAACAGGAAAGGTACCATGCCGCCGATGAACAGGCCGATGATCACCATCGGATCGGACAACAGAAACTGAACGCTGCTGCCCATTTCCTGTTCCAGTGCGTGGGTGTAGTCAGCAAACAATACCAGTGCCGCAAGGGCAGCCGAGCCAATGGCGTAGCCTTTGGTCACCGCTTTGGTTGTATTGCCTACCGCATCCAGCGGATCAGTAATGTTACGGATCTTTTCATCCAGTTCCGCCATTTCGGCGATACCACCGGCGTTGTCGGTAATCGGACCAAAGGCGTCCAGTGCCACAATGATACCGGTCATCGACAGCATGGATGTCGCGGCGATGGCGATACCGTATAAACCGGCCAGTTCATTAGCACCCCAGATACTGGCGCAAATGGCCAGCACGGGCAGGGCGGTGGCCTTCATAGAGACACCAATACCGGCAATGATGTTGGTGGCGTGTCCGGTTTCGGAGGCCAACGCGATGTGTTTAACCGGTCCGTATTCCGTACCCGTATAGTATTCCGTAATCCATACCAGCGCTGCGGTCAGTGCCAGTCCAATCAGCGCTGCGTAGTAGATCATGCGTGAGACGACTTCAACACCGTCTATGACAACGGTTTCTCCCAGTATATGGGTCGTGATCGGGTAGAAGCCAATTATCGCCAGTACGGCTGCGACGATCAGGCCGCGATAAAGCGCGCCCATGATACTGCCGCCTTCACTGGCCTTGACGAAGTAAGTACCGATGACGGAGGCAACAATGGAGACACCACCAAGAGCAAGCGGATAAATCACGCCACTGGTGTCGCCGGTGGCGAACAACAGGCTGCCCAGCAACATCGTCGCGATAACCGTTACCGCATAAGTTTCAAACAAATCAGCAGCCATACCGGCACAATCGCCGACATTGTCACCGACATTATCGGCAATCACTGCGGGATTACGGGGATCATCTTCCGGAATACCGGCTTCCACCTTACCCACCAGGTCGGCACCGACATCAGCACCCTTGGTGAAAATACCACCACCGAGTCGTGCAAATATGGAAATGAGCGAGCCCCCGAAGCCCAGTCCTACCAGCGCGTGCAACGTGGTCGACATATCGAAGCCCATGTTGGTTAACACCGTGTAATAACCGGCAACGCCTAACAGAGCCAGACCGACGACTAACATACCGGTGATGGCCCCGCCACGAAAAGCCACCTGCAAGGCAGCATTCACGCCTTTATTGGCCGCTTCTGCGGTACGCAAGTTCGCACGAACAGAGATATTCATGCCGATATAGCCGGTGGCGCCGGAAAGCAGGGCACCGATGAGAAAGCCAATGGCCGTGGCCCAGCCGATGGGCGAAATACCCAGGGCCAGGAACAGTACCACGCCGACGATGGCTATGGCCGTGTATTGGCGATTGAGATAAGCGGAAGCGCCCTGTTGAATCGCGGCTGCTATTTCGCGCATACGTTCGTTGCCCTGCGGCTGTGCCAGAATCCAGCGTACAGACCAGGCGCCATACGCTATGGCCAGTCCCCCGCATAACAGGATTAAACCTAATGCCGACATAAATAATCTCCCCAATAGTGGAATATTTGATTGAATATACAAAAAATTGGGGGCAAATCGCCCCCAATAGAGAAAAACGCAGCGATTTTACTTGTTACGCCGCCAAGTTCAAAGCAGCTATTGCGGATTTTTCTCATTTAGAGGGCATTAATATGGAAAACGGGTGGATTTCACCAGATTTAGTGTGGATTATGCGCCAATCTGATTTGATCGAGGTACATCACCCTGGGTTTGGGCAGTTCCACACTGAATAAGCCCAGTGCCTGAATATTTGCCAGATCCAGGGTCCTGTTCCGCGGTGCGTCGGCGACATCGGCCAGTTTGACAGACACGCTGTTCCAGCCAGGCGCCAGCGTCAGCCGGCGATTGAAGCGATCATAATAATCACCTTTCCCCAGATTGTAGTGCTTGTCATCATGAATACGCATTGTCAGTAACAGAGGGCTTTGTGCCGGGTTGAAAAGCTCAAATCGCAGATACTGCCAGGCGCGCCAGTCTCCGGGGAAATAGGCCAGAGACACACCACTGTAGCGCCGGGTGTCCAGGGAGATTTCCAGGGCTTTCGACTCACCCCTTGTTGTCAGTAATTTCACTATTTTTACCCGGCCTCGCCAGCGGCCCGCTTCCAGCGCACTGTCAAAGCTGGACAGCAGCGGGAAGTGTCTATACATATTGATTTCGTCAACGGCAGAGATCGCCAACGGGCTAATGGCATAAGTGCTCAGCAGCGCAGTAAGACTGTACAAAAATCGCCTGGACCGGTGATGAATATTCAGCCTGCCGCCGGCAACCAGACCGCACAGCGCCAGCAGGCTGCCGATAAGATCAAGGGCCAGATCCTGCAGTGAGAACTCACGTCCGACAAAGGTCTGCAAGACTTCGATTACTGCACCCAGCACCAGCGCCGCTACAATAACCAGCAGTAGACGCAACAGAGGGTGTGAGCATCGGCCAGGCAGACAGGGGAACAGTAAAACGGTCCACACGGTAAACAGCAAAACATGACCCAGTTGCCAGCTGTGTTGAACGGATCGAGCTGCGTAGGGCGACAAAGGTGAGCTGAAGGTCATGCCCAGCAGGGCAATGCCGATGAGGATCAACAGCCATCGGCATGTACGTTTCATTGCGTATTCGGCAATTACAGTTCGAAACTGTCCTTGAGCTTTTTCTCCACCAGTATGTTTTTCAGTTCCACATATTGCGGCATCCCGTTATGGTAGGGCGGATAGTCCTCGCCTTCTATCAGTGGCAGCAGATATTGCCGGCAAGCCTCGGTGATGCCGAAGCCGTCCTCACTGATATATTCCGCCGGCATGAACTTTTCCACATTTGCCACTTCCGCCAGGGCGGCCTTACCTATCTCCCAGGCATAGGGTTCCTGTGAAGTGCGTACTATGGTCGGCATGACGGCATTCGCGCCGGCCAGAGCAAATTCTACCGCCGCCTTGCCCACCGCATAGGCCTGTTCGACATCCGTTTTCGACGCCACATGGCGCGCCGCCCGTTGCAGGTAGTCCGCTACCGCCCAGTGGAATTTATAGCCAAAGGCTTCTTTGACCATATTCGCGACGACCGGTGCCGCACCGCCCAGTTGCGCATGACCAAAGGCGTCACGTGTGTCCTGCTCTGCCAGAAATTTTCCGTCGGGCCAATGTGCGCCCTCTGATACCACAACAGAACAATAACCGTGGCTTTCCACGTTCTCCTTTACTCTGGCAAGAAAGCGTGGCCGGTCGAAATCAATTTCCGGGAACAAAATCACCACAGGAATATCATTGTTTTCATCAGCAGCCAGTCCGCCGGCGGCGGCAATCCAGCCGGCGTGTCGGCCCATTACTTCTATGACAAACACTTTGGTTGAGGTCCTGGCCATCGAACGCACGTCAAAGGAGGCCTCACGAGTGGACACGGCAATATATTTGGCGACGGAGCCAAAGCCCGGACAGTTATCGGTAATGGGTAAATCATTATCAACAGTCTTGGGGATATGGATGGCCTGAACAGGGTAGCCCATGGACTGGGAGATCTGCGATATCTTGTGGCAGGTATCGGCGGAGTCACCACCGCCATTATAGAAAAAATAAGCGATATCGTGGGCCCTGAAGACGTCGATGAGTCGCTCATATTCGGCCCGGTTTTCATCCACGCTCCGCAATTTGTAACGACAGGAGCCAAATGCGCCGGAAGGGGTGTGACGCAAAGCGGCAATAGCAGCGTCGCTTTCCCGGCTGGTGTCAATAAGATCTTCTGTCAGGGCACCGATGATGCCGTTGGCTCCCGCGTAGACATGGCCAATTCTGTCCGGGTGTCGCCTGGCGGTCTCAATGACACCACATGCCGAGGCATTAATGACGGCGGTAACACCACCGGATTGCGCATAAAATGCATTTTTCGCTTGTTCCATCTTACCTTTAACTCCGAATTATCATATTGTTTGCTTATTGGTGTGCCTATTATATTGTGTAATAGTGAAAAAACAGGAAGGGTTTTATACTACAGTCTGACAACCGGAACTAAAATATTGCGATAAACTCAAAACAGGATGCCATTATCAATAAATTGCCCACCATGAAAGTCATCCCGAGCGCTTTTTTAGCTCTGCTGCTGTTTACCTCTCAGCTTTCAGCGGTCAGTACTCTCGATTTGCCGGACATGGGTGATTCCACCGGCACCCTGCTTTCGCCGGAATTTGAACGACGTCTGGGCCAGGCATTTCTGAACAATGTACGCCGGCATACGCCGATTCTGGATGATCCGGAAATCGAAACCTATATTCAATCGATCGGTTACCGTCTGGTGGCCAACAGCGATAACAATATGCAGCAATTTACATTTTTTGTTATCAATGATGCCCTGATCAATGCCTTTGCCGCACCCGGCGGCATCGTGGGTGTCAACGCCGGCGTGATCCTGAATTCAGCAACGGAAAGCGAGCTTGCCGGCGTAATAGCACATGAGGTGGCCCATGTCACACAAAAGCACATGGCCAGAGGTGCCGAGGCACAAAGTAAAATGAGCGTACCGATGATGGCGGCAATGTTGGGTGCAATACTGATTGCAACACAAAACCCGCAAGCGGGTCAGGCGGCGATTGTGGCAATACAGGGTGGTGCAGCCCAGGCGCAAATAAACTTCACCCGTGCGAATGAGCAGGAGGCGGACCGGATCGGCATGCAACTGCTGGAGCGTTCCGGATTTAATCCAAGAGGCATGCCGGGCTTTTTTGAGAAGCTGCAAAAGCAATCGCGCTATTTAGCCAAGGCTCCGGAATTCCTGCGCACACATCCGCTGACAACCAGTCGAATCGCCGATGCCAAGGCACGTGCAGAAGTCTTCCCCATCAACAAGAAATATACCGAAAGCGCGAGTTTTGATTTCATCAAGGCCAAGTTAATCGTTCTGTCGAGCAAAAAACCTGAAGACGCATTAAAGTATTTTGAGTACAGAATTAAAAATGAGGAATTTCCCAGCAATGTTGCGGCGTTGAGTTATGGATATGCCCTGGCAATGGCAGAAGTCGGTGATTATGATCGGGCCCGCCGACAGTTGCGGGCGTTGTTGGAGCAGGATAGTGAGAATTCTTCCTATTTGCTGGCGGCGGCCGATCTGGAAATGAAGGCAGGTGACTATGAGGAGGCCTTTCGTTTTTATGAGACTGCGCGAAACCTGTATCCGGACTATCGGCCCGTTGTCCTGTCTTATTCCGAAGCCCTGTTGAAAGCCAACCGTCCTGCGAAGGCCAGGGAAGTGCTTAAACACTATGGCAAGTATCACGAACCCGATCTTACTTTCTATAATTACCTGACCCGGGCGGAAGAGGAATCCGGCGACCCTGTTGAAGCGGGTATTGCCAATGCGGAATACTATTACCTGTCTGGTGAAACCAGGGTCGCGATAGAAAGATTGAGATATATTCTGCAGCAACGTGGTACGAACCCGGATTACTATCAGGAAGAACGTATTCAGGCGCGAATGGCCTACTATCAGGAAGATTTGGAGCTGGAAAGAGTCATGCTGAAGAAATGAAAAAGTCGGCGGCGGAACCCGAATCAATCTGCGTTTGTAATCAGCAGTAATGAAACGCAGAAAGTTTCTAAAGAGCCTGATTGCTATTCCCGTTCTGGGTAATTTGCTGAAATCCGTGGTTGCGCTGGCCGAGCGGAATGTTGACGCATTTGCTGCTGTTTCGGAAAAAGATGCACTGGAACTGTTTTTTCCGGGTCGTGAAGTCATTGCCAGCGATGCCATAAAAATAGGTGTGCATGATCGGATTGAAAACGGTGCGGTGGTACCGATCAAAATCGAGACCGATCTGCCTGCGGTGCAATCGATTTCGATTCTGGTGACAAAAAACCCCAATCCCCTGCTCGCTCATTTTGATCTCAGTCCCGAGTGCAGGGGGTTTATTGCCACCCGGATCAAGGTCGGCGCACCTTCCGATATCATTGCCGTCGTACAGTCAGAGAACAGGTTATACAGCACAAGACGGTTTGTTGAAGTTGTTGAAGGCGGTTGCGGCTGAGATGGCGTCCGCTATCAAAATAAGAACCCGTTACAAAGATGGCCTGACCACGGTACGATCCATCATCAAGCATCCGATGGAAACCGGGTTTCGTTTCGATGCCGATGCCGGGGAAATGGTGCCGGCGCATTACATAACAGAAGTTATTTGCAGACACAATGACAAGATCGTTTTACGATGTGACTGGAGCCGCGCTGTTTCAAAAAACCCCTACCTGTCGTTTGCATTTACGGGTGCCGTACCAGGAGATACTGTCAGCATCGGCTGGACAGATACCAAAGGTCTAAGCGAATCTGCAAAGATCATTATTAGATAAGATACTGACGGTATAAAAGGGCCCTTATTTTTGCGTACTGCACTTGTCTTTATTTTCGTATTAATCGGAGCATTGTTGCTTGGGGCCATCCTGGCCTATCCGGTATATACCGGGCTGTCCCTGTTCAGTGAGACGACTTTTCATAAAGTAATATCCAGAACCACTCTGCTCAGTGGTCTGTTATGCAGTATTTTATACCTGCGTTACTGTGGTCTGTTGTCAGCAGATGGCCTGGCCTGGCGTCGTGGCAGGCACTCGAAGAAAGTAATGTTTGTGTCAGGATTCTTTGCCGGCATGTTGATTATTGTAGTGCTTGACAGTTGTCTGATACTGCTGGGTATATATCAGTTTGATGCGGGGGTGGACACAAGCGTGATGAAGCTGGCACAGGTGGGCGTCAAGGCCCTGTTGTCCGGTATGCTGGTAGGTCTGATTGAAGAGATAATATTCAGGGGTGCTTTGTTCGGGGGCTTGAGTAAAAAGGCCAACGCCACAATCGCCCTGTTTGTTACCAGTCTGGTCTACGCCGCCACGCATTTTCTGAAATACCGGGCAGTACCGGCCGATGTCGAGATAGGCTGGTTTACCGGGGTGGAAATATTTCCGGCTGCGCTGTTCCGTTTCTCCAATCCTGTTACCATAGATTCGTTCATCACGCTGTTTATACTGGGCGCCCTGTTTGCGCTCATACGTATTCGCAGCGGGAGTATACTCTCCTGTATCGGGCTGCATGCCGGTATTGTGGCGACATTAAAATATTTTAATTATCTGACCAATTATGCAAGTGGGGCGCAATACGATTTTCTGGTTAACAGATATGATCACCAGTTTGGTTATCTTGCGTCCGGCTTGTTGCTGTTCGCCATGCTGGTGTATTATTTGATTTCCACCCGACTGAATTCAAGATAACTTCTCATCCTGAAATGATCACCAGCGTGTTAAAAAAAGCCGGTCTGCTTATTTTCACCACGCTGCTGTTCGCCTGTGAATCGCCGAACACTTCCTGGTTTCCATTGAGTGAGGGTTATTGGTGGCGGTATTCCGCCGTCAGGTCGATCAAGGGCGAAGCGCACCTGCAAAAGCTGATTATTGCGAATTTACCGGCCCTGAAAATTAATGGTGAAACGGTATTTCCCAAAAAGCGGGCAGATGGACAAATTGAGTACTACCAAAAAACAGACACGGCCATATATCGATATGACCCGGATGACGGCAGTAAAACGCTTCTACTCCAGGAACCTATAAAAGTGGGTACCAAATGGCAGGCAAAATCGAAAATACTTTTTCTCGAAGTGACCGGCGCTTTTGAAGCCACCTATAATCGGAAAATAAAAGACGACATTATTATCGAGTATGAAATAGACAGTATCAATGATGAGGTAAAAGTAGCGGCAGGACGATTTATAAATTGCATACGTGTCAAGGGCTTTGGATCGATCTATGGCGGTGGTGGTTCTCTGGAAGAGTTTATGGACATCGACACCATTAATGTTGAAACAGTCGAATGGTATGCCCCCGGTGTTGGTCTGGTCAAAAGAACACGAAAGGAATACACGCGCCCGCTGGAATTTGAGAACAATTACCTTGAAGAACTGGAGTCGATAAAGACGGGCTAGGCGGGGCCGGCTGGTTGTCGGATGACGTGATACGAACTGGAAATGTTTAAATATTCCCGTTCTCTTGCGTGAGAATGTACATCAGGAGAAAATTCAAAATGAGTTACGCCAGTCACTTACGCTGCATTGGTTGTGGTAAGGAGTATCCGGTAGATGCGGTGATGAATCTTTGCCCGGAAGATGGTCGCCCCGTACAGATTATCATTGATACTGATCGTCTTCGAAAGGAAAACCCCGACCGGCAATGGTATCGACCTGATATTAAGTCGATGTGGCGATTTGGCGCATTACTGGCACTGGACATCAATGCTGATGATGACCGTG
>JAJRTU010000304.1 GCA_024278135.1 Gammaproteobacteria bacterium
ATACTGCTGCCGGGATCTCGCAATATTCTCCCGGTTACAGAGCGCTGCAGGCGGCAAAATATTTTTTCCCGGAAGTCCGGCTCGAACGGCGCGCCCTGCATCAGATGGATATTTACTCCCTGTTTTGCATGGGCAGCAGTGGCACCATTGCCTATACCCACAAAAGTGACTTCGATATCTGGCTGGTGCATGCACCCACATTGTCAAAACAGCAGGTGGAGGAATTGGCACAGAAAGCCCGGTATATTGAAACCTGGGCAATGCGCCTGCGTCTGGAGGTTCACTTTTTCGTGTTCGACCCGGAGTCGTTCAGACAGGGCCAACATGACAACCTGTCTTCAGAAAGCAGCGGCTCGGCGCAACATTACCTGCTGCTGGATGAATTTTACCGCTCCAGCCTGCTTCTCGCCGGTCGTTATCCGATCTGGTGGCTGGTCCCGCCGGAAGAAGAATACCAGTATGATAATTTCAGTGCTGAACTGATTGCAAAGAAACGGGTGGATGAAGACGATATTATCGACTTTGGCGGGCTCGGCAATATCCCTGCCAATGAGTTCTTCGGTGCTGCCGTCTGGCAATTGTACAAAGGCATCAGCTCACCATTCAAATCAGTACTGAAGTTGCTGTTGATGGAGGTGTACGCCAGCGAATATCCCCATATCGATTTACTGAGTTTGATGTACAAGCGGGCCATTTACGCAGGCACCCGGAATTTCGTCGATATCGATCCCTATATCATGATGTATCGAAAGACCGAATCCTACCTGATGACGGGTATGGAAAAAGAGCGCCTGGATCTGTTTCGCAAGTGTTTCTATTTTAAGATCAATATTCGACTGAGCCAGAATCGTAAACGCCTGAATACCGACTGGCGTCGTGAACTGATGCAGGAGATGGTCATGGACTGGGGCTGGGATGATGAAAAACTTGCCATCCTCGATGATCGCGAATCCTGGCGTATAGATAATGTCATCACCGAACGGCGTCTGCTGAGGAACACCTTTACCATCAGCTATCGATTCCTTTCCAACTTCGCACGGCAACATTCGGAGGTATCGCGACTCAGCCAGAGCGAGCTGAATATTCTGGGGCGTAAATTATATGCCGCCTTTGAACGCAAAAGTGGCAAGATCGAAATCATTAATCGGGGTATCGCTCCCAACGTACTGGAGCGCGAACTGTCTTTTTGTCATGTCAAAAACAGGAACAGCCCGGATAGCTGGCTGCTCTATCGCGGCAAAATCGACACGGACAATCTCCGTCAGCATCACCTTCTGAAAAGAACAGAAAGTATTATCGAATTACTGGTCTGGTGTCATTTCAACAAAATCATCAATTCCAATACCGCCCTGTCACTCCACTCGGCTGATCAGGAGATGACAGTAAAGGAACTGAAAGATATCCACATCGCGCTGGAAAAACTCTTTCCCGAAGGCCGGGTACCCCCGGCTGATTTTAAGGATCTGAGTCAGCCGGCACGTATCAATACGGCAGGCCTGTTTATCAATATAGGACTGAACTCCACCCCGGTGAGCAATACTGAAGAAAGATATCTGTCCAGCAGCCGGGCGGACGCCCTCAGTTATGGTGCCTTGCACGAGAACCTGGCCAGATCCTTTGATCTGGTCATTGCCACCAGTTGGGAAGAAATATTGATTTTCCACTACAACGGTATCGACGGGCTGTTGCGCTGCCTGTGTGAATATCTGCACTGGGCGCCCCTGCAATCCAGAATCGCCCCGCCCGCCATTAACGGCTTCAGTTTTTCCTCATCCTATGCCAGCAGTATCGCTGCCCGTATTGAGGATCTGTTCTCGGCAGTCATCAAGACCTATTACAGTCACCCGGCGGCAGAACATACACGCTACATCCTGATGATTGAAGATGTCTACTACATCTGCGACTACCGTAAAGATGTACTGCACTTCGAAAAAGCGAACAACTACAAGGCGCTTGTCAAACATCTGAGCTCTGCCCGGGCGAATTTCAGCCCGGTGGTCTTCGATAAAAATACGTCCTGGGATACACCTCTGGCCGACATCTATAAATTCAATCGCACAGGTTTTATTCAGGTGTTCTACCTCATACAGGACAGGACCGTCACCATTTATATCATTGATGAAAGAGGTACATTGTTTATACAGA
Source organism: Gammaproteobacteria bacterium (assembly GCA_024278135.1). GTDB lineage: Bacteria > Pseudomonadota > Gammaproteobacteria > Eutrophobiales > Eutrophobiaceae > WLWS01. Next base: position 2,146 of record JAJRTU010000304.1, read on the forward strand.
ACATACCCTTTCACGACAGCCAGTCACTCATCAATCATTTCACCCTGTTCATTGCATCGACGATCAAACGCCGAAACATCCTTTCCACGGACAACGAAGAGTCCACGGAAGCGCTTTCCATTGAGTTTTACCAACTGAAGAAAAGCGGTATGCACAGCCACAGCATCACCCATATCGAAGTAAAGCCCGGAATGAACGCCAGGAACTATTTTAATATTGAGGTGATGGGCAACCTCTATGAAGACAACAGGACGACATTGATAATCTATTGTGAGGATCAGGAATTTTCCTCACTGGAACATGGCAATCGTCTGTTCAAAGCCGTTGCCGCTCACGTGCTGGCAGGCCGGGCCAGCGGCCAGCACTATCCGATTTATATTACGGATATCGATTTATCACGCAGCCTGCTGTTCGATCCGGAAATCGACAGCCTGCAAACCATCCATTTCCTGAAATACAAAAAACGCATAGAAGACAAGTTGAACGCGGCACTGGCGGAACTTTGACCCGGATTGAGGGGGCCAAAGTGACGGGTCCGGACAAGCAACATTCGGCATACAAGTGTTAATTCTCGTATAATCAGCTTCATCCGGAATCCCGATCGAGAATAATAATGTCGGACACTGACAATTTTTTTCATCGCGCCAATAAACTGCTGGACAGGCTGGAAAAACACCTGTCCGCCAAAGATGAACCCGTCAAACTGAATACCGCCATCGCCAATCGTTGGCGTCATCGAAATGACAGGGCTCACCTGCAGGAAGTAAGGCAGCTCAGCCGTATTCGCCTCGAAGACTTGCAATGCCTGGACAGGCAAAAACAGATCATTATCCAAAACACCCGGCAATTTATCCGGGGCCTGCCGGCCAATAACGTCCTGCTGTGGGGACCACGTGGTACCGGCAAGTCTTCACTGATCAAGGCGGTGTTAAATGAATATGCCGACGAAGGCCTGCGACTGATTGAAGTCGAACGACAGCACCTTTGCGATCTGCCGGATATTGCCGAACTGCTTTATCAACAGCCGGGGCGTTTTATCATCTATTGTGATGATCTTTCCTTTGAATCCAACGACGCCAGTTACAAGGCACTGAAAGTGGTACTCGACGGCTCCATCAGTGATACACCCGAGAACATACTGATATATGCCACTTCCAACCGTCGCCACCTGATGCCGGAGTACATGAGTGAGAATCAGCAAAGCCGCATGATAGAAGGCGAACTGCAGCTGAGCGAGGCCATAGAGGAAAAGATTTCCCTGTCAGAGCGTTTTGGACTGTGGTTGTCTTTCCATCCGTTCAACCAGACACAGTACCTGAATATCGTTGATCACTGGATGCAGAAGCTGGAAGCCGATGATGAAGACCGGGAAGACATGCAC
>JAJRTU010000305.1 GCA_024278135.1 Gammaproteobacteria bacterium
ACGCCGCAGTGGTTTATCAGCATGGATGCCGCAGGTCTCAGAACGAAGGCAATCGATGCCATCAGGACAGTGAACTGGGAGCCGACATGGGGTGAAGAACGTATTGAGGGTATGGTCGACAAGCGTCCTGACTGGTGTATCTCAAGACAACGCAGCTGGGGAGTCCCTATACCGCTTTTCATTCATCGCGAAACACAGCAGCTGCACCCGGACACCTCACGACTGCTGGAGCAGGTTGCCCTGCGCATCGAAGAAGAAGGTATTGACGCCTGGTTTGAACTGGATCCGAAAACGCTGCTTGGCGCAGAGGCGGATCACTACAGCAAAGTGACGGACATACTGGATGTCTGGTTTGATTCCGGTGTGACGCATTCAACAGTGCTGAAACATGATTCGAGACTGCGCTTTCCGGCTGACCTGTATCTGGAAGGATCAGATCAGCATCGTGGCTGGTTTCAATCGTCGCTGTTGACGTCTGTTGCCATGAACGATGTCGCGCCCTTTCGTAATGTCTTGACGCACGGTTTTGCCGTCGATGCGAAAGGCATGAAGATGTCAAAGTCACGTGGCAATGTCGTTGCACCACAAAAAATAATGAAGACTCTGGGTGGCGATGTATTGAGACTATGGGTGGCGGCGACCGACTACCGTGCGGAAATGAATGTATCTGACGAGATCCTTCGGCGCATGGCGGATGCTTATCGGCGCATCCGCAATACAGCACGTTATTTGCTGGCCAATCTGAATGAATTCCAGCCGGAATCCGATGTTGTTGAGAGTGCTGATTTGCTGAGTCTGGATCGGTGGATATTGGAGCAAACGTATCAACTGCAGCAGGAAATTACAGCGGCGTACAGGTCTTATCAATTTCATCAGATATACCAGAAACTGCATCATTACTGTGTGGTTACCATGGGCGGGTTTTATCTCGATATTATTAAAGATCGTATGTACACATGCAGACCGGACAGTCTCGCGCGGCGTTCGGCACAGACGACGATGTATCATGTCGCCGAGGCGATGACCCGCTGGCTGGCACCGATATTAAGTTTTACCGCGGAAGAGATCTGGCAATACCTGCCGGGAAAGCACAGTGAATCTGTTTTTCTGGAAGACTGGTATGAAAAACTGCCTGCTCCGGCCGGTCGTGATGACAGTTGGGATAATATCATCAGGGTGCGTGAGGAAGTCAGCAAGGAACTGGAAAAATTACGGGTAACCGGTGCCATCGGATCGTCACTGGATGCCGAAGTCAATATTTACACGACAGGAGAACTCAAACTATCGCTCGACGCGCTGGAAGATGAATTACGTTTTATTTTCATCACATCCCGTGCCGACGTGTATGACGAGAGCACACGCCCGCAAGATGCGCATGCGGGTGAACTCGAAGGACTCTGGTTAACGGTCATACCCTCACAACATAAAAAATGTATTCGCTGTTGGCACCACAGGGAAGACGTGGGGGCTGATCCCGGACACGCTGAGATTTGCAGTCGTTGTATTGATAACATTGACGGTGACGGCGAAGTTCGGAGATATGGCTGAGCATGCGTGCAGATAATTCGCTGCGGTGGTTGTGGTTGTCCCTGTTGGTACTGGTGTGTGATCAGCTTAGTAAATACGCGGCGACAAAATTACTGGTGTATCACCAGGCCAGTAAATTGTTTACCGGCCTTGATCTGACACTGGTGCACAATACCGGTGCCGCGTTCAGTTTTTTAAGTCAGGCCGGTGGCTGGCAAAGATGGTTTTTCATGATACTGACCAGCATGGTCAGTCTTGCCCTGGTCTTTTGGCTGAGTACGCTGCCCCGGCAAAGAAGATGGCTGGCTGCTGCGTTGGCCCTGATTCTGGGTGGCGCGCTGGGCAATCTGTGGGACCGGATCAGTCTTGGTTATGTTATCGATTTTATTGATGTGTATTACGGTCAATGGCATTGGCCGGCGTTTAACATCGCCGACTCTGCCATTTGTGTCGGTGCCGTGATGCTGATTATCGATACTATCTGGTTTGATCGGGCCGAAGTGATTATGAATGATCGGGAACCACCTCCCTAGAAGCCCGGGAAATGTTGATTTATGCAGGGATTAGGTGATACTTTCGTAAAAACACAGCAACCATCAGGATAAAAGTATGCAACTGACACTCGCTAACCCAAGGGGATTTTGTGCCGGAGTAGACCGCGCCATTGGTATTGTGGATCACGCCCTTGAGATGTTCGGCGCCCCGGTGTATGTGCGACATGAAGTGGTGCACAACAAATATGTCGTGGACTCTTTACGCGACAAAGGAGCTGTGTTTGTTGAGGAACTTGATGAAGTGCCGGACAACGCGACGGTTATTTTCAGCGCGCACGGCGTCTCCAAGGCGGTGCGGGAAGAAGCGGCAAGACGCAGTTTGCGCGTGTTTGATGCCATTTGCCCGCTGGTCACCAAGGTTCACATGGAAGTCGGGCATTATCAGGATGAAGGCAGAGAATGTATTCTTATCGGACACGAAGGGCACCCGGAAGTGGAAGGCACATTGGGTCAGTATCGTCTGACAAACGGCGAGGGTGGCATGTATCTGGTTGAGTCTGTCGAAGATGTCAAGCGCCTGCAGGTCAAGCGACCGGACTATATGGCCTTCGTAACCCAGACCACTTTATCGATGGATGATACCGCCGAAGTGATTGATGCTCTCAGGGAACGATTTCCGAATATTGTCGGCCCCAGAAAAGAAGATATTTGTTACGCCACACAAAATCGCCAGGATGCAGTGAAAAAACTGACCAAAGATTGTGATGTGATTCTGGTGGTAGGTTCGCAGAACAGTTCCAACTCAACCCGGCTGACGGAAATATCACTGAAAGTCGGGGTGCCATCCTATCTGATAGACAATGCCTCTGAAATACAACGTGAATGGATTGCGGACAAGGAGAAAGTCGGTCTGACCGCCGGTGCTTCCGCGCCGCAGGTGCTGGTGGAAGAAGTTATCAATAAACTGAAGGAATGGGGGGCCGAGGTGGTCGTGGAAGCGCCTGGTATCAGGGAGCAGGTCGTGTTCTCCCTGCCCAAAGAACTGGTGGCATAAGCAGTACGCCTGTTCTAGGGCGCATCTGCCGTATCTTCCACGTATCCGGCAGCCACGAGTGCTGATGTCAGATTTGTGCGATCATAACCCGAGATGACTTTGTCGCCGATAAGCAGTACCGGAACGCGGAGTTCCCCGCCTGTTTTCGCCTTAAGCTCCTGTTGCAATTCGCCGTTGCCCTCGACGTTTTTTTCCGTGACTGGAATATTTCTGACAGACAGGTGTTCTCGCATTTGATCGCAGACATCACAGTTGGGTACGGCATAAAGTACCAATGCCGGCAGCCCCGGCGCCTGGTTTGATCTGCTCACCCCACTTGAATATTTCTTTTCTCCGAGTAATGTGCTGCCCGGGGGGCAGTATTTCTGAAAGGACCTGTTGCCCTGTTCATCTTCACATTCGTATACTTTGGTTGCCCATGCCGC
>JAJRTU010000306.1 GCA_024278135.1 Gammaproteobacteria bacterium
AAGGGTGGTAGTACCGGAGGCATCCCCCAGAACAACAAAGAGTTGCGATGCAAGGATACCCTGGCCGAAGAAAAACTGGTCCCAGCTGTCACCGGACTGAAGGTCTCCATCTGCCGCCATGTAGAAGTTCAGCGTATTGTCGCCTGCATCGAGGACGTTGGAAATGTCGCCGTAAATGTCGAAACCGGTATTACCGTTGAAATCGATCGCTGTCGTGCTCCAGTTGAAGGCATCCAGGTTAGATGCCTCGTAGCACCAGCTATTGCCTGTGACCGGGTTACTGTCACAACCAAAGGTCCCGCCAAAGCCGCCGACCCCCGCCTGCGTATCGAAGTTCGAAATACCAAACGCCAACAGACCATAGCCCGTGGTGTTATTGGTTACGGTGTATTGACCATTACCGAACGGGTCCAGTGACTCGCTGAAATAAATAGCCTCTTTGCTGCTATCGAGCAGGCCCGGGGTAACCGTGTTCCCTGCGCCATCGACTAAAACCAGTGCCGCATTGGCTGTAGTTGCGACGCTCAGCGTCAGGCCCAGGATAAAAACCGATACTTTATTCATTCAATTGATGTCCTTTATCCATTATTGATATTTATTTCTGAATATTGAGCAAGAGAGTAAAGCACTATTCGTACCAGAATAATATTCATCATGGAATCAATCTGTTGTAGTTAAGGCGTAAAAAAACGATCATAAAATTCTGTAAAATTTATCGACAGATTTATGGATTTCTTATCACTTTTTATCTTTTCATCAAACCACATATCAAAATTCATCAATTATTAAATAGTTGATAGTTTCTTGGTTTAAAACTATCATTATCCAATATTTTGATAGATTTCCTGCCAATTCCAGAACCTCTGCCGGCTATTTTGGGCGCGCAGGCAACCAGGAGGGTTTATGAAGGCACCGCAAAAACCCCGCACGCTGCCAAAGTTACTGGATGCACATTCCGGAAGGTTGCCCGAGATCATTGGGGCAGGTCTCTCGGCCGTCGTCAAAGGCAAATACGTGCACTGGGACAAATTGCGACACCTCGATCCCCCGACGAACCTTGATCATGATGAATGGTGGCTCGGGATCAAGCTCGCCAGATCCCAATTACTGAGAGACACCCCTCTGACAGACGCATCCGGAATCCCCTTCAGATACGCCATGCCGGATTGCGTACTGGAGATGCTTCATCAAATTGACAGCAGAGCCCGAGGCAGCATCGAACTCCCCGAACAGGTAACTAACAGAGAAACACGTGACCGGTATATTGTTCGATCCCTGATGGAAGAAGCGATCACATCAAGCCAGCTCGAAGGAGCATCAACAACACTCCAGATAGCTGCCGATATGATCCGCTCCGGAAGAAAACCAAAAGACATCAGCGAGCAAATGATTGTCAATAACTACCGTGCCATCCAGAGCATCTGCGATCTGAAGGGAGAAGCACTAACGCCGGAAAAGGTTTTGGAACTTCACAGGACCCTGACCGTAAAGTCCCTGAGAGATCCGACAACAGCAGGCCGCCTGCAACAGCCGGGCGAAAAACGGGTGCATGTAGCTGACAACACGACACAGGCAATTCTCTACAGCCCTCCCCCGGCTGAACAACTCCCGGAGCGCCTGGAGAAAATGTGTGCTTTTGCGAACAGGGTTGGCAATGGCAGCGGCGAACAGGGTTTTATGCACCCCATCATCAGGGCCATCATTCTGCACTTCTGGCTCGCCTACGATCATCCTTTCGTGGACGGCAATGGACGAACCGCGAGAGCACTGTTTTACTGGTCGATGTTATCTCAGGAGTATTGGCTGTTCGAGTACGTTTCTATCTCCAGGATTCTTAAAAACGCCCCGGCAAAATACGGAAAGTCTTACCTCCTGACGGAAACTGATGATAATGACATGACTTATTTCATAATCTGTCAGCTGGAAGTTATGCTTCGGGCTATTGCCGATCTTGATACCTACCTGCAACGAAAAATCAAACAGGTTCGGGAAATAGAGGCCCGGCTTAAACACGCCTCCCGATTCAATCCCAGACAACTCGCGTTGTTAAGCCATGCAACACGCCATCCAGGCGCTGAATACACCGTTGCATCACACCAGAACAGCCATAATATTGCTTATGCGACGGCACGCTCTGACCTTCTGCAGCTGCTTGAAAATAATTTGCTGCAAGTCTACCGAATCGGTAAAAAGAAGCAGGTCTTTGTCGCCCCTGAAAACATACAGGACAGGCTTCGGGAAGTCGCCTGAGAATCAAGTGACAACCTTAAGAAAACCCGGCTCTACACCTCTCCACCAGCGCCCCTAACCACATTTCGACTCGCCGCAGTTGAGACAGGTCAGGCATCCGTCCATCTGTACCGCGGCCTTGGTATTACACTTGATGCACAACTGTGCCCCCTCCGGAAACTCTCCGGAGTCTTCCTGTTTGCTGCCGCCCTGTATTGCGCTTTCGTACTGGGCACGTTTTTCCGCCACCAGTTTTTTCTGGTGCTCATCCAGACCGTCGTCCTTCAGCATGCCGATCATGCGCAGGTGACACTCAATGGCATCGCCGATTTAAGCCACCAGCGACGGCATGTAACGACCGCCTTTCTTGAAGTAACCACCACGCGGATCAAACACCGAACGCAGTTCTTCCACCAGGAAGGTGACATCGCCACCTTTACGAAACACTGCGGAGATAATCCGTGTCAGCGCCACGATCCACTGGAAGTGGTCCATGTTTTTCGAGTTGATGAAAATCTCGAACGGGCGCCGTAGCTCGTGTTTGGTGCCCGGGTTAAGCACCACGTCGTTGATGGTGATGTACAGCGCATGCTCGGACAGCGGGGTTTTGACCTTGTAGGTCGAACCCAGCAGCATCTCCGGGCGTTTCAGCTTTTCGTGCAGGTGGACAATGTTGTCATCGTCCTTGACCTCGGCCGGCGCGGCCGCAGCCGCCTGTTCCGGCTCGTCGTCCTTCAGCACTTCGTAACCCACAATTTTCTGGTTGATCTTCTTTACCATGTTGCTCTCCTCTGGCACCGGCGCCGGTGTCAGTCAGAATTTTCCGTAGTAACCTTCTTTCAGGGCGTCATACAGGTTGGCGGCGCTGTGCGTCTCGCCGTCGTACTCAACCTCTTCGTTGCCTTTCAGTTGCATAACACTGCCGTCCTCCAGGGTGAACTGGTAAACCGTGTTCTCCAGGTC
>JAJRTU010000307.1 GCA_024278135.1 Gammaproteobacteria bacterium
GGCTCAAACTTGCCCGGTTCACGCACCACGAAAAGCTGCTCGTTGCTGCCCGAACGGACAATCGCTTCGGAAGGAACCACTACCGCATTGGGCTGGACATCGGTATACAACACGACATTGGCGAACATGCCGGGTTTAAGCATCAGGTCCGGGTTATCGAACTCCAGGCGTACCCGCACGGTACGGCTTTTCTTCTGCATGGTGGGATGGATGAAGGTCACCTGCCCTTTAAAAAGACGCCCCGGTGCCGCACGCACCGTCATCTCCGCCTTGTCACCTATTTTCATCCAGGGAAGATCATCCTCATAGATGTCCACATTGACCCAGATACGGCTCAGGTCGGCGATCAAATAGAGCTCGTCTTTTGCGGTGATATACTGTCCTTCGCGTGCACCAATGTGCATGACGCGACCGGCAAAGGGTGAATGGATATGCAATTGCTTCTTGATCTTGCGGCTCTGCTCCAGTTCCTTGATCTGATGAGCCGGTACATCCAACAGCTCCAGTCGCTCACGAGAGCTGCGCATCAGGCTTTCCGTTGATTTTTTCATCCGACTTATCTTGCTGCTGCGCGTCATCTCCCAGTCTTCCAACGCTATCAGATATTCCCGTTGAGCGGCCACCAGATCGGGAGAGTAAAGCGCCAGCAAAATAGTATCCTTGTTAACGCGTACGCCGGTCTCCTGCACCCAGAGTTGTTCTATCCAGCCCGACACCTTCGGGTGCAGGCGGGCCAGACGCTGCTCATTGAAATCCACCTGGCCGAGGGCATTCAAATGGCGGGCGAGGCTGCGCTGTTCCGCCCGGACCGTGCGCACACCGATATTCTGTACCGTGACCGGGTCTATCTTAACCGTCCCCGCCGGTTCATCACCGTTACTGTCACCATCCGCGTAGACCGGGATATAATCCATACCCATCGAATCCTGCGTAAAAACCGGGGAAGTAACGGCAGGATTCATCGGGTTGCGCCAGAACAGAACCTCCCGCTCTTTCGTTGTCTCCTTATCTGCGCTCCCTTCTTGCGGAGCATAAACCGGGATGTAGTCCATACCCATTGAATCCTGGGTGAAAACAGGGGAAGTGATGGCGGGATTCATCGGATTACGCCAGAACAGGACTTCGCGTTCACCGGCCCCCTCTTCTGCAACGGCGGCCGGTGCGTCATCTCTTTGCTGCTTGGCATACCAGTAACCTCCACCAAGACCGGTGGCCAGCATTACTACAGCTATAAAAAACTTACTCATGCATGTTCTCCTCATCCACAGCGACAGCGACAGCCCATTGGGCCGACGCTCGACGAGGCGGGGATATAATTTGCCTGACGAAGGGTACCGACTGATCCACCCCAACGACAGTGTTGCCAGGGGGCAAAGGCACCCTCGCTGTTTTCGATCTGAAACTCATTGACATTACCTCTCGGATAGCCCGGAAAAATACCAAATTCGGGGATATTAACGGGTGTACAAACACCCGAACACTATTAATTGTAAAATGCGGTTAATGCCGCACTGATACAAGGACGGCCAACCGGTTGTTTAGCCGGGAAAGCTTTGTCGAGGAGGTCTTATTTCGGCGGGCAGTAAAATATCGGCCCAGGAGAATTGGTAAGTGGAAATAGAAAAAATAATGTCTATGTTCAAAATAGCGATGGATGCCATGAACAGCTCTGCATTACAGGCCGACATCAGGCAGACCGCATTTGAGGTACAACAATCTTCCTGTGAACCCGCTCGGGCGTCTTTATTCATGGCATGGCCCATCTCATGATCAAACATGGTATTAGACGCAACATCGCCCTGATAATGATCCATTCCCGCCATGGCATAAGCACCCACTACCGGCTGAAGCACCATTATAGCGCTCAGCAACACCCTGAGCAGAATTTGTTTCTTTTCTTTCATACTTTCGCAAGTATAACAGTTATGATGCCTGTGCAATATACAAATTATATCGCCTCGCTTTATTGAAGACGCCAGGGCGTAAGGGAACGGGGCCACATGTTGTTCCTGAAATCTCAGCTTAAATCTGTACGGCCTGGTGAATTAGTGTTTTTCTGCTGTCCCGCCGGGCGATTGCTGTCGATTCTTCGTGCCATTTTTTCTGCCAGTTTTGGTGCTCTTCCAGGCGTACTCCAGGGGCAGCGAGCGATACAAATACCACAGGCCATTGTTTCTGCAAAATAGGGGATACATTTGTCAAAATCAACCGACCACTTTTCAACGCCACGCACCAGTATTTTTTCGGGACTGATAGCGTTGGGTGGGCAGGCATTCGTGCACACCTGGCAACGATGACAAAACCAGTCTGCACCGAAATTATCCGGTTTGTCACTAATCAGGGCCAGGTCAGTTGTTACTGCTGATAATCTAAAGCCTGAGCCGAATTTCCGATTGATCATTGAGCCGTGCTTTCCCAGTTCACCGAGACCTGCCGCTATCGCGGCCGGGATCATATTCAGGGCCGTGGCAAACGGTCCCGGGTAGGCTTTCGCTGTATAGCCCTGACCCAGTATGTAA
>JAJRTU010000308.1 GCA_024278135.1 Gammaproteobacteria bacterium
ACGAATGTGTTGTAACCAGTATTGCTGACGATCTGTTAATGCGCTTGTTTGTTCTTTCATTGCTATGCTCCAGGTTGATAACCGGAGCAGCGTGACCGAGAGAGTGTCAGAAATACAGAGCGGGGTTTATTTTGCGCTTACAATTAAGCGGACAGACTGAATATGGAGGAGAAAGCTATCAACCCATAACGACACCATTTCAAAATAGAAATCGGCACTGCAAAATACCTCCCATAAGAATAAGCTTAGTCATTAAACTTAGTTTAGTAAGGTATCGCAATGACGACCACTGTCAATATCCACGAAGCAAAAACCCATTTATCCAGGCTACTGTCCCGGGTGCAGGACGGGGAAGAGATCATCATTGCCAGGGCCGGCAAGCCATTGGCCAGGCTCACGCCCCTGTCCAACAGGGAAAGGGGAATGCGAGAACCGGGGTTGGCAAAGGGGCGGATAACCAGGGCCTTCTTTGAACCCTTGTCCGCCGAGGAACAGGATGCCTGGGAGATATGAACTGCCTGCTAGATACTCACGTCCCCCTCTGGTGGCTGTTCGATGATTCTCATCTTGTTGAAACCGTGCGCCGACTGCTCAGGGACGCTGAGAATGAGATACTCGTATCAAGCGCTTCCGTGTGGGAGATCGCGAGCAAGTATCGTTTGGGAAAGTTACCACAAGCCTCTGAGGAGGTGGCCGAAGATATACCGGCCTGGCTGGAAAAGGCACAATTTAAACCACTATCGATAACAGTGACGCACGCCCAACTGGCGGGTAGTTGGAAAGTCCGGCACCGGGATCCCTTTGATCGTATGCTGGCAGCACAGTCCAGGCTACTTGATATACCATTGATCACCAACGATAAGGCGTTTGCCCTGTTCGAGATCGAGACAATCTGGTAATCGCACTGTTCCTGTCTGTCGAGTCCTTTCAACCTGCGGTATTAAACAGCGCAATCAGGCGGGCAAGCTTGCCGTTCAGGACAAATCCTTTTACCGGCGTCACCATGGCGCCCTGCCATTACGGCGCAGTTCTCAAGTAGTCGACCCGCTTCTCTCATTTCCCGCAAGCTTGCCGGATCGGAAAAATACTGCTCTCTGGGTCATTATAACGTTATGACACAACGCAAACTTTACCTGGCTGCTTACGATGTCACCGAGCCTCGACGCCTGCGGCAGGCACTGAATATAGTGAAGAACTATGCCACTGGAGGCCAAAAATCAGTGTACGAGTGCTTTCTTAGTGACCTGGAACGAAGAGCACTACTTCAAGATATATCGACAGTCCTCGATGGATTGGAGGATCGCTTCATGCTCGTACGTCTGGATCCCAGAAGCCATATCAGCATCATGGGTATTGCAGTCAAACCAGTGGATCCGGATTTTTTCTATGTGGGTTAAAAATACGTGATGACGGTTGTTACCGTTCAGAAAACACAATAGTGGAGAATGATAGATGGGAACATTATTAATCGATAGAAAAGATGCAGAATTGCGCCGGGAAGGCACACGCTTACTCGTGTATGAACAGGGCACACGTACTGGCAGCATCCCCGTTTCACACCTGGATCGCGTAATAATCCAGAATCATACGGTCATCAACACTGGACTCCTGGGTGTACTGGCAGAACATGGAGTGGGTCTTGTAGTCATAAACCAGCGCCGGCCAAAGGCCACGGCTATCTTGCTGGGCAGCTTCCATAATGACGCAGCCCGGCGACTTGCTCAATATCAATATGGCCACGATGAAGCATGGCGCCAGGCGTGGTCTTCGGCAGTCGTGATCAGGAAACTACACGGCCAGAAACAATTCCTGGTCCACGCTCTCAAGTATCGTCCCGATCAGAGATATTCGCTGTCCAGGGCGATCAAGAACATTAATAAGCGCTTGTGCAATTTACAGAACGATCCAACATTGGATCGGGAACGAATCCGGGGTATAGAAGGCGCGGCAGCAGCAGCCTATTTTCGCGGCTTTACGCAGATATTTCCTCCTGCATTTGAATTCACCTGCCGCAACCGGCGCCCACCGAAAGACCCGGTGAATGCCTGTTTATCGCTGAGCTATACGCTGCTGCACTCCGATACTGTCCTGGCGCTGTACGCCGCCGGTCTTGATCCGATGCTGGGCTTTTATCACGATATAGCCTACGGGAGAGAATCACTGGCCTGTGACTTTGTTGAGCCGTTGCGGCCCAGGATCGACAACTGGGTCTGGCGCCTGTTTGCGGAACGAGAGCTTCGCCTGGAACATTTCAGCACTGATAAGGGGGCCTGCTTGTTAAACAAGGCCGGGCGGAAAATTTTTTATGCAAGTTGGGAAACCTATGCCCCACTGCTGCGGCGTACCTTGAGACGGAGCGCACATATTCTTGTACGAAAGTTGTTCAGTGATACCGGAACCGGCATCGAAACAGGGCAAGAGGCCACATGAGCAGCAATCCAGTATCAAGAACCTTGTATCTAGACGGCGCCGGGCAGATCCGGGTTTTACAGGACGGGCCTGCATTACGGGTTAGGATGCGGGGATCCGCAGATCGCCTGTTTCCATTGCGGGGACTTTTCCAGGTTGTCGTATGTGGATCTGTAGAGTGGGCAACGGGTGCCTTGCTTGCCTGTGCAGAGGCTGCAATACCGGTTGTGTTCCTCCGCGCAAATGGCACACTGCGCGGTCGAGTATTGGGTCTGCCGGAACACGATCCTCTGCTGGATGTTAATCAACTACTGGACATCTTGTTGACACAGACCTGTGGGCCAGATCGATTGCGCGACTGGTTTGATGCTAAATCCCAGCAGGCGCGGCTCGCTCTGGTCCGGTCCTCAGCCTGGCAAACCCCATCGACGGACAGAATAATTATCAAACAAGTGATAATGCGGCGTGCACGGCTACATGTGCGTGCCCAGGATCTACGAAGGTTTGACAGACAGTTATATGGGTTATTACTGGCACGAATTACAACGTTGTTACAAAATGCAGGTATCGATCTGTCGCGCTGTTGCCTCAGGGCAAATAGAATCTGTTTGGAACAGAATTTTGCTAATGTGCTTATCTGGCCGCCGCAAGACCATAAACTTCGTTACATGAAACGCCTGCATACACGCGAAATGCGTCGTACAGGTGGTAAAACTACTCTTAGTTGGCATCACACTGTTGATTTTTTTGAGTCAAAATCACGAACAATTACTGACGAGTTTGAGCATCTATTGAAAGAATGGCACCTGTTTATTCTGGAGCGTAATAACGACTATGCCAATTAATACACGACAGCTACACATCGTTTGCTACGATATTGCTGATACAAAAAGACTCGGACGTGTCTACCGCTACATCTCCAGGCATGCAATCCCTTTGCAATATTCAGTATTCATGGCAAATCTTAAGCCAATCCAGGTGAGTAAAATCATCACCGAACTGTAAGAACTGATCGAATTCAGCGAGGATGATGTTCGAATTTATCCACTGCCTCGCACTCTTGAGATATTCAGATTTGGACAGGCCCGCCTGCCAGACGGCATTAACCTGCTCGAAGGCGGGTACGAGTTAACTGCTCCAGGAGAGAAACTTTAATCGTGTTGCGTGAGCAAATAAGCTAACATTAACCTAAGGCAAAGAAATGGCGCTGATATCAAGACAAGTTTTGCAATATGGAATTTTTGTCAAAGGCATTTGTAAAATGTTGATGCACAGTAGTATTTTCTCGGAGGCGGTTTGAAATTGAGACCTGATAAAAAAGGGATTAAGAC
>JAJRTU010000021.1 GCA_024278135.1 Gammaproteobacteria bacterium
AGCCTGTTCACGCATAAAGCGCTTCACTATCCTGTCTTCCAGAGAGTGAAAACTGATTACGGCCAGTCGACCACCGGGTCTGAGCAGACGATTCACCTGGTCCAGCGCCAGGCGGAGCTCACCGAGTTCATTGTTGATAAATATACGTATTGCCTGAAATGAACGTGTCGCCGGATGTTTTTCTCTTTCACGAAACGGCACTGCCGAGGCAATAATTTCGGCAAGTTGCGCCGTCCGTGTGATATCCTTTTCATGGCGGCATTCGACCATCTTCCGGGCAATACGCCGGGCAAAACGCTCTTCTCCATATTCACGCAATACCTGTGTGATTTCCTCTTTTGTTGCGGACTTGATCCAGTCAGCGGCACTGATGCCCGCAGCGGAATTCATTCTCATGTCCAGTTCACCGTCCCTTGAAAAACTGAATCCACGCTCGGCATTGTCCAACTGCGGGGAAGACATACCGAGATCAAACAGAATGCCGTTGACCTCTCCCATGTGACCGCGTTGTTCAATGTGCAAGCCTATCTCGCTGAAGGAGGCATGCACGAAAGTGACACGCTCATCTTTCCGGGCTAGCTGTTCTGCACAGGTAATGGCAAGCGGATCTTTATCGAATACGAGTAAACGACCATGCTGATCGAGCCTTTGCAATATGGCCAGAGAGTGCCCGCCACGACCGAATGTCGCGTCGACGTAAATCCCCTGCGCCTGTATCTCAAGACCCACCAACACCTCCTGCAGCAACACAGGTGTATGCGTAAATTCATCAGCCTTCATCGACTTGCCCGGTCGCCGCACTAAAGTGATAAACCTTTCAATGGTTCAGAAGGCTCATCATCATTGTTTCCCCCTTGTTCAAGCCACAGATCCCGTTGTTCTTCCCAACTCTGCCGGCTCCAGATTTCGAACTTGTTCCCCTGCCCCAGAATAACCGCCTGTTTTTTTATGGACGCGTAGTCACGCAACTCCGGGACCAGTAATATTCGACCCTGTGCATCCAGTTGACAATCGGTCGCATAACCGCGCATCATCTGCTTGGCGCGGCGACTTTGTTTATCGAAATCCGACAGCGCCGCCAACTTAGTTTCAATCAACTCCCATTCGGATAAGGGGTATAACCAGAGACAATGATCGAGAGGATTCAAGGTCTGCACCAGACAACCACCCGCTATCGCTCCCAGACGATCACGAAAACGACTGGGCACAGCCAAGCGGCCCTTACTGTCGATACTGACGGTACTGAAACCCCGAAACATGCCTTAGCCCCTGATTTATTAGAAAAAACCACTTTCCCCCACAATTCCCCACCGTGTGAACTATAGGAACTTGTGATCTATTGTGTCAAGCAAATCTTGCGATTTTGTGACGTAAATCTGTCTGTGTAACAGACACTTATGAGCGAAAAGTTGGAAAAAGGGATAAAAAATGAAAAGAGTTGTAAATGTAAGTCTATTTATATCATTAAGTTGAGATTCTATATTAAAGTAGTTCCTTAAGTAATAAGCTCAACATGCTTGATCCACGCTGATTCACCGGAATCAAGCACCTTAAAAGCGAGTATTTAATCGTTAATCAGGCTTGTCGATAAAATTCGAAAATCTGCGAATCTGAAACCCGGGCCTGGAAGCGATAGCCATCCACGCTGAAATCCTTCAGGCCTTCGGGACGATCAATTCGGTTCTGGATAAGGTAACGTGCCATGGCACCACGGGCCCGCTTTGCCATCATCCCCATCATTCGCACCTGACCGTCCTTCACCTGACTGAAAACAGGTGTGATAACATCTGCCTTGAGTGCGTCCGGCTGAAGCGCCCTGAAATATTCGTTGGAAGCACAATTGATTAGATATTGACTGTTTGTATTGCTGAAAGACTTATTCAGGTTTCGGGTAATCTGTTGCCCCCAGAATTCATACAGATTCCCGCCTTTGCCTGTATTCATCTTGATACCCATCTCCAGACGATAAGCCTGTATAAGATCCAGTGGCCGTAACAGTCCGTACAGGCCTGACAAAATTCGCAGATGTTTTTGTGCATAGTCGAGATCCTGCGCCGACATACTGGCAGCATCCAGTCCCCGGTAGGTATCCCCCATAAATGTCAATACAGCCTGCCTGGCGTTGTCTTTGGTGAACGGCAAGGAAAAATCCCGATAACGTTGCCGATTCAGCTCCACCAGTTTGTCACTGATACGCATCAAATCCGCCATCTGTTTGTGACTCAGGCTGCGGGCAACTTCGATAAGCTCCTGCGTCGCTTTCAGCATAGTGGGCCTGGTGTATGGCAAAGCCCTGTCTGCATGTATTTCAGCATGCTGTTTTTTTGCCGGAGAGATCAACACCAACATATTTCGACTCCTTTTTTCTGTTTTCCCGGGCCTTAGACAGAGCCATCAGGGACTTGCCAAAGCACACCCGCATTGATAAAGGGGAAGTCGGCCTGTAAGCCGGGTTCTGTTCTGACGATAGACATCATCAGTGGTAATCATTCATCTGGGACCTGCGTCAC
>JAJRTU010000022.1 GCA_024278135.1 Gammaproteobacteria bacterium
CGAGGGTGATCGCATCACCCTTGGCCATATGGGCAAGAATGTCGATTAACAAGCGCATGGCTGAAACGGGTACGGTAATATCCTGTTCCCCATCGATCAGACGGATACGCGCGGATTTTCCGTGCCCCAGGCACGCGGCCAGCAATCGGCTGCTTTGCGCTGCAAGCTGTGCGTCCTG
The DNA here is from genome assembly GCA_024278135.1 of Gammaproteobacteria bacterium. GTDB lineage: Bacteria > Pseudomonadota > Gammaproteobacteria > Eutrophobiales > Eutrophobiaceae > WLWS01. The sequence continues at coordinate 179 of JAJRTU010000022.1, forward strand.
CTCAGTTGGGGCAATGGCATCAAGGGTCTTTTTTGCGGTGCTTGGCATAGTTGTAACCCGGCGGTTTCAAGTGAATGGCGATGGGATTAAGGGTAGCGCATGAACGAAATAAACGCAATATTCGAAACTAACGAATTCAGGTATTTTCCTGCAGGTCTGGGTTTGCCTGATCGGAGAGGCCTGTCAGAAGCATTCTTCATCTGTCCAACAGAATGCCCCAAATAATCCCGATTACAGGCAAATAAGGCTAAATAGCCCGGTTTTATTGGACAGTGTAACTCGTATAAAGGCTAATAGTTACAACAAGATACAGGGATTCAGTTGGAATACTACGAACCTGTGTGTGGCGAATTGTTGTTCAGGCTGCTACGGGCAACTGAAATAGCCCGCGGCAATGAGCTTACCACCGGAATTTGTTGAGATCGGCGCGGCAGATAATGGCTTCGCCGCTGGTTTCTGACGGTGTATCGCCGTCGAGCGAGGTATGCACACGATGAGTGTTGTAATAATGCCGAAATTCTTCCAGCTTCCGCTCCAGGTCGCTGGCGTTCCAGAAGAGTGCATGGTCAAGATATTCACGGCGAATGGTCCCGATCAGCCGTTCGAGGATGCGAAGATTCGCCTGCCAGCGGTGATACCGGAACAGTGGGTCATTGTCAGAACTGAGGTAGTGCGGAATACCCTGAGTAGAAATGGCTGTGTTGAACAGGCGACACAGGGCGACACCGTCCACATCACCAGCATGCACACCAGAACCAATAATACGCCGCGTGAACTGGTCCATGACTACGAGCACCCAGTGGCTTTTCAAAAGAATGGATTCACACCGAAACAGATCAATGCTCCAAAGGCTGTCCTTGGTGTGCCCGAGGAAGGTTAGCCATGACGGCCAACCATCATTGGAACCAGGCCGGTAATGTTCAGTGAGTACACGTCTAACTGGATCCTTGTCGACATCGACCCCGAATGCCTTGGCAATTTGCTGAGCGATTCGGCGGCAGCCATAGCGTGGGTTGCGTTGCTTCAGCTCAACGATGGCCTGGATGAGTTCCCGTGACGGGCCCTTGGGTCCCGGTTTTCCTTTTCTGCCAGATGAGTACAGCAGTCGATACTTTCGCTTCTTGAGCATGGTGTGAAATTTCAAAAGTGTCGATGGCTTGATAATCACCGCAGCTCGCCGGAGGCGGCGTGGACCGATAAATAATGACCAGAAGCCCAACAGAAATCGATCAAGTGCCAAGAGATTGGGTGCTCGTCGCCTGGAGCGATTGACGATCAGGAGTTGCTGTTTCATGAGCAGGCTGTCAGCAACGATGGTCCTCGCACCTCCGGGTCCCAGAAGTTTGGCGATTGTGGTTAAAAGATGTGCGAGGAGTATCAACAGGTCCTTCATGGCAGGGAAGCGTAGTGAAGGTTGCGTTCAGGAACAAGACTGTCTAAGTTATCGTTTTCAGGTAATAATTACGAATTCGCCACACACAGGTTCAATGACGATGGGTTTCCTGCGATATATACGCTCAGCAGCGTATCGCTATCGGGCCGTCTGTCAGAACAGATTTTCGTGTCACAGCCTGGCGTAGCAAAGCGTTCTATTTTGTCTGATGGGGTTCGACAGTTTTACCGGGCGTGTCCTTACAGGCAGCGTGCTGCATCCTGTAATGTAACCATCAAGGTCATGGGGTCGAGCGGAGATTCGATAAACCCGTTACGGGTGTAGAAGCGCTTTATTTCTTCCGAGAGGGTATGCACAAGTAACGCCCGAATGCCTGCCTGTTTCGACACCGACAGGGTGCGCAACAGGGCATCTTTCAGCAGACCCCGCCCCAGGCCTGCCTGTTGACAGTGTTGATCGACGGCGAGTCTTCCAAGCACCATGACCGGTATCGGGTTCGGCATATTACGGCGTACTTTCCCTGGCGCGTCGTGATGTTCGATGCTGCCACTCGCCAGCGTGTAATAACCGACGACCTGGTTATCCTGACAAATGACGAAGGTGCGGGATGCACCGGAAACTTCATTCCTGAGCGCACGGCGTGTAAGCCATTCATCCAGTACCGGGACACCGCATGAGAACGATTCAACGAGGTGAGCCTCGGTAATCGGCGCCGGCGCCGTTATTTTTCCCATGGTGCCTTGTCATGTAACAGTTGGCGCAGAGCGGGGTTGTCTTTGACCGGCGCGTTGATGAGTGACTCGAATGCCTGCCAGGCCTTGTCGTCCGCCAAAAAGAGCCGCTGGTCAAGCAGGACATTTTCGGCCTCACGGCAGGCGGCCTCCAGCATGAAGTCCGAGCGATTCTTGTTGAGCATCGCAGCGGCCTTATCGATCAGGTTGCGCTGAGTGGTGCGGGCGCGGATATTAATCGGCGCTGCACGGTTTTGTGTTTGAGTCATCGTGATAGCCTCCTGTTGTATATATGATCGGTATACATTATCGTATATCGATCATATATACAAATCCTGAAAGGAACAACCAGAATAGTGCTACAGGGACAGTGCTGGATTTGTGCTAACTTGAAAGCACAGTGAATCGTAAGTGATTGATAACTAAACTACTGTATGGGCTGGTGGCATAACAATGCGTTGTGGGCGATTTGATCGTCTCGATGACTGCCCGTAGTTCATCGTCCCATTTGAAGATGAGCCGCTTTCCTGACCTCACACAGATTTGGATATCGTTAACTTGACAGTACCCCTCCGTTAACCTGGCTCAGAAAGGCTTGTCTGTGCTCAGGCGAGTTGATGTTATCTGCAAGCTTGTTACACAAATCGGTCCAGTCGACGGCTTTGCTCTGCGCCCGAAGAATAATTCGGGATGCCAGTGGCCCGACATGTTGTGCCAGTAAACGGGTGAGGTTTTCCAGTTCGAGGGCAGACAACTCGACGTTGGGTGCTGGTTCTGAGGCTTCGCTCGTGTTTGCTTCAATCTGCGAGTGCATACCTGTCTGGGTCAGCTCGCTTGCGGTAATTGATGTTCTGAACTGAGTCTGCTCCTCGGCAGAAGGTATGTGGGCGGCTAGTGCGTCAAGCAATTGATTGATGTCTACGCATTCATTCGCATGTTTCTTGATGAGCCGTGATGCCATTGGTCCGACATAAGGGATCAGAGCCTGCTCAAGCTGTGTGATCACTGTAGGCGACAGGGAAGCGGGAGTCCGGCTTTTCGACGAAAGGTGTGCTGGAATCGGCGCTCTGACGGCAGGAGCATGTTGGGTTCGCAGAACGGTCGCGGAAAGTTCTTCGGTGTCTGGAATGTGTTGCCCTTCAGGCGACACTATCGTCGCCAGTTGTTGGGAAAATTCACTGGCATTCTGGTAACGCGATGCAGGGTCGGCCTGCAATGCAGTTAACAGTGACTGCAGTGCTTTGTCGGCGACAACAGGGTCTGTGATGGCACTGGTAATTTAAGCTTTGAGCAAGGCAGGTTCAAGCTGGCGTCCCGGTCCCAACCGTTTTCCGGTGAGCATCTCATACAGTACTACGCCAACGGCATAGAGGTCGGAACGAGCGTCGGTTTCGCCACGCTGACCTTCCGGTGACATGTAGCTGGGGGTGCCAAGCATAAGTCCTGCCTGGGTAAGGTCAGAGTTTTCCAGGCGTGCAATCCCGAAATCCGCAACTTTTACCTGACCGTTTTCCAAAACCATGATATTGGCCGGTTTGATATCGCGATGAACTACACCGTTGCTATGTGCGTATTCCAGTGCGCTCAGCACCTGGATAGCAATATCCACCGCCTGTCGGAATTCAATCTGCTTTTCGCTTCGTAGCAGGGTTTTCAGGTCAACGCCTTCAATGTACTCCATGACAATATAGTGTGCGCCATCACTGATCCCGTAGTCGAATACGGTGACGATATTACTATGCATGCAGCGGGCTGCGGCCTTCGCTTCTTGCCGGAATCGAACCGCCAACTCGCCGCCCATGTCATCGTCGAGTAGATGGCTATACAGCACCTTAAGCGCAACCGGTCGCTCGATGTCTTCATCATAACCCTTGTAAACCACACCCATTGCACCCTGGCCGACAGCGTTGTCGACACGGTATTTTCCAAGGTGAGAGGGATTCTGATCAGCGGGCATGTATAAACACTATGCTGTTGCCTGGGCTATATAGTGAGTCGATCAGCTTTCGGACTCATCAAGCATTTTCAGGGCATTGGCAAGGCTACGGTGCATACGATTAAAGGATTGTGCCAGAGATGAAATCTCATCATTGCCCTTGACCTCCAACTCAGCGGCATCCAACGCACCCATGCTGACTTTGTTAGCATTCTCCGCCATGCTTTTCACTGGCTTGATGACGATCAGCTGCAGCAGAATGTTCAACATCAGGCTAATCAGAACAAAAACCGCAATCATCGAAGTCATAAATACCCGGAATGTAGCGTCAGCGCGCTGCAAAGGTAGCGACATGGGCACGGAAACGATCTGTGCCCCGATCACTTCATTCATCTGCCAGCCAAAGCCATTGGCTGTGCCATAGCTGTCGATCATTGTTTGTGGAGCATTGGACGGTGTGCTGTGGCATACCAGACAGGCCTCATTGGTAATCTGAATGGGGTGGCTGAGGTACAAAAAACGCCCTGTTGGCGTATCGCGTTCTCCGATCAGCTCCTTGTCATCCGGTTTGTTACGGAACCATTCAACAATATCAACCTCCCATCCCGTCGCCCGGTCAACCGGATTGGTGGGGTTCAGCGTGGCTTCCTTGTAACTGTAATCGGGGTACTGAACCTGCAGCTTGTCTATATATCTGCGTGCTGAATAGGCCGGGACAGTTTGTGGCAGGAACTGACGTTTCTGTTGTAATGCCAGTAGCGGGCGAATTTCAGAAACAGTGTAGCCACGTACAGCGCGGGCGCTCTCCAGCATGATACGTGCGCTATCAAGCACTTCTTCACGGGCATTCTGCTGAAGAAAATGATGTGCGAAAACCCCTGAAACCACGATCCCCAGCAAGGTGGTGAAACCGAAAATAAGGTTGAATTTTAGTCTTAATGACATGGGATCATCCTGTTCGTTGATGGGCTGTAATTGCGGCAGGCCTACATTCGGTTGCAGGCGCGAAGCGCCAGGATAGCGGTCTGGAAATCGGCCAGGGTGTAACTGACCGAGCGAGTTTCGGTGATCGGCCAGGTAGGCCAGAAGCCAAGGCTGACCACCATGCCCGGGCTGCTTGCCATGCGTGCATACAGCGCAGGAACATCATCACCTGAAACTATCGCAGTTGTTTCTTTAAAGAGTCTGTCAAAGGGGTGCAAGGTGTCTTCACCGATACGGATACCGGTGCCGGGATACTTGAGGTCAATGTTGGAATCGGCGCTGACGTAGATCGAATCAAATGTAAGCAACACCTGAACATCTGTCGTTGCGTAACCATCCGGTATATTCACAGTCTCCGAGGTCAGTATACACTGGGTTTTTTTCGTTACTGGATTGAGGCGCCGATCCAGGCTCCACTGCGTACCGAATGACAGAGGTAATGACTCAAGGTCAAGATGCATGATGTCCACGCGTGTAAAGGCAGGTGCCTTTCGCGGCGTAACGGTTGTGCTGGCAGGCTGAGAAGGTTTGGCTTTGGTTCTGGTTTTAGTGACGGGCTTTGACTTTTTAACAGTAGCTTGCGTGTCGTATTTCGGAAGGTCCAGCCGGCTTTTGGGTTTATTGGGTTCTGCGGGTGCCGGCGATACAACGACCTTGGGCGGCGGCTTTGTTACATGGCGATCCGCCCGTACGGGTGATGCGCTGTCATCGTGCACTGATTGCGTCATGCAGCCCGACAGCAGCCAAAGCAGCGATGCCAGTAGCAGGGTTATAGTTGCTATGTTCGTGTGTAAATAGCTCGCTCTGTAAACAGTATGCATAGCCCCCCCCTTTTTTTTACATGCTTACAAGTGACTGCAACGACTCTTCAAAACGGCCGGATTGGCCGCAGTATAGACCATTAAACCTTAAGAAACCCAGAAGAAATTTGTTGGCAAGCAAACGCTGTCGAAGATGTATGAAGCGAATTTCAGCGTGCTTTGGTGAGTATTGCTTTTGGCTCTCAGGCATACAGCTCGCGCACTGCCTCTCTTGGCTGTTATTGAATGTCCTCGACTTGCTCATCACCAGTCGGGTGTTCACGTTCGTCCGGAATGAGTGTTCATCTTGAGCCGGAATATGCATGAGTAGCGCATTAAATTCTGCATCGGCTTTAATGGTGACTGTTTTCATAGCGCATGAAACTTCATGTCTTGAGTGATTCTCCTTGATCAGGGGGAAAATATGCAAAGCACTTCAGATTTATACGATGCAGCGTATTTATTGACATTATACGGTCAATCGTATAAAGAGACGATGTGATGGGAAAAATCATACGCAACAACAAAGACCTCGGTGAGGCAATACGCCTGGCACGCAAAAATCAGGATTTACGGCAGGTTGATGTGGCCCAAAAAGCATCCGTCCGGCAGGCCCTGATCTCAGATCTTGAGAACGGTGCGACCTGATTATGTCGAAGAACCGAAACCGCAGACTGCGCAAGAAACTCCGTGTCGGTGAATTTCAGGAGCTTGGGTTTGAGGTAGAGATTCAGATCTCGGACAACGTTGACATGGATGTGCTGGTGGGCGAATTTCTGATAGAAGTTCTGGACAATAACGGGATGATGTTCGGAGGAGGTTATGACAAGGACGAGGGCTGGCTCAGAGGCTTTGTGACTAAAAGGGGTCGGGGGACGCTGACAGAGGAACATCGGGCCATCGTGAAAGACTGGTTCGCATCCCGGCAGGAAGTCAAGGAATTTGAGGCCAAATCCCTGGTCGATGCATGGCACGGATGAGATGATGAAATGGGCGTTTGTTCGACATATACTCACGCCTTCTTCCTTCAACAGGAATGGGGCATGGCGCCCGGATCCAGATGAATCTTCCCCCATTGGCAGGGCGCAGCCCCGTCAGTAGTACCCTGATGACCGCCGCCGCCCTGGTGATTGTGATCGCCGGTATGCGAGAGGCGCAGGAGTTGCTGGTTCCTTTCCTGATGGCCACTTTCCTCGCCGTCATCGTGATGCCGGCGGTGCAGTTCATGGTGTTCCACCGCATTCCCACTTCCATCGCCATCCTTCTGGTCATGTTGCTGATCCTGGGAGGTGGCATGCTGCTGGGAGGCATGGTGGGTGGTTCGGCCGATGACTTTTCAGCCCAGCTGCCGGTCTATCAGCAGAAGTTTGCCGAGATGATCCAGGGCCTGCAGGTATGGCTTAACAACAACGGCCTGGTCCTGAGCGAAGCAACCGTCTCTCGCCTGCTCGATCCGGGCAAGGCGATGAATATGGCGGCACAGGGGCTGAGCAGCCTCAGCGGCCTGCTGACCAACGCGTTTCTTATTTTGCTGACCGTGCTGTTTATCCTGTTCGAGGCCTCCGGCTTTCCGGCCAAGCTGCACAGGATTCTGCCTGATCCACAGAACGACCTGCGCCATATCGAGCGTATGCTGAACGATGTAAAGCGTTATATGGCGATCAAGACCCTCACCAGCCTGCTTACCGCGCTTCTCATCTACCTGGCGTTGCTGGCGCTGGGTGTGGATTTCCCTTTGTTGTGGGGCATGATTGCCTTCTTTCTCAACTATGTACCCAATATCGGTTCGCTGATCGCCGCCGTACCGCCGATCCTGCTGGCGCTGGTGCAACTCGGCACGGTTTCAGCGCTGTGGACCGCCGGTGTCTACCTGCTGGTCAATAACCTGGTCGGCAACGTCATCGAACCTCGCTTCATGGGGCGTCGACTCGGTCTTTCTACCCTGGTCGTGTTTCTCTCTCTTGTATTCTGGGGCTGGGTGCTGGGACTGATCGGCATGTTCCTGTCGGTGCCGCTGACCATGACGCTGAAGATTGCCCTGGACAGCCGCGACGATACACGCTGGATCGCTGTCCTGCTGGGCTCCGAAATTGATGATGAGCCCGCCCCGATACCCGGGCTGCCGGCCGACCGGAGCTGAACAGGATGTCCCCGGGTATGAAACGCGGGGTTCCTCAACTGCCCCCGGGTCGCCTGAACAGTTTTCGGGATGCAGTTATCAGGATAATCGGCCATGCAAGCCAATGAAGAATGATGACCAGGTTTGCATATTCTTCCGGATCGCCAACCGGAAAATATACCTGGCCCGAGTTGGCTGCATCTTTATAGACCACAAGCCTGTTCCCGTTGGTCGGTTCCCATTCATCCCTGGCCGTGAAGAGTACGACAGGAACATGGAAGCGGATAGCTACCCAGAACCCGTCCCAGATGCCCCAGCCGGTCGGGTGCTGGTTATTTGTCAGTGAAGTGTTGGTTGCGGCCAACGCCTCTTCGGATGGTGCAATGTTGTCATTGATCGAGAACAGGTAAACGGACAGCGAAAACCACAACAGCATCACGATAACCAGGCGCCATGTTGTAGTGCCGTATTCGGTAAAAAAATCCAGTGGAAGATGCGGCAGCGAGCGAATATGAAACCATATTTTTCTGAACACGGAGCCACTTGCACGCGCCGCCTGTTTCTCGGTTTCCCGAACCCAGCTGCGCATGGCCTTGTGCACGCTGTCTGCCGCGTCTTCGTAGCCGCGTTCATAGAGGCTGTTTTCCACTGCGCGCCAGGTATGCCGTTGCTTGTTCGGGTCTTTGGCAAGCAGGGCGATATAGTCGTCAGCATTCTCGCAACTGGTATTGCCCGAACGGTGAAACTCCCACCACTTGATTTCGGCAAAACGCAAATCGATCGGACAGGGAAAGCCATCATCCACTGTTACTGATAATTTTTCGACGCTTGCCTTGTTGAGCAGTATTCCCCGTTTCTCCAGTGATTCATTGTCGCAGGGTGACTTGAAGTATTTGTACGAAATCGACAACTCACCCAGTTTGCTGGAACTCAGGTCCAGTCTCCCCGGGATCAATGCCGAAGCACCTGCATTGTATATGTTCAGCGCGCCATCAACAGTGATGCCCTGGGCAAGAATAGATGACTGCCCCGGGATCTCGACCGGTAGCGGTCCGGAAACCAGAGTCAGGCCGGACAAGTCGATATTCCCGCCACATTGCATGCCGGTCATGTTCAGCATGGCGATTTTGGCAGGTGGATCCAACGGCCCGAATGTCATGCACAGGTCCTGTTTAACCAGGGCATCTGACAGATCAAGCTGACCCTCGGGTGCTATTACGTGCGACAAATCCAGGTCGCCGCCAATACTGGCCTTGGACAGGTTGATCCCGCGAGGTAAGGTGGCTGCTGATGTGCGTGCTTCAGAATGTTCTGCGTGCTCGTACAGCGTGAGGTTGCCTTTTACGGTAATTCGCCGGAGCACGAGTGAGTGCGGCGTATCGGTATCGATTGTGTTGGTGGTTATGCCGATGAAGCAGGCATCTCCATCAATGACCGCATCCGGGAATTCGATGTTTCCTCCCACTTCCACCGGTTCGTGGCATACATCCGGCCGGTCATCATCAATGATAACTGTCTCACGGATTTTGACTTCCCCGATACGGGCCCCTGGTGCATGCAGGTTCCCGCCGATACGGCAGCCGCTGATTTTGAGAGCCTGTGGCGCGATAGCGCCATTAAGCAGGAATGTCCCGCCAATATGGTTACCCATGCCGGGTGTTTGTGGTGCTGCAACAAAGATGCCGGTGCCCACCCGTACATAGGTTGCGTTAAGCTCGCCGGCGATATCGATGCCGCGAAACGCCAGAAAATTGTGCTTTATAACCGTTCCATATAACGAAAGGCCTGATGATGTACCGTCATCATCCCAGTGCCCGATCCGCACAGGCCACTGATCATGTTCATTTTCGCTGGCTTCAAAGGCTATATACTGTTCTACGTCGCCATAGGTCATATCCAGCGCATCGTGGATCGTTACGCCCTGCACAAAAACACTGCGGGCCTTGATGTATTCGATATCCGCCCAGGCATGCACATAAAACGGTCGGTGTTCGCTTGCCAGCGTTAGAACGCCCCCTATAGCGCTTTCCCGCATTGACAGCACGCCATAGGCGGTATAGTCGGAAATCCGGACATCGTCACGGATGGACAGGCCATTGGCTTGTAACCCGCGCTGGCAACTGGTGCGGACAATCTCCACGGACTGGGCACTGAGGCTGAGCATCTCCAGAGAACGCGCAGTACTTTTGCCTGCAAGAAATACCGTGTCCGAAATCGACAGTACATGATTGATATTGGCATGTGTGAGTGTCAATCCATTTTCAAACACACACGCGGTTATGTTCAGGTTCGAGGCGCTATCGATTGAGGCAAGGTTTGCGTGCCCCCGAAAGCGACAGTTCCGAAAGCACAGTCCCCCTCCGAGGCTGACTCCTTCCAGGTCCAGGTTGCCGAATATGACCCGGTTCGAGATGACAAGCATCCCCTTGTCCAGGGCCGAAACGATGTGTTCTGCCAGAGAGGCGGCATCGCAAGGTACCAGTGCCTCCTGGCTCTTCTGCTGTTGCCAGGTGCTCAGGCTGTTCAATGCGAGAGGCATACGCAGATAAGGGTGGGTGGAGTAGCTTTCGTGAGCCGGAAATGACATCAGCATTTCGGCATCTGTCACTTCGATATCGCCATTGGCCATGACGCGCATTGTGAATTCTATAATTTCATAGCCTTTCCATTGGCACGTGCTGACCAGCCAGCTGTTATCGTCCCGCCGGGCCTGTATCGGCCTTATCCGGTTCCAGGCTTCTTCCACGGACAGCCCGGGTCGTGGTGTCATGGATTCGATATCAACGTCAGCGAAACGCGGGTGCCGGCTGTCTTCCACAGTCAGGGAGGGTCCATCCTCGTCCCAGCGGTATTCGCCGAGGAAGCGTACATACTCGCGTACAGATAATTCATTGCCAAGTTCGGAGTGCAGTGCATCCGAATATCTCTCGTAGAGCCGTTGAATGGATGCGTTGTCATGGTGAATGAGTTGTATATCGCCGGGTGACCAGACCACATCTGCCACGTGCTCCAGGCCGTCATAGGGGCAGCTGATTTGATACAGGAACTGCCGATAGAAAGGCAGGTACTTGCGCCGTACCGAGCAGTACTCCGGGGCTGGAACAGGTTCCAGGTTCCGGAATACATCCTGGAGTAACGCGTATTTTTCGTCGTCATCGCTAACCGTGATCCAGCCACAGTTCTGACTGGTCGCCGTATCATCAGCAAACATTGCTGCCCAGGAATCTGCTGGAATTGTGTAGTTGTCGGGCAGAGAGGTCAGGAGAACCTGTTCGTTCTCGTCACTCAGGTTGAGGTCACCTGCCGGTGCCTGCGTCGAACGGTATCCGTTTTCCACGAAGAATGTGATGCGCTTGAGCTTGTCTTCCTCCAGGACGCATGCGCTTACTTCAAAACGACCGTTTGTGCCATCCGTGTGAACCTCCAGCGGGCAGGCTTCGAGCGCAGCCGAGATCCTGTTTTGTTCCTCTTCCATAAGGTCTGTGTGCCAGCAGACATCGGAAGGTGTCTCGACCAGTATGTGACCGTGTATGTTGCCCCACACCCCAAGGAAAAATGCGACATAGTCAGGAACGGTATCCCGGTCGAGTATCAGCCGGTCCGGATGGCGGGCGATGTAGTCGAGAAACGAGTTTACGCCGGAAATATCCGTGCGTTTCAGAACTGCCACCTCACCATCATCGCGGGAGTAGCAACCGAGGTATGCAGGGGACTGCTTGCCCGGTACCAGGGCTGTAGCCCTGAAGATGCAGGTTCGATCCCGAAAAAAGGAAGGTGACCAGACGGATAACAGGGTTAACTGCTGTTGTGGAACCTCCAGTGCCGTTGCCAGGCCGGACACCAGGCTGGAAGTTTCTTCGGGCGTAAGCTCAATATTTTTGTCTTGTATGAACCGCACGATTTTTCTCCTTTTCGGTATTCTTGGCTTTTTCCGGAGAGACGTCAATGCAGCACAAGAGCGTGTTGTCCTGAGGGGGGCAGGCCTGGGCTTGATGACCTCTGGATCAGAGGCTTTGTGACAAAAAGGGGTCGGGGGACGCTGACAGAGGAACATCGGGCAATCGTGAAAGGTTGGTTCGCATCCCTGCAGGAAGTCAAGGAATTTTAGGCCAAATCTCTGGTCGATGCATGGCACGGATAGGATGATTGATTGAGCTTAAATTCACTACATAGCGAGTGCTGCGTCCACCACCGGTTTGTTTTAATGCGCCTGTCTCAGCCAAATACTGAAGATCGCGTGTGGCAGTTGCCTTTGAGACACCTGTTATCGATACATATTTCTTAGCGCTCATGCCACCCTCAAAACCCTGTGGACCTTCATCAAGCATACGCCGGATGACCTTGATATGTCGTTCACTCAACTGATCTTTGAAGTGGTCAAAGAATTCTGTCTTGCGAAGAATAAAATCAATTTGTGTTTCAGCCTCACATTGGGCATTGAGCACAGCCGCCACAAAATAGTGTATCCACGAGGTTATTTCGTTTGATTGCTGTGCATTTTTCAATGCACTGTAATACTCTTTTTTATTAGCCTCAATTGTTTTTGAGAGGCTTAAAAGAACAGGACGACCTAACCCTTGCGATAAGGCTTTTTCAGACAGGGATCGTCCAATGCGTCCATTGCCGTCCTCAAACGGATGGATGCTCTCAAAATATAAATGAGCAATTGCAGAACGGACGGGAGCTATATTAATTTCCTGGCTTTTGCCGGGGGCCGTGTTATTAAACCACTGAATGAATGCTTTCATTTCCCTGGGCACACTCTCAGAGGCGGGGGCTTCAAAGTGAATTTTCCATTTTCCAATAGGTCCGGAAATAACCTGCATGGGTTCTTTATGTGCACGCCATGCTCCGGTCTTTATTTTTCCGGATTGCCCCATCATTAGCATTTTGTGCCACTCGAAGAGCTTTTTTTTGGTTAACGGACTGGAAAATGTATGGCGCACATCCATCATCAGGTCGGCTACTCCTTTTGCTCTTTGATCATGAATATTTTTAGGGGTTTTGTTCAAGCCAAAATTATTGCGAATGGACGACATCACGTCCTCGCGACTGAGATATTCGCCTTCAATTTCTGATGTTTTGACAGCTTCAGATACCATGAGATCGATAACGGCCTCGGTCTGCATTGATTCAGGCAGACTTTTTAAAACACCGCTGACTTGCCCTGTCTTCTCGGCAAAGGAGAATAAGGCATCCTGAATTCCGGAAAGATCGTATCGGAAATCAGGCCAGTCTGATTGTTGCCAGTTATACTTCATGAGCCGATTGTATTCCCTATTCGGCTCATATCAAGTAAATAAGTGAGCCGATAACAAGGATGTATTCGGCTCATTATACGGCAACAAGGTCGTAAACCAGGCGGTTGGAGGTTCAAATCCTTCCGGGTGCGCAATTTCCCCAGTAAGTACATCCACTTGCAATCGACATAAAATTGTTATTTTAAATCAATGTGATGAAGTTAATATTTCAGACCGTAAATTATCTTTGATATTGTGCTGCCTGTCACCGGTGAAATTACCGCGGGGAATAAAATACGTTTTTTAACGCAGGATAGGATCCCGATTCTTGATCGCTCCTTTGTCGTCAACGAGAATTACGGCGACTACAGCGGACAGTCGGCGATTGCCCGTCTTGCGCCGTGCGATTCCCATCATGCCGAGAAGGCCGGAACCAAACAGCCAGACCGCGCCGGGCAACGGGACCTGCGGAACGACCTGTGCGATCACAGCGGGATCGTTGAAGGTGATGCCGAAGCTGCCTGTATTCAGAAGGTCGACGTCGGCACTGATGCTCGAATGGGCGATCATGAGGAAGTTGATCGAGACCCTGTCACCGACAAATCCCTGGAACGGGATCGCGGTATTGAATGCAATGTCCACGAAGGCGTTACCGGTGCCAGGTAAAAAGCCGATCTCTCCGATACTTTCGCCTGCAAAGTCACCGAATTTCTCCAGGCCGATCGAACGCCGCCAGTCAATGGTGCCGTTGAAAAGTGACTTGGTTTCATCCGGCCCCGAGGATTCCTGGCGCAGGTCGGCCGCCATATCGATGGTACCCGGATTGATGCTATCACTGGAAATATCGAACTGTGTGACCTGTGATCCCCGGCTGATGATGGTATTTCCGGCACCATTATCAGGCCGCTCGGAATTTGCATGGAGTTTGACATCACCATTGTATTTAGCCTGTGCAGAGCCCTTTTCTCCGGTACCCAGTGAGATGGATGCAAATACCGAGACGGGAGCTGCGTCGCTGTCGATCACGACGGGTGGAAATAGCGATTCCACGCTTGCCAGGGCACCTGGTTCATGCAGAACGGCGGATTGTGCGGCACCGGCTGCGGACTGGAACTGTAATATATCGCCGAAATGAAGCCGACATTTGCAGGGTCTTGTGGCGAAAAATATCGCCTGAGAGGGTCTGTTCTTTAAAGCTCGCCCAGTATACGGCTCCGATGCTGGTTGTACTCATCCGTGGAAATAGCGCCATCCTTGTAGAGTTCTTCCAGTTTTTTCAGGCGTTGTTTTACATTTTCGGGTGCTGCGATTTTTACAGGCTCACTCGTACGCGTTGTTTGTTTTTCTTCGGTACAGGCCAGGGTAATACTGAGGTCATCAGAGGGGTCTGTTTCGGATACGGGAACCGTGTAATCCGTGCAGCCACTTTTCTCAATGGTCAGCACACCCCTTCTCCTGTAAACGATACCGTAATCCTCAGCACTCACCCACATGCGCGAGAAACTTTTCTCGAGATCAACGTCCAGGGGTGTTTTCCCAAGTTTGTTGCCGTCTGCCCTGACAGTTGCGCCCGCGGGACTTGAGGTAACAGTAATGACACGTTTATGTTTACTCGTGTCGGCCTGTTCCTGGTGGCGTGAGTTGATCCCGCAAGCCTGCAACAGGGTGAGTGAAATGACCGGCAGCATGATCATGCTCAGGCGGGTAAAGGGGCTATTGTTATTTGGCTTCAATGTCTATCCCGACGTAGATTATTCTGATTTATTCTACATGACCTGAAGGGAGAGGGTACAGTCTGAAAGACTCAAACTGGATGCTGATGCGGGCCGGTCAGGAGACCGGCCCGGCAGATCAGGCAGGATCAGGATTCTGTTGTGAGGGCCATTTCAGCCGAAGTCTTCATGCCCAGTTTCTTCATGACGAAGGCCGGGGGGCAGAAGCCGGTAAAGGTGCTCTGAATCATGTTGGCGCCGATGAACAGCGTGAGCCAGTGCCAGTTGGGACTGAGGAACATGGCCAGCAGGGTCGAGATGATGATCATGCTGCCGGCGAGGATAAAGAGAGCTTTGTCGATGGTCATTGCAGGGTGTTCTCCCGTAATAAAGCTGATGAATTCCAGCAAAGCCCCGAAGCCGGTGACTTTTGCCTATCTATATTAGAAAATACTAATATACATTTATCGGGAGATAATTTCAATGAAAAATACCCGTGTGGCGGATGAATGGCATGCCGGTTTACCGGATTGTCAGCCTGCCACCTCCAGGGCCATCGCTTTTGCGCGGCTGAAGTCGCTTTTACCGGTCCCCAGCCGGGGAATGGCATCTACCTTGATCAGCCTGGCGGGACGCATCAGCGGTTGCAGATTGGCGTCGGCAATCAGTGAACTCAGCGCAGGCTCGTCGATGTCCCCGGAAAACAGCAAAATGATCTTTTCGCCCTTTTTACCGTCAGGTATCGCGGTAGCCAGTATTTCAACTTCCCCGGGAATTACCCGGGCAATGCTTTGCTCGATTGCCCCGAGACTGATCATTTCCCCGCCGATTTTTGCAAACCGGGAATAACGGTCGACAATGGTCAGGAAGCCGTCTTCATCCAGGTGGCCTTTATCCCCGGATTTGTACCAGCGCTGGCCGTCTGTTTCGACGATGGACTCGCAGGTTTTTTCCGGGTCATTCAAGTACCCCAGCATCACCTGTGTACCACCGATGAGGATCAGACCATCCTCGTTTGACGGCAAGGGTTGCAAGGTGTCCGGGTCTACGATCTTGAAGCTGCTGCCGGGCAGGGGCAGGCCGACAGTACCCGGCTTGTTGCCGGTCTGGACATGCCAGCTGCCGGTATCCAGGCGATCCGGGATGTTCACACCGGCTACCGGTGTCGTTTCCGTGGTGCCATAGCCTTCATAGACAGGCTTGTTGAACTTTGCCTCGAACCCGCTGCGGACTTCTGTGCTCAGCCGCTCTGCGCCGCTGACCACGATGCGCAGCGGTTCCAGCATTAACGGATGAACACGGCTGTTTCGTACATACAGCCTGAGGAAAGTTGAAGTGCCGCACAGAACGGTCACCCTGTATCGACTGATGGCTTTTGCAATATTGAGTACGTCGGCAGGATCCGGGTGGAAAATTGCCGGTATGCCTTCGATCAGGGGCAGCAGGCCGGTTACAGTGAGTCCGAATGCGTGGAACTGCGGCAGACTGCCCATGACAACATCGTTTTCCTGTATATCGAGCACATCGGATACCTGCTTGATATTGCCCATGATGTTCCTGTGGCTCAGCACCACGCCTTTTGGAGAGCCCTCGCTGCCACTTGAAAAAAGAATGGCGGCGGGATCATTAATAGAAACCCTTGTGCCAAACAGTGAATATAGAAATTGTGCGGGCAGCACTTTTACCAGGCTATACAGGAACAGTTTTTTCATCCCGCTGATTTCGTCTTTCAGGTCTTCAAGGTAATAGACCTCGACCTTTTCAAACAGGGTGTCCAGCACAATACCCTTTTGTTCCAGCTTCCTGGTAAAGCGCCTGGACGTGTAGACAGTCCGTATTCCGGCCTGTTCAATGGCGGCCGACAGCGCGTCGAGACTGGCCGTGTAGTTCAGGTTAATGACAGTTTTACCAAGCAGGAGAACGCTCATGTTGGTGAGCATGCCTGCGCTGCTGGTGGGTAGCAGCAGGCCTATATTGCTCTCCGGACTGCGCTTTTTAATCAGGCCGGCAAAGGCTATGGACGCTGTCAGTGCTTTATATCCCGTTAATGGTGTGTCACCGAGGGCATCAGTCATACACAGGGCGCCCCCCTGTTTCTTTACGGTTTGCATCCAGGCAAGAGGCAGGGGCTCCAGGGTCTTTGTGTAACCCTGCCAGGCATCAATGGAGAGATCGAACACCCGGTTCTTGACTTCATCGGCTTTGGATTCGATCGATATTGCCGGACCAAAAGCGACAATAATGTCACGTCGCAGGCCGCGGCGGCTGGTGAGTTTCATGCGCTCACTGGAGCGTGAAAAACGGCTGCCCCATAATCCCCGCAGGTAGAAGGGGACAATGACTGCATCAACACCTTCCACCGTTCTTTCAAAACCGCGTTTGAATTCACCAAGCTGACCGTTGCGGCTGATTGCACCCTCGGGGAACAGACACACGACTTCACCGGCTTTAAGAAGTGCATTGATCTGCTTCAGTGCCTCCTTGCTGTGTCCCCTGGCAATAGGTACCACGCCGAAGAAATTCAGGAACCACTTGAGGTACCAGCGTTGATAATAGCTTTTGTGCATAACGAAGCGTACCGGGCGGGGAGAAGCGATCTGTACCATGGCCCAGTCCAGCCAGCTGACATGGTTGCCAAGCAGCAGCACCCCGCCCTGGCCGGGAAGATTTTCAAACCCCTGCACCTTGATGCGGTAACGCCCGGCAAACAGTCGCCCGACCAGGAAACGAATCATGGATTGTGGCAGGTGGTAGACAGTGTAGATCGCGCCGGCCAGTGCGATCAGGGTGATTATGTTGAACAGTCCCTGGCTGTCGATACCGGCCTTGGCCACGCCAATGGTCATGCCAAGGAAGCTCAACATAACAACATTCTGGACCCAGTTATTGCCCGCCAGAACGATACCCAGTTGTTCCACCCTGGCCTGGAACTGGATGATAGAGTTCAGCGGAACGACGAAGATCCCGCCAAATAATCCCAGGGCAAGGATGTCCAGTGCCATTTGCGTGGCTGAATTCAGACCGGAAATCACGAACAGGCTGGCTACTATGCCGACGGCGCCCACTGCAACCAGGCCTGTCTCGATGTGATGCCTGGAGAACCTGCCGGCCACCAGGGAACCCAGCACGATGCCGATGCCGGCGCAGGCCAGGATGCCCTGAATGACGACTGTGTTGGTTTCGCCCAGGACTTCCTTGGCGAATGCGGGGAACGAGGCGAGTACCACTTGTGATATGCCCCAGAATACCGAAAGTCCTACGATAGACAGCCAGATGTTCTGGTCTTTCCAGACGGTTTTCAGATTGGTCCTGAGGAGCTGACCCTTGAAGTAGGGTTTCCACGAAAACGATTCTTCAGTCGCGGGTTTGTGTGTGAGGGGCAGGCGATAAGTCAGTATCAACTCGATGACCGAGCAAATAACCAGGACCCAGCCTAACGGCGCAATCATTGGCAGCAGTTCGGCTTCGCTGGCATATACCTGGCCTTTGAGTCCCTGTTCGAACAGCACGGAGAAGAAAAACACCCCTGACAGGATCGCCACCATGGTGGTGGCCTGCACGACAGCATTCATCGGCGCCAGACGTTCCTGGCCGACCAGTTCCCTGATAAAGCCATATTTCGCCGGTGAATAAAACGCGCTTTGAACGGCCAGCAGGAAGGTCATGACAAAGGCAATCTCGAACCAG
Organism: Gammaproteobacteria bacterium; assembly: GCA_024278135.1. Classification (GTDB taxonomy): domain Bacteria; phylum Pseudomonadota; class Gammaproteobacteria; order Eutrophobiales; family Eutrophobiaceae; genus WLWS01. Next base: position 18,781 of record JAJRTU010000022.1, read on the forward strand.
CCCTTGTAATAGGACAGGGTAATCAACAGTGTCAGTACCACTGCGGCGGCGGCGCTGAGTTTCATCACGGCGGGTTTGCGGTAGCGGTCGGCAATAAAGCCCGACGGGCTGAACAGCAATACGAAGGGAAGAAGGATCAGACCGTTGACTATAGCGGTCAGGATGATCTGGGTTTCACCATCGTAGATTTTGAAGACGGTGTTCTGGATCACGATCTTGTGCCCCAGGTCTACAAAAGCATTTAGAAAAGCAATTATGACAAAGGGGAAAAAGCCGGCGATACGATACATTTTGTCCATTTTCCGGTTCCTGGTCCGTTTCGGTATGGAGGTGATGCTAAACGGGGGTGTTTTATATTGCTACTAAAACGAGAAATGTATTGCTATTATTGACTAAAAGTACCGAATATTGATCCTTTATGCGAGATTGTTGCTTATGGCCCAGCGAACACAGCTAGTCGATACCCTCAAGGCATCCCTGAAAGCACACGGCAAAACCTATGCCGATGTTGCCGAGTCCCTGCAGCTTTCCGAGACCAGTATCAAGCGGTTGTTCTCGGAAGGTAACTTCTCGCTGCAACGGCTCGACGATATCTGCAAGATGATCAATATGGAAATTTCGGACCTGGTTCAGCAGATGAACGAGAACAGTGCTGTGCATCTGAGCCAGTTGAGCGAAGAACAGGAAGGCGAGATTGCCAGGGACATCGCATTATTACTGGTGACTGTCTGTGTTCTCAATCGTTGGACATTGCAGGAAATCGTCGATTACTTCCATCTTTCCGAGACGCACTGTATCCGCTACCTGGCAAAGCTGGATCGTTTGAAGCTGATAGAGCTGTTGCCGAAAAATCGCGTCAAGCTTCTGGTTGCGCCTAATTTCAAGTGGCGCGAGAACGGACCCATTCAAAAGTTCTTCCTGGAAAAACTGGAAGCGGATTTTTTCAATTCAAGATTCAGCAAGGAAGACGAACGGCTGATCGTTATCAATGGAATGCTGGCAGACAGTTCCAATGCCGTGTTTCAACGCAAGATGGAACACCTGGCAAAAGAGTTCGACGCCCTGAACAGTGATGATGCAGGTTTGCCGCTGGAAGAGCGCAACGGGGTCACGGTGGTACTGGCCATGCGCCGCTGGGCCTACGGGCTGTTTGACGAGATTCGCAAAAAGTAACCACCGAAGTATCCCGAAGTAATACCCCGGGTCCCGTAATACACCACTTTTCGGGTAATGGTTGTATTCGACGCTATCCCGGTAATACTTGCTCCCGGATTCAAGTGAACTGCTGGAAATTGGCCGGGAGGAGGTTCCCCTGTGAAAATGTCGCGCATAGTTATGCTTTTTCTGTTGCCGCTGGCAACGCTGTTGTTTCTGTCGGGTTGTGCTACCCGGTCAACGCATCACAGCAGCAGTGTTGTCAATTACCTCTACCCGGAAAAAAGTGAGCATGTCGAGATCACGCAGATCCCGACACTCTCCCTGCCACTCAGGGTCGGAGTGGCATTTGTACCGGAGACCTCGGGCAGAAATTACGGCTTTACCGAAAAAGAAAAGGCTCGCCTGTTAAAGGAAATCAGCGGCAATTTCAGGAAGTACAAGTTTGTAAAATCAATTGAGATTCTGCCCTCGGTGTACCTGGTGCCGAAAGGAAGTTTTACCAACCTTGACCAGATTCGCACCATGTACGGGATTGACGTCATTGCCCTGGTTTCCTACGACCAGACCCAGTTTACCGATGAAGGGCTGGCATCCATCTCCTACTGGACATTAATAGGCGCCTATATCGTTCCGGGTGAAAAGAATGATACGCATACTATGGTCGACGCGGCCGTGTATGACATCAAAAGCCGGAAAATGTTGTTCAGGGCGCCGGGTACCAGTCATATAAAGGGCAGGGCGACGCCGGTGAACCTGTCAGAAGAGCTGCGCATGGACAGCCTGGAAGGATTTAATGTGGCCAGCAAGGATCTGGTAAAAAATCTTGATGAGCAACTGAAATTGTTCCGCGAGAAAGTTAAAGAAGCGCCGCAGGATTACAAGATCGTGCATAAGTCCGGCTATGGCGGGGGTGGCAGTCTGGATATTATTTCGTTGCTGGCCCTGCTGGTTTTGGGCACAGGCGTAAATCGTCGTCGATGTTCATCAGCGAACCTGCCGGGCAATGACAGTTATACCAGGGGTACGGTATGAAGCAGTCGCTTATAGCGTTGGCTCTGATCACTTTCTCCTGTCATGCCGTTGCAAGCGAGTGTGTGATTTTGCTGCACGGTCTGGGCAGAACATCGGCATCAATGAACGAGCTGGCGCAGGAGCTGGCGGAGAATAACTATGTGGTTGCCAACATAGATTATCCTTCGCGAGAGAAAAAGATCGAGGAACTGGCGGAAATGGCCGTACAGCAAGGTGTTGATAAATGCAGGGAAGAATCCGCGACACCGGTAAATATTGTTACTCATTCATTGGGCGGAATCCTTGTCAGACAGTACCTGAAAGGGCATGAACTGCCTGAGCTGAGAAGGGTTGTGATGCTTGGGCCGCCAAACGGTGGCAGTGAGGTTGTCGATGAACTGCGCGATGTTTCGATATTCAGCATTATCAATGGACCGGCCGGTTCGCAGCTCGGCACATCAGCAGGGGATATTCCTGCAAAACTGGGCCCGGTGGATTTTGAACTTGGCGTGATTGCAGGAACGGAAAGTGTTAACCCGCTGTTGTCCATTCTCCTGCCAGACCCGGATGACGGAAAAGTATCTGTCGAGAGTGCGAAAATAGAAGGCATGTGCGGGTTTATCACATTGCCTGTCACGCACACATTCATGATGAATAATGACGAAGTTATCAGGCAGGTCCTGTACTTCCTTGATAAAGGCCTGTTCGATGCAGAAGGCACGATAACAGGGCCGTGTAAAAGAAGCGGGTTTGAGCCTCGCACCTTTTCTGGATAAGCAGGATTGCCAACGCATGAATACGGGGGGCACACAAATGACTGATATGCCATCGACAAAAACCGAAGCGCAGATGCGGGTCGATCAGATAAGGGCCTTTCAGCGGGAACTGGGGAAGTTGCAGGAGGAAGGGATTCCGGCGCTTGCCGGTGACCGGGGCCAGGAAGTTTCAGCCTATCATGAGGCGTTAATATCGCGCTATGCACAAGGTTTTGATATTGACCGCAGCAAGCAGGCAAAGCAGCTGTCGCTGGGTATGCGCATTGCCTCTTTCTTCGGGGCGCTGGCATTGGCGGCCAGCGTGTTCTTCCTTTTTTACCAGTACTGGGGTTTGTTCGGTACCACCGCGCAACTGATTGTGCTCACGGGGGCGCCTGTTGCATTGTTTGCGATCACCATGCTGGTGGCGCAGAGAGATGACAGTGGCTATTTCGTCAAACTGGCGGCCATGGTGACATTCGCAAGCTTCGTCCTCAACGTTGTCATGCTCGGTGAAATATTCAATATCACACTGTCCGATAATGCATTTCTGGCCTGGGCGGCGCTGGCATTTCTTCTGGCCTACGCGCTGGACATACGCCTGCTGTTGGCAACAGGTGTCCTGTGCCTGATAGCCTTTCTTTCTGCACGCACCGGTACCTGGGGTGGATTGTACTGGCTGGATTTTGGTGATCGGCCGGAAAACTTTCTGCCGGCGGCGGTCCTGTTGTTCAGCTTTCCCTGGTGGGTCAGTCACCAGCGGTTTAGCGGGTTCGCCAAAATCTATCGAGTATTTGGTCTGCTGACCCTGTTTCTGCCTGTTTTGATTCTGGCTAACTATGGACAGGCGAGTTACCTGGAGATTAACAGGCAGTTGATTGAAGGCCTGTACCAGGTCGCAGGTTTTGTTCTGAGTGCAAGCGTTATCGGACTGGGGATAAAGCGACACTGGCCTGAAGTTGTCAACACCGGTAATACCTTCTTTGTGATCTTTCTCTATACCCGGTTTTATGACTGGTGGTGGGAGATCATGCCCCGCTACCTTTTCTTTCTGCTGGTTGGTTTAACGGCGGTACTCTTTCTCGTTGTTTTCAAACGATTGCGCGGTGCAACCAATGTGGTGGCCAGGGAGGTTGTCGCATGATTACCTGGTCCCGGAAAACTACCTGGATAGCAGGATTGATGATTATTGTCCTGACCAATGTTATTGCCCTGGCTGGAGTGGCCTACAACCGTGCGGGTGAGCCGGACGGAACGCTGGTGCTCACCGAGCGTGAATTGAGGCTGCCTTATTCCGCAGGCTCGGCCCGGGAAAACAGTGGCCTCAGTCTGACCATCGAATGGCGTACTCTACAGGCCCCGCGTAACGGGTACCCGGGCTACAATAATCGATGGGGCGCAGTCGAGTGGCTTGATGAAACCAGGCTGGATGAACTGGGTTTTGAGACCGGGGTAGCTGTAATGACACCTGAATCCCGGTCCCGTTTTAATCGCAGTCTTTCTCGTGATGTCTGGTTCGTGCTCGAATATGACGGTCCTGCTTACCAGGCGATGCGTGAGCGGGTGAAAGCTTTTTCACAAGGCGAACAGGAACTGGCCCGCCGCAACCCGGGCAATGAGGAGTTTGAAAAACGTGCTGCCCGGGCTAAAAAATTAGGGGTTGTGGAGCGGCAGGAAGCATCACGCTTGTTTGTTGTGGATGCCGGGCTGGATCCCGCTATGCTGCGCAGGAAATACCCGGATGAGGCCCGTTACAGCATAGCGCGCGGACAAGTTGGGGCGACCGTGAACAATGATGACGATGATAGCTGGCGTGTGCAGGGTTACATACAAAGTCTGGCCGTGGAGTCAGTGAACGTACCTTTGGCATTTCGTGATGTGTTCGAAACACTGGCTGAAGAATCTCCCCGTGAGAATGAAGGCCTGCCACGCTATTCCGTGACACTTGCGTACGGTAAGCGTCAGGGGCCATGGATTGTGTCAGCAGAGAAGAAAAAACACTGAATTCCAGGTGGGTATCCCCTTGTTGTAGTCCTGCCCTGTAATGGATATCTTCATTTTAAAACAATAAGTTATTGTTTATTCTGATAGGCCTGCCGGTTTGACCCTGGAGGATTGACCAGCGCTTGCGTTCGTTCCCTGCTCGTGTATCTTATGCTCGTATAAAAATAATAGATTGATCGGACCCTGCGGGAGGGAAGGAGATGTCTGCTTCACCAGAGAAATGTGATGCAGGGGAGTTTGACCCCTCATCCATGCCGTTTGCGGCGCCCTGTAATACGCTGGATATGCATGCGCCGTTTCGCTGGTTGCGAAAGGGCTGGCAGGATATCCTGACTGCCCCGAAGCAAAGCCTGCTTTATGGTGCTGTGCTTATGATACTCGGCTACACCGAGGCCTTTCTGACATACCAGATGGGCAGTTTCATTATCATGGTGGCTTTGTTTTCCGGTTTTATGTTCCTTGGACCGGTACTGGCCATTGGCCTGTATTCCATCAGTTACCAGATTCAGAATGGCATGAAGCCGGTGCTGGGCTACTGCGTACGCGAGGGCAAAAGACACCTGGGAAATGAAATGGTGTTTGCCGCCATTCTGCTGGTTGTATTCCTGTTATGGATGCGGGCGGCATCAACGGTGCACATCTTTTTCCCGGCTGAAGCCAACCCTGAATGGAGTGATCTTGCTGTTTTCCTGGGTATCGGCACCCTGACAGGGGCGATCTTCGCCGGCATTATCTTTTGCGCCAGCGTCTTTTCACTGCCCATGTTCATGGACCGAAAAGTGGATGTGGTTACTGCTGTTGTTACCAGCATCAATGCGGTATTGCGCAACAGGGCAGTATTGCTGCTCTGGGGCTTCCTGATCGCACTGTTTTGTTTGCTGGGTTTTCTGACCGGAACCTTGTTCGTCTTATTGCCATTGATCGGACATGCAACATGGCACGCGTACCAGGAAACTATCGTGGCGGATGGCTGGCCAAAGCACAGTGACTAGCAGTTATTTGATGTGTCCTGTCTCATTTCCCCGAAACGGGTGGCAATAATAAAACCGAGTAGAAATACGCCTGCGCAAACCAGGCCATAGGCTGTTACTACATCAAAAGTTGCAGTTTTCCCCATGATATCCACTTGAAAAGCGCCAAAATTAAACATGTTCTGTCCCCGTTTATCTGCCTGAGAGCTATGCCGTGCAGGCAGAGCGCCCGTCGGTACTACAGCAGTTAGCGACAGTTTTCGGGGTATCTTGACGGTGCCACCGCTCCTTGCAGGGGTCTGTTGTCAGCTTTTTGAGACAGGGTTCTCATAATTCCACCGGACCGGAGACCGGTTGTCTTTCCGGGATATGCTGCAACATGTCCTTGCCCTGTTGCAGTAAAAAATCCAGAAAGGTGCGGCTTACCAGTGGCAGTTTTTTACCTTTCAGGTGTACCGCATACCAGCGGTAGAATAACGGGAAGCCTTTCACATCCAGTATGGATATATGGTTGCCGGCAAGTTCCAGCCGCAGGTTGTGCCGCGATAAAACCGAGATCCCCAACCCGGCCATAACGGCCTGTTTAATGGCTTCGCTGCTGCCAAGTTCCATGTAGGGTTGAATAGTAAGATCCTGTTCATCGAACAGACGGTCCACGGCCAGGCGCGTTCCAGACCCGGCTTCACGCACCAGGAAACGCTCTTTGCTCAACTGCTGTAGTGAAATCGATGTGCATTTCGTGAGCGGGTGGCGGGTGCTTGCCACAACCACTAACTCGTTATCCACAAACGGGTGCGCTTCTACATCAAGTCCAACGGGAACCTGCCCCATTATCAACAAATCATCCTCGTTGGATTTCAGGCGTTCGAGCACCCGGGAACGGTTGGTCACTTTCAGTATGGGCCTCACCTCGGGGTGCTGTTCGATAAAAACGCCCAGCAAGTGGGGCATGAAATACTTGGCGGTAGTGATGACAGCAATGCGCAACGGCCCTTTGACCACGCCCTCAAGCGCAGCTGCTGATTCGCCCAGTGACACCATGCTGCCAAGGATATTCCGGGCCGAGGCATAGACTTCGTCACCGACTGCTGTGGTGTGGAAATGATTACCCACCTTCTCAAGCAGGGGGTGGCCAATGGTCTCGCTGAGTTTTTTAACCTGCATGGAAACAGTGGGTTGGCTCAGATGTAGTGCCTCAGCCGCCCGGGTATAGCCATTGAGACGAACCACGGCTTCGAAGATCTGCAACTGGCGCAGGGTGACATGGCGGATAAGGTTTTCAGCGGTTGAATAAGCCATAGATGATTATCTATACTAAAAATAGAAACTATTGATTTCAATTTATACATGCGTACCAGAATAATGTCCACCACGCGGTTGCTGCCGCGCCATAACTCATTCACTGGATCACTGGAGAACGCAATGGCTAAAACCTATGACGCGGGCGTAAAAGAATACCGCGAAACTTACTGGATGCCGGATTACACCCCGAAAGATACGGATATTCTGGCGTGTTTCAAGGTGACACCGCAAGATGGCGTGCCGCGCGAGGAAGTTGCCGCAGCGGTTGCGGCGGAATCCTCAACGGGTACCTGGACCACGGTGTGGACCGATCTGCTGACCGACCTGGACTACTACAAGGGTCGTGCCTACGCGATTGAAGACGTGCCGGGTGATGATACCTGCTTCTACGCCTTTATCGCCTACCCGATTGACCTGTTCGAGGAAGGCTCGGTTGTCAACGTAATGACCTCGCTGGTCGGCAACGTGTTCGGGTTCAAGGCATTGCGTGCCTTGCGTCTGGAAGATATCCGCTTCCCGATCGCCTATGTGATGACCTGTAATGGTCCGCCCCAGGGTATTCAGATGGAACGCGATATTCTGAATAAATACGGTCGTCCCCTGCTGGGTTGTACCATCAAGCCAAAACTGGGCCTTTCGGCCAAGAACTACGGTCGCGCCTGTTATGAAGGGCTGCGTGGTGGTCTCGACTTCACCAAGGACGATGAGAATGTAAACTCACAGCCGTTCATGCGCTGGAGGGCCCGCTTTGATTTCGTGATGGAAGCGATTCACAAGGCCGATGCTGAAACCGGTGAGCGTAAAGGTCACTATCTCAACGTGACTGCACCGACCTCTGATGAAATGATGAAACGTGCCGAGTATGCCAAGGAAATCGGTGCCCCGATCATCATGCATGACTACATTACCGGTGGCTGGTCAGCGAACACCCAGTTGGCGCAATGGTGTCAGGATAACGGTATGTTGCTGCATATCCATCGTGCCATGCACGCGGTGCTTGATCGCAACCCGCACCACGGTATTCACTTCCGCGTATTGACCAAGATCCTGCGCCTGTCCGGTGGTGACCACCTGCATTCCGGTACCGTTGTCGGCAAGCTGGAAGGTGATCGCGACGCTACATTGGGCTGGATTGATATCATGCGCGATTCCTATATCAAGGAAGATCGTTCACGCGGTATCTTCTTTGACCAGGACTGGGGCGCGATGCCCGGTGTACTCCCGGTAGCTTCCGGTGGTATTCATGTATGGCACATGCCTGCACTGGTTAATATCTTTGGCGATGATTCCGTATTGCAGTTTGGTGGCGGTACGCTGGGTCACCCCTGGGGTAATGCAGCAGGTGCAGCGGCGAACCGTGTCGCTGTTGAAGCTTGTGTGGAAGCACGCAACATGGGTCGTGAGCTTGAGAAAGAAGGCAAGGATATCCTGACCGCAGCAGCCAAACACAGTCCTGAACTGGCGGCAGCGATGGAAACCTGGAAAGAGATCAAGTTCGAATTCGATACGGTTGACAAGCTCGACGTTTCACACAAGTAATTGAAACGATACCTGTACACAAATTTAGGAGCAGTAACATGCAAGATTATCAATCAAGCCTGAGTGAAGCCTCAAGCCGTAAATTCGAGACTTTCTCATACCTGCCGGCTTTTACCCCCGAGCAGATCCGTTCTCAAATCGAGTTCATTGTCAGCAAGGGCTGGAACCCGGGTATTGAGCATACCGAGCCGGAAAACGCCAACGGCCATTACTGGTATATGTGGAAGTTGCCGATGTTTGGCGAAACTGATGTCGATGCCATCCTCAAGGAAGTCGAGGCCTGTCATACAGCGCACCCGGACAATCACGTCCGTTTGCTGGGCTTTGACAACTTTGCCCAGTCCGCCGGTGCATCAATGGTTATCTACCGCGGCAAAACTGTTTAAGCCGTTAAATGCTAGTAAATACCCTGGTCACAGTTACCAGTGACCAGGGTATTCAGGTGGGTAGAAGTATGAGTAAACCAGATCGGTATGTCGGGCTTGATAACGATATCAACGGCGGCATGACCATCATTGGAAAAATTATCAGAGACGCCTGGGTGTTCGAGGTAATCCCCGAAACAGAAACCTGTGAAGGCTGGAACCTGGGCGGGATTGATGCTTTGTTACAAAAGGTAAATGCCGAGTGGGATAAATATGGCTGCATGGTCAGTCAATTACCTGAGCCCCTGGCAAAACGTCATCGTGAGATTCATGCCCGGGCAATACAGACGGCAAAGGCGGCCGGATGGTCAGGCGAGCATGAAACAGGGGATGAAGAATAGAATATTTTCGAAGGTTGCGAATGGGTATGATTATGTCTGATTCAACAGTAGATGCAACGCAGTACCTTATTAAAAACGAGCCGTATTATGAAGCCGTAGGCAAAGAAATAGAGTTCTATGAGGCGGCTTATAACGTACGCATGCCGATGATGTTGAAAGGTCCGACCGGCTGTGGCAAGTCCCGTTTCGTGGAATACATGGCGTGGAAGCTGGGCAGACCCCTGATTACCGTAGCCTGTAATGAAGACATGACAGCCTCTGACCTGGTCGGGCGTTTTCTGCTCGACAAGGACGGAACCAAATGGCAGGACGGCCCTTTAACAACAGCCGCGCGCATCGGCGCTATCTGCTACCTGGATGAAGTGGTTGAAGCACGCCAGGACACCACGGTTGTTATTCACCCGCTCACCGACCATCGGCGTTCCCTGCCGCTGGACAAGAAGGGTGAATTGATCGAGGCGCACGCTGATTTCCAGCTGGTTATTTCCTATAACCCCGGCTACCAGAGTTTGATGAAAGACCTCAAGCAGTCCACCAAGCAACGCTTTGGCGGGCTGGATTTTGACTATCCTGATGCTGAACTCGAAGTGGCGATTGTGACCAGGGAATCCGGGGTTGATAAGGAAACCGCGGAAAAACTGGTACAAATCGCGCACCGTGCACGTAACCTCAAGGGGCACGGTCTCGATGAGGGTATCTCGACGCGCCTGCTGGTCTATGCAGGGCAGTTAATCAGCAAGGGTGTCGAAGCCGAGGCGGCTTGCAGCATAACCATGGTGACGCCGTTGACGGACGATCCTGATATGCGCGATACCCTGAATGCTGCGGTTCAGACGTTTCTGGGTTGATTCAACTTACGGTGCGCAGTGATGTCGTCTATCAAACTTGAGGATTATTCGGAATTTCTGGAGCAGGCTGTTCCGGAAGTCAAAGATGTTCTTGATAGCACCTTTCATGATGCCGCACGTATCATGTCTCCGGCGGGTCTGAGTGATTACCTGGATGGAGCGAAGGCACTGAGTAACCTGGGTCGTGGTCACGACCTGGTGATTACGTACATCCAGGAAATGCCACTGGTTGCAAAGGAATGTGGTGAAGACATCATTCCGGACTGCATCAGTGCCGCCATGAAAGTCTCGTCCATGACCTCGGGCGAGGTTATTACGCTGCTGTTTTCCAGTTTACCGACTGTGTCCAGGCACCTCGGTGATGCACAGCTGGTGCGCGGCTATCTCACCCTGATTCATCAGCTGGCATCAACCGCTGCGCGCGGGTTGCGCCCGATGCTGACACATATTGATGAACTGCTGTCGAAGTTGACATTAAGCGGTTTGCGTCGCTGGGCAAACTTTGGTGCCCAGGCGTATCGCCGTGACTTTAATAACCTGACCTCCTATTTCAACCTGGAATCCGCAGACAGTCGCGCCATGCTCGAAAAGGAGCGTCGCGGCGTGCTGTTTGTCAAAATCCAGCGCAAACTGAATTTCTACCTGCGTGCCCTGTGGGGGCGTGATTTTTTCCTGCGACCCACGGGTGCGGATTACACTGATTTCCGGCCGTATATTGAAGATCGCATACTGTATGTGCCGGATGCGCTGGACGATATCGCCGGTATCGCCGGGCTGGAAGTGTACCGTGCCACGGTGGCGCATATGGCCTCACATATGGTTTATAGCCGCTCTTCGGTGTCTGCCGAGCAACTCAGCCCGGCACAGATGTTTTTTGTCGGTCTGCTGGAGGACGCACGGGTTGAATACAAGGCCGTTAGCAGTTTCCCGGGGCTGAAAAAGCTGTGGAAGTCGCTGATGCTGGTTGAGTATGACGCGCCGGTCGAGCATGAGACAGTTCCGGTGCTTGAAAAGCTGGCATTGCAACTGCTCGATAGCAGCGTTAAAGGCGACGACGAACAACTCAACCGGTTTGTCGAAAAGTTTCATGCGGAAATTGAAGCCAACCAGGATGACAATCACGCTTCCTGGTTGATGGGTATTGAGTTATACAACCTGTTCGCGGGTCGTAAAGCAGTACCCAGCCTGCGTATCCTGGAACGCTATCGCATACCTTACCGGGATGACAACCGTATTATCTGGCATTTTGAAGACGTCAACTGGGATGCCGGTTTTGAATATATCCCGGCCAGCCAGCGCCAGGTGCGCCGACAGGTCAGCCCGCTGATGATGGCGCACGAAGTGGATTGTGAACTGGCCGGTGATGATGCGCAGGAAATCTGGACCTGCTCTGACCTGATGCGGTTTTATGAAGATGACCTGACTGATAACGCCCACAGTTTCAATGAAGCCTGGGGCAAGGAGCCGGTTTCCGATCCCTACCATTACCAGGAATGGGACTACCAGATCCAGTTACATCGCCCGGACTGGGTCACTGTCTACGAGCGCCGGATGCCGAAAGGCGATCCGCAGGATATTGATAATATTCTCACTGAATACAAACCGATTGCGCATCGCATCCGGCAGATTATCGACCTGCTGACGCCGGCCGGTGTGCAACGCCAGCGTGGTATGGAAGATGGTGATGAAATTGATATCAATGCCGCAGTTGATGCCATGATTGCACTGCGCATGGGTGAGCAGCCGAATCCCCGCATTACCATGCGCAATGTGCTGAAAACACGTGACCTGGCGGTTGTTGTATTACTGGATTTGTCCGAATCAACCAACGAACAGGTTGGCGACTCGGATAAAACCATCCTGCAGCTGACCCGTGAAGCTGCCACGCTTGTGGCAACGGCTATTAATGGTATTGGTGATCCTTTCGCCCTGCATGGTTTTGCCTCTGACGGGCGTCACGATGTGCAGTACTACCGGTTTAAAGACTTTAATCAACACTTTGATGATGAAGCGAAAGCGCGCCTGGCCGGCATGAAAGGTGGCCTGTCCACCCGCATGGGTTCCGCATTGCGCCATGCAGGACAGCACCTGTTGAAGCAGCAGGAGAGGCGCAAGCTCATCCTGCTGGTCACCGATGGTGAGCCTGCGGATATCGATGAAGCCGATCCGCAGCACCTGCGGCACGATACCAAAAAGGCAGTAGAAGAATTGTATTCAACCGGTGTGCTCACGTATTGCCTGACGCTTGATCCGCATGCTGACAACTACGTCAAGCGTATTTTCGGTTAAAACAATTACACCGTTATCGAGCACGTTGATCGCCTGCCGGAGCAGTTGCCATTATTGTTTGCCAGCCTTACCGGCTGATTGAATTATGGTCACGCGCATTAACGATATGCCGGTTTATGCAGCGCAAACAGAACAGGTGGACGCAGCGCTGTATAACCTGTGGCGACGCGCGCGCCTGCATCTGGAAATGCCGCTGCGCATCGAGTTGCCGGGGCTGAAACAGTTGCTGCTGATACTCGAGGAGGACAGCTGGGTGGTGGTCGACCAGTGTCAGTATGATTTACCTGTACTGGCCTGGATGGGTTTCCAGGAGAGCGGCCGTACCACGCTGCACATGCCGGTGACCTGCACCATGAACTACTACCATTACATGGCCGGCCATATACGGGAAAAGGTACTGGTCCGTATGGGCGAAGCACTGGAAATACAGTTAAGTGATGCAGCACCGACCGCCGGAAAACACCGGCCGTCGCAATTATAAGGTAACTTACGATGCCACTCGTTGACATGAAAGATATGCTCCAGCACGCCTATGACCACGGTTATGCAGTAGGTGCCTTGGACCTGGTGAGCCTGGAGTTTCTCGAAGGGATTCTGGCGGCAGCGGAGCGCGCCCGCGCGCCGGTGATCCTGAGCCTGGCGGAATCTCATTTTGAATACTTCGATTTTGAACTGATGCTGCCGGCGGTGGAGGCGGCCGCAAAACGGGCTTCAGTGCCGGTCGCCATTCACCTGGATCACGGTGCCAGCATCGAGTCGGCAGTGCGCGCCATAAAATCCGGGTGCAATGGGGTGATGGTGGATGCCTCTCATACCGATTTCGGTGAGAATGTCCGGGTGACAAAGCGGGTTGTCGAGACAGCCCACGCCTGCGGAATGCCGGTGGAAGGTGAGCTGGGCTATGTGCCGGGTGTCGAAGGTGAGGATGCCGAACGTCATCCGGGCGAAGTGGCTTATACCACGCTGGCAGAAGCAAAAGCCTATGTGGAACGCACCGGGGTGGATTTTCTTGCTGTTTCCATCGGCACTGTACACGGACATATGAAAGGCAAACCCAAGCTGGATTATCAGCGCCTGAAACAGATCAACGAAGCACTGGCTATCCCGCTGGTGATCCATGGTGGCAGCGGGCTTTCCGATGACCAGTTTCGGCGGCTGATCACCAACGGTGTGGCCAAGATTAATTATTTCACCGCCCTGGCGGATGTGGCCGGTACCTGCATAAGGGCTAATGCCAGGGCTGATCGGACCAGCAGCTACACGGGTTTGATGAAAAATGTTCAGGAGGCCATCAGCGCCGAGGTCGAAAGCAGGATGCGCCTGTGGGGTTCCGCCGGCAGGGCCGCCGAGGTACTGACGCGCTGCCGCTCGTGGATGCCGGTAGAACACCTGATCATCTACAACGTTGAAGATGCCGATGAAACCCGCGTCGAAATAATGATGGCCGAAGGCCGCAGGGTGCTCGGTGGTATTCCCGGCGTGCGCGAGGTGGTGACCGGCAAGGCTGTCCAGCAGGATGCAAAATACCGCTACACCTGGCTGGTGCGCTTCTGTCACCCGGCAGTTATCGATAACTATCGCCGGCACCCGGATCATGTTGCCTTTGCTGACAGGATGTTCCGGCCGCTGGCCGGTGAACGCATCAGTATTGATTTCCAGACAGTGGAAACGATTTTTTCAGTCCGGAGCCACCACGATATGGCGGGGGGAGAAAGACGGTGATGTCTTGCCCGGCAGGTTACCGGGTAAGCGGCGGGACCTTGTAGGTTTCCAGTACCTTGATGTAGTTAGCCCGCTCAAAGGCGCCTGGATCAGAGATAAGCTGCTGACTCATAAGCCCCTTCATCTGGTGGATCGAACTATATCCTTTCTGCTGCATCCACTGCTGGAGGCCGTCAACCAGTGTCGTCAGGTGTTCGACGCCATGCTGAAGCAGTGCAGACGTGGTCATGGTGACATCTGCCCCGGCAAGGATGCACTTAACAACTTCCGTCGCGCTGTGAACGCCGTGCGATGCTGCCATTGATACCTTGATTTTTCCATGCAGCAGGGAGAGCCACAGCAGGGGCAGACGAATCTCCGCAGATGTGCTGAGATCGACCTTCGGAATGACCTGCAAGTGTTCCAGGTCGAAGTCAGGCTGGTAAAACCGGTTGAACAGTACCAGCGCATCGGCGCCGGCCTCGGAAAACTGCTGTGCCATATTCCCGGGTGAACTGAAATAGGGGCTCATTTTGAGTGCGACCGGAATCGATACGGCATTTTTGACTGCCTTGATGACATCCAGGTAAAGTTCTTCAACGGCTCTGCCGGACAGGGAAACCTGGGCCGGGATATAGTAGACATTTAACTCAATCCCGCTGGCGCCGGCCTCCTGCATCATTTTGGCGATATCGATCCAGCCCCTGTTTGTGACGCCATTGATGCTGGCGATAACAGGGATGGCGGCGCGTTCTGAAGCCAGACGCAGGGTTTCCAGGTAGCTGTCCGGGTCGAGATGATAATCATCATGCTCCGGAAAGTAGCTCAATGATTCGGCAAAACCGTCCTCACCCGAGCCCATGATACGTTGCATGGTTTCGGTCTGATGCTGGACCTGTTCTTCAAACAGCGACAACATGACAACAGCGGCAGCGCCGGCATCTTCCATGCGTAATATGCCATCCACTGTTGCCGATAAGGGTGAGGGGGAAGCCACTACCGGATGCTTCAGCGCCAGCCCCATATAGGTAGTTCCCAGATCTATGTTCATAGTATTGCCCATCAATTATCCCTGGTTTATGTCCCGGTCCGGCAGCAGTTTTCGAATGCGGGTCACGATCTGCTCGGCTGAAAATGTGCTCTTCTCGACAATTTCTTCTACACGTCCGTTGAGGATGCGCAGGTCCTCATCTGTCAGATCCTTTGCCGTCAGGACAATCACGGGGATGTCCTGCCTCTCGGGACGGGAACGCATCTCATACAGGAAGTCAAAACCGTCCATGACGGGCATAAGGAGATCCAGCAAGATCAGATCCGGCCGGGACTTGTCGAGTTGTTCCAGTGCGTCGCGGCCATTTTTGGCCTCGATGATTTTCCAGCCGGCCTTATCGAGCGTGTGCGCCATGACATTCCGGGTATCTTCATCATCCTCCACCAGTAGCACGACACTGTCTTTACCGGCCTGCTGGAAATTCTCCAGCGCCTGGTGCAGCAGCTCGCGGTCAACTGGTTTGGTGAGATAGTCGCTGGCGCCGAGCGAGAAACCGCGTGATCTGTCATCCATCATGGTCAGCATGATTACGGGTATCTTGCGCAGTACCGGGTCGGCCTTCAGTGCGCGCAGCACCGACCAGCCATCCATTTCCGGCATCATGACATCCAGGGTGATGGCGGCAGGTTGTACCTGGTGCGCAAGACGAAGACCCTGCTCACCGTTACCCGCTGTGACGACGCCGAAACCGTCTTTTCTCAAAAAACGCTCGATGATCTCACAGGCCTCGGGATCATCATCAATGACCAGTATCGTCGCGCCGTGGCCGGCTTCGCGAAGCGCTTCCAGATCCGTTTCAGTTACTGCGGGTGTCGTATCGACAGGAGCGTGTTGCAGTTCTGTCCCTGGCAGGATGGCGGGAATACGCATGGTAAAGGTAGAACCTTCGCCCAGGGTGCTATGCACACTGAGGTCACCTCCCAGCAATTGGCAGAAGCGTCGTGAGATCGCGAGCCCCAGCCCGGTGCCACCGTAATCCCGTGTCGTCGATCCGTCTGCCTGGGCAAATTCCTCGAAGACCTTGTCGAGCTTGTCCTCTGCGATGCCGATCCCGCTGTCGCTGACCGCCAGAGTCAGCCAGTTTGTACCGGCCTCTACAGTGTGGCTGACGTGCAGGGTGATGGTGCCGGCATGAGTGAATTTTGCCGCGTTGGACAGCAGGTTAAACAGTGTCTGGCGTACCTTGGTCAGGTCCTGGTGGGCAATGCCCAGCTGCCGGCCACGTTCGACAGACAAGGTGTTGTTGTTCTTCTCCATCAAGGGGAGAGTAGTGGCGCAGACCTCGTCGATCAGGTTGTCCAGGTTAATATCTTCTGCAAAGGCCTCCATCTTGCCGGATTCCACCTTGGCAAGGTCGAGTACATCGTTGATGAGTGCCAGCAGGTGGGTGCCTGCCTGGTTGATCTTTTTCAGGTCCGGGACGAAATCCTCCTGGCCCAGATCCTCGGCTTCTTCAATCAGCATCTCGCTGTAACCGAGGATGGCATTCATCGGGGTGCGCAGCTCGTGACTCATGTTGGCGAGGAACTCGCTTTTGGCCTGGTTGGCGGTTTCCGCGGCTTCTTTCGCTTCAGCCAGTTCCCTTTCATGGGCCTGGGATGCGCGCATGTAGGTACGGAACATGCGGTAGACAAAATACAGGATTAACTTGAGGATCAGGATCTCGACGACGGCCGTAACTACCAGCGCATAATAGGCCATTGTGGAGTTCTTCTGCGCGGAGTCATAGACCTCCTGGCTGAGTGTGACGAGGCTGTGGCTGAACCTCGCCAGTGCCGTCTGCAGTGTCTCGTAGTATTGTTTTTCCTGTCGGGTGACGCTGATGAAGGCCGCTACGCGGACGCCTTGTTCAATGTAATAGCGGGTTTTGGATAAAGCCGTACGATAATCCTGCCAGGCTGACTGTATGTCCTGGATTTCCTTATGACGGAATATTTCATCGTCCCCCTCATCGAGTCGTTTGCTCCAGTCTGCCAGGTGCAGATCCAGCTCGTCGATGCGCTGGTCGAGTTGGCGCTGGGTCTGTTCGACCAGTGTCTGGTTGGGTGCCAGCACCAGTTCCATGGACAACATCCGAATGTCGGCGACGGGTGTGGCTATCTCCTGTGCCAGTGCGTCCAGGCTGCCCGCGGTAAGATGGGCGGTGACGATGGATTGATCAACATCTTCCAGGTTTGACAGGTTGTACAGGCTCTGCGCGATCAGGATGATGGAGGCACAAATCAGCAGTACGATAATACGCCGGGACAGAGAACGTTCCCGTCTCAGGTCCTCCTGCAATTCGCTCCGGATAGTGTCGTCGTTCATGGTGACGGCGCCTGAAAGTTTTGCCGGTTGATACGCAGGGGTTGTTTGCGTGGCTGTGGATATTCATGTTCACCGCGCACTGACCAGTGCAGGTTTGTTACCTGCAGATCGCGCAGGTAGACAAAGGCGGAGCGGCCGGGGTTGAACAGCACCTCTTTGTTTACCGCGTAGATATTATTCGGGTTAGGCAGGAATACCATGTAGTTGTGCTCGTAGACATAGCGGATAAAATCGGCAAGCAGGGGTACGTAGGTTTCCGATTCGACATTGGTCTGTACCAGTCGATCGGCGTAGCTGTCGAGTTCTTCATTGGGCGGTATGGTCGACCAGGCCCCGAACGGGCGGTAGACAAAGAATGCGGACCAGGGATGTTTGTACCAGTCGTAGTTGCCCCACAGCAGCAGGTCCCAGTCCTGCCGGTTTTTGTTTTCCCAGGTCGCGAACAACTGGCCGAATACCTGTTTCTCACTGGCGACTACCTCTGCTTTCAGATCGATGTTGACCTGTTCCAGGAAGTACTGGATATCGCGAATCAGGAACAGGAAGCTCTCCTGTGCCAGCAGGGACAATTGCAATGGCTGTTGCGGATCCAGACCATTCTCACGCTGGTAGTCCTGTACCTGCCGACGCAGATTTTCAGTGCTGTCGTCACGTGTTTCTGAGTACTGTTTGAAATAGCCATCCAGCGAATCGATGGCGTCCGCTACCCGGTAGAAGTTGGGTGACACCATGGTCGGGGACAGCGACCCCTCACCGAGCATGGACAGGTTGAGCAGATACTCCTGGTCGATCGCATGATTGATCACGTAACGGATACGCTCGTCACGGATAGCCGGGTTGCCATTGAGCATGTTGAAGTGCATGGCATAGTTGTTCATCGATGGTGATACGGCGAGCCTGGCATAAGGGGAGAGCACCGTTTCCACCTGGTCCGCGAAAGGGACCGGAGTAATATCGATGTCACCCTCGCTGAACAGCGCCAGGTTCCGGGCTTCATTTATCTCCAGACCTGTGTATATGGTGATGGTTTCAACCTTGGGCTTGTCGTCGCCCCAGTAGCCGGGGTTGGCCCTGAGGACCACCTTTGGCGTGCTGCGGTCACCCTCGATATAGCCCTCGCTGAGGATGTAGGGCCCCAGCCCCCAGGGTCCCGGTTCAGCCAGGTTCGGGGCGGTGGGTTTTCCATTCCAGCCATATTTTTCAAGATAGGACGGAGTGTAAAACTGCAGCCAGATGGCATCATGCAGGAACACGCCATAGGGCTCACTCAGGAAAAATCGCACCCTGTAGTCATCCACCTTCTCGACTCGTTCGAATATTTTGTTGAATTTGGTGTAGGTGTAAGGTTGCTTCTTGAAATAACCCATATTAAGCAGTACTGAATCCGCATTGAACGGGGTGCCATCCTGGAAATTCACGCCTTCACGCAATTGAAACTCCCAGATCCTGTCATCGATGCTGTGATGGCTGACAGCGAGATCGTACTGCCAGCCTTTTTCGTTGTTGGCCGGCCGTACCAGGGAGGCATTGATAGCGTGGGAAATGGCAAGGTAAGGCAGGTTGGGCAGGAATATTTTGACGTGGGAGTCACTCACCAGCTCACCGCTCACCGCATCCGGGGCAGGGTCGGTGGCAAGGCCGATATCCGGCGGCGCGGACGGTGTGAATGGTGTAGCTACCGACTGTGGGCCGGTAAAAAGAACAACAACAAGCAGGAAAAACCGAGAGGAAACGATGGAAATCAAAGGATATCAGTCTAGTCACACCAGGATAGTGTGAGCATACCCCCCGGTATCCGGAAATCCAACTAAAACTGCGCCGTCGCCATTGATTACGGGTTTTGTTCCGGAGCGGTTCTGTCCCGCAAGCCGCACCTGATATCAGGAATAAATCGGCCGGCCAGGGTAGCAAAACCGGTGGCTTGAACTATAAATAGGGCAGGCAGGAGAACTGTCAAATCCCGCAGGGAGGGCATAGTCATGGCAAAAAGAATTATCCTTTGTTTTGACGGGACCTGGAATGAGCCAGAGACCCTTAAGGACAACCGGGTTAACCCCACTAATGTATTGAAATTCGTACGCGCAATCAGTCCATGCGATAAAACGAATTGTGAGCAGGTGGTCTACTATGAGACGGGTGTCGGCACGGGGGGCATGGGTCAACTGGACAAGCTCATCGGTGGCGGAACCGGGCTGGGGATTTCGGCCAATATTCACGCGGGCTACCGGTTCCTGGCAAACAATTACAATAAAGGCGATGACATATTTGTGCTCGGGTTCAGTCGTGGCGCCTATACAGCGCGTTCCCTGGTCGGCATGATCAGTTGCGTCGGTTTATTGAAAAAAGCAGACATGGAGTTTGTTCCACAGGCCTATGCCTACTACCGTACCGAACCGGACAAGCGTTCTGCTTCCCGGCACCATACCCTGATTACACAGCTGCTGGAAAGCCGGCAGCCTGACATAAAATTTATGGGGGTGTGGGATACCGTGGGTGCACTGGGCGCACCGACACCCTTGCTCGGAAAAATAAGTAAAAAACTCTGGGTCGGGTTCCACGACACAACACTCAGTGCGTTGGTCGAACATGCCTGTCAGGCGCTGGCTATCGACGAGCGGCGCGGGCCATTTCAGCCGGCGTTGTGGGAGCAAGACAATGGACGCACACAGGTGCAGCAGGTGTGGTTCGCAGGTGTGCACTCGAATGTGGGTGGGGGCTACCCGAACAGTGGTCTTTCAGATGTCGCGATGGAATGGATGCTCAAGCGGGCCTGCGAATGTGGTCTTACCATCGATGATGAATTCTGTCTGAAAAAATTGCAGCCTGATCCATTGGGGAAGGCGATGGATTCCTATTCGCTGGGCTATCGTATGCTGGAGAAACTTCGCGTCCCGCCATATATAAGGCCGATCGGTAATTCAGGGCTCGGCGAAATGATTCATGAAAGTGTGATAGAAAGGCTGCAGGATTCCCGGCTGCGGTACCGGCCTGCGAATCTGATCGGTGAATCGGCAAACCTTGACGGCTTATTGACAGAAACCGGTGATCACACCTGCCTGGATGTATTTGGCAAGGCTTTGCCTGTTTGTCGGAAACGGGAAGCTACCCGGCATCCGCTGGAAAAAATGACAGGCAGACTCAGTATTGATGGCCAGCCGGAACGTATTTGCGAGCTGATTGATTTCAGCCCGCTGGGTGGCGTGAAGATCACGGCGGATGCGGGCCTGGAGCCAGGCATCAACGCCACGCTGGAAAGCGACATCACGGGCCGGCAGCCGGTCACCATGGTGTGGCGCAATGGTGAATGTATGGGACTGAAGTTCGCGGCCTGAAGATAACTCACTGGAGGAGAATGTTATGACCAACGGATTGCACACAGTGGCCAATCTTGATTTTTTTCCGCAGCAGTCACTGCATCCTTCGCCACTGGACTGGCGCGACCAGTTTATCTACTTTTTGCTGGTAGACCGCTTCGACAATAATGCGCCCAACCTGCCGCCCTTTGATCCGGCGCAGGGTGGGCAGGGGCGTAGCCCTGTCCAGGGACATCGTTTCCAGGGCGGCAATCTGAAAGGAATCAGGCGTCGGCTTGAGTATATTCGCGACCTGGGTTGCACAACGGTCTGGTTAAGTCCCGTGCTCAAGAACCGGCTCGATCTGGCGGATTCCTACCACGGTTACGGCATCCAGGACTTTCTCGAAGTCGATCCGCGTTTCGGCACGCTGCAGGACTTGCAGGACCTGACCAGCGCTGCTCACGAGTTGGGTATGTACGTCATCCTTGATGTGGTCCTGAACCACGCCGGTGATGTCTGGAGCTACCCGGATGACAAGCCCTATTATTTCTACCAGGACCAGACCTTCCCGTTCGGTGACTGGCGCGAGGCTGATGCGGCGCCGGGTTACCAGGACGATGACGCCGTGTGGCCACAGGAGCTGCAAACTCCCGATGCCTTCAAGCGCCGCGGTCAGATCCGCAACTGGAACGACCAGGTTGAAGCGCGCGATGGTGATTTCCTGAGCCTGAAAGAACTGGACCTGCCACGCCACGCGGTGCTTGATACCCTGATCAAAGTATACAAGTACTGGATCGCAACGGCTGATCTTGATGGCTTCCGCATTGATACTGTGAAGCACATGGAGGACTCCGCGACGGCCATTTTCTGTAACGCCATGCGGGAATACGCACAGCGTGTCGGCAAACATAATTTCTTTATGTTTGGTGAGATTGTTGCAGATGACCGCACCATTCAGAAATACCTGGGCCGTAACAGTCGTATCGAAGGTACCAGTGAACGTTTCCCGGCACTTGATGCAGCGCTGGACTTCCCGCTCTATTTCACCCTTGAAGAAGTGATCAAGGGCTTTGCCGGCCCGGCTTTTCTGCGCTATCGCTATGAAGCTTTCCGCAGTAACTACAGCGATCATGGCGAAGCCGGCCGTTACTTCGTGACGTTTGTCGATAACCACGATCAGATGAGCCGTCCCTATCGGCGCTTCATGCATAACAACCCCGTTCCGCAACAGGCCGTGCTGGCCATGGCCTATTTGCTGACCAGCCAGGGCATTCCCTGTATCTATTATGGCACTGAGCAGGGGTTTGACGGTGGCGGCCCGGATGACAGCTATGTGCGGGAGTGTATGTTTGGCGGGGAGTGGGGAGCTTTCGATTCCACCGGCCGGCATTTCTTTAATCCGAAACATGAAATCTACCGTGGCATCAGTGCAATTGCCCGCCTGCGTGTCCAACAGCCGGCCTTACGTTATGGCAGGCAGTATTTCCGGGAAATTTCGGGTGATGGTGAAAATTTTGGTCACCCCATTGACGGGCGCTGTACGCTGGCCTATTCACGCATCCTGGACACCGAGGAAGTACTGATTGCCCTTAACCTGGACAGCCAGACGCGCAACGACCATATCACGGTTGATACTGAACTGAGTGCGCCGGGCAGCATGCTTCAAAACCTGCTGGACCCCGGGCAACAGGTGCAGGTAATGGACACAGGTGGTCGGGCACATGTACAACTGGAACTGCCACCATACAGTTACGCTATCCTGACAGCCACAGGCATGTAACCTGTACTGCCCTGTACTTTTCTTCAGATACTGATGAACACGTTTATGGTAATAATGTTGCGTATGAAGGCTGCGATGCAATCCGACTCGTCCAAAAGCGTTAATCAGTTCAGCTTTATAGAGTTTTCTATTTTTTCTGCAATAGTGTGGACATTGCTGATTATGCTGTCTGTCGGCTGGAATTTGTCCCTGCTTCGCGCCCAGGCGGTGGGCCTTGCCACCCAGGAAGCCAGGGCCAACTGGAACAAGGACCAGGCTTTCAGGCGTTGGGCAACCCGCCACGGCGGGTTGTATGTACGACCTGACGAGCGCACACCACCCAATCCCTATCTGTCTCATCTACCCTATCGGGATGTGGAAACCACCGACGGGGTCAAGCTGACGTTGATGAACCCTGCCTACATGATGAGCCAGATGACAAAGGAATTTGAGGAGATGTACGGCATCAAGGGGCGAATTACCGGCAAGGTATTGCTCAATCCCGCGAACAAACCCGACGCCTGGGAACTGGCGGCCCTCGAGCGTTTTGACGAGGGTGAAAAAGAGGTCACTGAATTAAGCGATATTGAGGGCGCTCCTTATCTAAGGCTGATGAAGCCGATGATCATGCGGCCCGGTTGCGTGGCCTGCCATGGTCACCTGGGATTCAAGGTGGGCGATATTCGTGGTGGTGTCAGTATATCGATACCCCTATTACCCTACATGCTTGCAGAAAAATCCAGCCGGAATTTTCTGCTTGCCTCCCATGCAGGTATCTGGGGGCTTGGATTACTCGGTATAGGGTTCTTTGCCCAGAGAAGCCGGCAGCGGGCAATTGAGCAACGACTGGTGGATAAAACCCTGTCAAGATCGACAGCGGTTATAAAAGAAAGAGAGCAACAGATCAGTGATTTGCTGAATTCCACCGCAGAGGGTATCTACGGTCTGGATATGGAAGGTAATTGCACCCTTGCCAATCCCGCCTGCGTTGAGTTGCTGGGATTCACCAGTGCAGATGAACTTATCGGTAAAAATATGCATGCACTGATACACCACAGCCATGAAGATGGTTCGGTGTACGAACTGGACCGGTGTGGTATCTATAAATCATTTAAAACAAATTCAGAAATTCACTGCAACACCGAAGTGTTCTGGCGTGCCGACGGCAGCTGTTTCCCGGTCGAATACTGGGCGTACCCGATTTTAAGGGATGACAAGGTCAGCGGAACAGTAGTCACCTTTATTGATATTTCCGAACGCTTAAGAACCGAGCAGATATTGCGCCGCAGCCAGAAAATGGATGCACTTGGCCAGCTCACCGGTGGTATTGCCCACGATTTCAATAACCAGTTGGGTATCGTCAGCGGCTACCTGGAAATCCTGGAAGAGAATAACGAGGATAACCAGAAGGCGCGTCAATGGATTGCCGCCTCCCGTAAAGCCACCAGGCGCTGTGTTGATCTTACCCGGCAATTGCTTAACTTTTCGCGGCAGCAACAGGTCAATACTGAACTGATTGATTTTTCCCGGGAGATGAACGAACTCAGGGAGCTTATCCAGCGCACGGTAACGCCGGCAGTGGAGGTTATCTACGATATTGCAGAGGATTTATGGCCCGTTAAAACCAGTCGTGGTGACCTGGAAGATGCCCTGTTAAACCTGGTCATCAATGCGCGGGATGCAATGCCAGAGGGTGGCACGCTGACAATAAGCATGTGCAACAAGGTGCTGTCGAAACATGAATTCGGCAACGAGGAAATCCAGCCTGGCGACTACGTGGTGATTGCGGTCAGTGATTCTGGCAGTGGAATTCCCAGGGATATTCAGGAGCACATTTTCGATCCCTTCTTTTCTACCAAGGAAGTTGGCAAGGGTACCGGCCTTGGCATGTCCATGGTATACGGTTTTGTTAAACGCAACCGGGGCTGTATCAACCTGTATTCAGAACCCGGTGAAGGCACCCGTATTAATATGTATTTCCCGCGCGGTGTGGAAGGCGATGCACAACAGGCTGAAAACCGGAAAAAAGAAAAAATGGAAGCCAGGGGTCGGAATGAAACTGTTCTGGTGGTGGAGGACGAAGCGCATCTGCGTGAACTGGCACTTGAAATACTGGACTCTCGAGGCTATCGGGCGCTGTCTGCAGAAAATGGCGATACAGCCATCGATATTTTACGCGGGGAAGCACATATAGACCTGTTGTTTTGCGATATTGTTATGCCCGGTGGCATGAATGGTTACCAGGTTGCGGAACAAGCCGGGGCGTTGCGTCCCGGTATAAAAGTTCAGCTCACTTCAGGCCTGGCAGATATAGCTTCGGTCAATACACAACAGACAGAATCCGGGCTGAACATTTTACAAAAGCCCTACAGTCGGTCTGATTTGATAAATTGCATCAATAAAAACTTTGGTCGTTAGTGGCATGCATGGTGACCATGATAAACCCTGTCGCAAGGATGATGTACAGCGTATTCGGCTGATGCTCGATAAGGAGACAGTGATATGAACCAGCCCGGGTTGATCGTAATCGATGATGAAGCTGATATGGCAGGCTTTATCAGTGAAGTGGCGGAACAGGCCGGCTTTGATGTCAGGCAGTTCAATAGTGCGGAGGTTTTCAAGGAACAATACGATACGCACGTGGACGTTATTGTCCTTGATCTCATGATGCCGGGAGTTGACGGGATAGAAGTGATCCGTTTCCTGTCCAGGACCGGTTGTGATGCGCACCTGATCCTGATCAGTGGATTTGATCCCGGGGTCCTGCATTCTGCACAGAAGCTGGCAAAAGAGCAGGGGCTCAATTTTTACGGCAGTCTGAGCAAACCCTTTCGCTATGATGAACTGCATCAATTATTGAGCGGGCTGTCCATTACGTCGAAGAGTTCTGAGCGCCAGTTGCCTGTCGAACCCCTGTCCGTGGACGAGCTGCGCGAGGCGCTGGCAAACGACGAACTGGTCGTCTACTACCAGCCAAAGGTCGGGCTCAATAGTGGTAGCGTGACGGCTGTTGAAGCGCTGGTGCGCTGGCAGTGTCCCAATGTCGGCCTGGTCGGTCCCGACTCGTTTATTGCCACGGCGGAACAGCATGGCTTGATCGATGACCTGACATGGGTGGTGCTGGAACAGGCTATGGCTCAATGCCGGTTGTGGCA
>JAJRTU010000309.1 GCA_024278135.1 Gammaproteobacteria bacterium
GCAAAATAGTGCAGCTTTTGCTTGTACATGAATTTGTCCATCTCCGGACGCTGGTCACGAGCGCCTGAAAAGTACAGCAAATCGTCTTTGAAATCACGAATGTCCTTTAATGAGGGGAGAATAGTCCTTTGCCATTCAAATCGGCCTTTGGAGTACTGATGAAGGGGCCCTGCAATGATGGTGATGATATGGTAGATCATGGCACCAATCATCACTGAAGCCAGTGTCCGGTGGATGATGCGCGATACGCCCAATCCACCGACAGCCGCGTTCATCGGTTCAGCCCAGAAGTCACTGTAGAATGCGATAGGCAAACCGGTGAACGCCAGGGCCAAAAACGACACGAAGATCAACATGTGCTGCAGACGAATATGGATGGAGTAACGCGGCAGATCACCAATGGGGTTGGAAATAACGTTCTTGTACAACAACACCCGATCTTCGGGCAGCGCGCGAATGAGAGCCTCGATTTCTTCACGTTCGTCCTGCCCGACCTCGTTTATTCGCATGGAGGTGTCGATCACCTGTCGTGCCTGTTCGGACAATTTCACTGGTAATATCCCCTGTTCGAATTCATGCCTTGTATTCCCTCCATCCGGACCGTCATACCCGGCGTGACCGGCCGCGACGCGACTTTCGCCACCAGGACGAGCCGCGGCGGATACGCCAGCCGACACCATCGCGACGTCGACCAATGGTTTCAAATAATGCCAGGCTGACAAAGCTGAAAATGGATACATAGCTCATCAGGTTATAAATGCGCTCCGCATAATATCGAAACGGCGCATCCACAGAACTGTCTGACGGATGCGGATCCAGGGCCGCGTAGTTCTTGTCGGCATACAGATGGCAACGTTTACAGGTATTGACTCTGCGTTCAGCACTGGTCGGTGCTTTGGGATCGCGGGAGGGGAGAATATTATGCACATTCAGAAAGTAATTTTCCGCGTCCACGTGACAATCCAGACAGTTTGCCGCCTTATGCAAACCATAGCGCGTGACCTTGCCATGAAAACTCTTATAATAGGACTCAACCGCGATGGCATATTTACGCCCCAGTTTACGCCCTTCTTCCGCCGCCGCCTTGAGGTGTCGTTGCACCAGTCGCTCATCGCCGTGACACGATGCGCAGAGGGTGACAATTTCCGACTTGGACCGCTTGACCCCCTTGATCCGTCGACTGGTGTGCTTGTACCAGGAGACGACAAATTTCCGATCCTCATGACAGATCACGCAACGGTTCAATACGGCCTTCGGTGGTACAATTTCGTTGGGATTATAAATGGGATTTCTGTGACAGGTAACGCAATAGGGCTTGTCTTTATCGTTGCCAATGGCGACCTTTTCCCTGCTGTGGACGCTTTTTCTGTATAGATCCACAATGGGCTTATGCGTGAAAAACTTGCCCGTCGCGGGGTTCTTGACCGAATGACACTCGGAGTCGCAGGAAACACCCGTCTTCACTTCGCGATGGGGAAGCTGTTTAATGTAATTATGGCAGTCCCCACATTCCACATTACGGTGCACAGTATCCCCGTATACGTTGGGCATAACATAGTAGGAGCGACGCACACCCTCTTCCGTCATACGGGCCATTTTGGGGTATTTGTGACACATCAGACAACCTTCCTCATCTTCGAATCCCTGATCGAATTCGAAGGTGGGATGTTGGTCAGACGTGGGATCTTCGATCACGGCCATGGCCACTGGTGCGAAAAAATAAAGTAACAGCAGGCAGCGACACATGATCAATACGGGAACCTGCAATGGATAAGGGCTAGCGCGCACCATAGTGGAATCCCCCTCCCGCCTGCCCGTATTGATCCTTAATCATGCTGTTCGCCGGGAGTCAATATGTTCGGTATCCAGAATTCCTTGTATTTATCGATCATTCCCACCACCTCAGTCGTCGTTAATTCTTCGACTCGGCGTGGCGGATAACCCAGCTCTGCAAACGGAATATACTGTTCATCATCGTTATGGCAACGATTGCATTCCATCGGTTTTTCATTAACTGACCTGTGGATGACTTTTTTCCCCTGCGATTTCTGCGCCGAGGAAAGTTGCGTCTGGTGCTCGATATAGTCGTGTACATAATCCATCAACTTGCCCCGTTTCAGAAACTCAAACTCACCATCCACGATCTTCCCCGGGGCTATTTTAGCACCGTAGTCTCCATAAGCGATGTATTTCCTTTTATCATCATCGTAATTACGATACGCGTCTTCGATCTCTACGAGCTTCACAGGATTGGATACACGTTCTCCGGATTTTTTATCGTACCAACGAAATTGGTAGGGCGCTTCAC
Organism: Gammaproteobacteria bacterium; assembly: GCA_024278135.1. Classification (GTDB taxonomy): domain Bacteria; phylum Pseudomonadota; class Gammaproteobacteria; order Eutrophobiales; family Eutrophobiaceae; genus WLWS01. The sequence continues at coordinate 2,309 of JAJRTU010000309.1, forward strand.
CTTTCTGCGGGTAAACATGGCACGTTTCACAGGCGATATAGAAGGCATGCATGTTCAGGAAGCTCCGGATCTCTTTGGACTTGTCATGTACTACGGTACCGTGACATTTCACACAGACGCTGGCTTCGTCGGACTCAATACTGAACCCTATATTATGAAACCGACCCTCAATATCCGGTTGCTCAATCAGCCGATACCCCAGGTCAATTGTCTCCGTTTTTTCCGGGCGAACAATGAGTTTTACAAACAGCTTCTCTTCTTCGGTGCCCACGCCACCCAGCTCCAGTAACGAAGCTGCCGCCTCCTGCTTTTCCTCAAACCCGAAGATCAGGGGATACATGAAATGGCCATACCAGACGGTAAAGCCCATCAGGAAAATGATGTAGGTGATGCGTACCAGTTTCTTAACGCGCTCCCACATTAGCTGCCCTCCATTCGCTGCCGTTGTGGTTTTATCTCCGCTTCATAACCTTCCTCTTTCATCACCCGGACATATTCCCCGTAATGCTCCAGGATGATCTCATGTTCTGTTAAATACCCCGTCAGCCAAACGGTGGCGGCAGGAAATTTTTCCGGGGCGTAGTGGACATTGTACCAGTGCACAAAAAACAGGAACAACACCGCCAGCAAGGCTTCGTCAGTATGCATAATGTAAGCGGCGTTCAACACAATTCCCGGGACGTAATGCGTTACTTCATCACGCCACCACAACAGGACACCGGCCGGACCCAGGATGGGAATACCCCAGTACGGCGCAAAATAGTCAAATTTCTCCCGCCACGAAATCCGCTCATGCCGGGGTGGCTTGTTGGTAAAATAGAGCAGGTATCTCCAGGCATGAATAATGTCTTTCAGATCCTTCAGGTTCGGCACCATTTCCATCGTGATAACGGCCTGAAAAACTGATCGCAAGTTAAGTCTGCCTTCCTGAATCAGCGGCCTTATGCGGTTTTTGAAAAACAGCACCAACCAGTAAATGGTGTGGTAGACGAACAGTATCAATACTACGGATCCCGCAATCCGGTGAATCATCGGCGCGAGTTCAGTACCGCCCATAATATCGTAGAGCGGTTTTGCCCAACCTTCGTCTGCGTGCCGCACCGGAAAACCTGTCAGTGCCAGTGTAATCACACAGGTGAAAAGCACGACATGCTGGATTCTCTGGTGTACCGAGAAACGGAAAAAATATTTTTCACCGTCTTTGATAACAATCTTACTGTATTTTTGCATTGCCGCTACCTCATTCAGTCGCCATCACCATTATTCCTGCTGCTTCGCTGCTTTGAGCATGGCCCTTTCCTCCTTGTTAAAGGTGAAGTCGGGAAACAGTCGACGCAGGAGCTCCAGGAAAATGAAGGTCAAAAAGAAGTACATGACACAGGCAAGTAGTGTCTTGAAGAATATAAGCATATAAAACTGCATGGGATACTTCTCGCGTGAATAAGTAACATGGGTTTGAAAACCGGCGAGTTTTTCTCCCGCTCTGCCATGGCACTCTTCGGTTCGACAGGTCGTGGCAATATTGTTCTTCGCTACCGATGAGGTAGCCACTTCCTGGCTCTCTATCAGGTGAGAACTTTCTCCATACACAACATGACAATCGATGCAATCCGGTGTTCTCTCCGAGCCCAGTGCGATTTGTTTGTAATGAAAAGTTTCCTTGTACGACGAGACGACGTCGTCAAGCTCATGACGTTTGCGAAGTTTCTCATCCTCATGGCATTTCGCGCAGACGCGAATGATCTCTTTCGGCGAGCGGGTCTTATGCAATCTTGTGGTCACGTGCTTGTAAAATGATTCGGCAAAATCCCCCTTGCTGTGGCAACTCTTGCAACGGCTGATACCGCGCTGGGATACGCCCATACGTTCCCCTTTGTAAAAGGATAACGGTCGATACAGGGGCTGGTCGTGACAATCACGACAGGCGGGATAGTCTTCCGGGTAGGGTTTGAGGCTGCCATCCTCCCGCTTGCGCGCGTGCACGCTTTTAGCGAGCTTCTCAGCGATCACCTTGTGCGAAAACTTCTTTTTGCTCGAAGGTTCAAGCATGTGGCATTCCTGGGTGCAATCGACTTTCTTGGCGGGTTCGTGCGGAATACGGTCAATATCCCTGTGGCAATCCTTGCATTCGTTTCTCGAGTGCGGGCTGCTCTCAAACAACTCTTCATTGATATAAAACAGACGAAAATTTCCGTCTTTGTCAATCCGACTCAAACCACGATGCTTGTGGCACAAAAAACAGTTCAATTCGTCCTGTGCAAATACCTCGGCGGGAACAACAGCCAACATCAACAACAGAATGACGACTGTCGAAACAATACGTCTCTTTGATAAGCCACAAGTGACAACATTACCCCAGTCTGAAGTCAACGATATTCTCGTAGACATAATGCTACTCATTTATCCGTTTTTAGTAATTATTGGGATCAATATCGATGTATTAAACGTTATCTGTCGCCAATGCTTTGTGTGCTAACTTTATATACCAGACCCGGTGCGTTATTGACTTCGATCAAATGACTTGTCGTTTTTGGAGGAAATTAAGACGATAGCGGAGAAATTGACCCGATGGGAACAAGTTGAGACACCTGCTTTAAGCTGCAACCCACTCAGAACGCAGTCCCATAGAATAATGTCCGCTCACACACCATTCTCCAGTTTTATCATTAGTCACCCCATATAAAGTATAATACATTTCCGGGTAGACCACATAAATGCGGCGGGTCTGTTTTATGTTTAAACCGGCATGACACGGGAAACAACCGCTTATCATGCCAGTTGGATCATTATAGAGCGTCTTCAGGCCATGTGGTTCAGGAAGCCTTGTTTACGTTATATGGCAGGCCAGACACAGGTCTGTCGTTCGAGGGCCCACTGTCAGCTCACCGCTGGCTGTGCAGTTCAGATCAGTTTGATCTTCATAAAACCGGACCTTAACAAATCCGGCAGTCGCCACCTGTGTTTTCTGTTTGAGTGTATGGCAGGAAATGCAGCTCACCCTGCCGTTGACAAGACGAACAGCGGGAACCAATGTTGCCTGTGATTTATAGGCGCGCGGCTTTCTTGAAGCATAAAGATCGTAATCCATACCCACGGGATGACTGCTGTTTGTTGCCCCCTGGAAGTGTAAGGGAGCACCGGCGGCTTTTGGTGTTATCCTGTTTGCACGATTTCCATTGTGACAGGAGAGGCACTGTCTGGATGCCTCCTCGAGAACCTGCGGCTCCAGCCTGTCAACGTCAGCCTGTACCTGATCACCCAGTAACCAGTCATTGAACCGGTTTCCAAATTCCGAAGCAGATACTGTGTTACCGGTCAAAAACATCAGGAAAAAGAAGCAGAAAAAAAGTATTAGTGTTTGGCCGAACCGCTCTTTACTGTCCCCCGACGTAAAACCATTCCTGAAAGCATGAGATAAAAGGTATTCGCTCGTAACAGCAATGACGATAATGGATATTCTCTCTTTCATAATATTTACATCACCTCAAATAAGATACCGCCCGATAGAATCAGCCTGACGAGGTATCAATTCGCAGCGACTGTGTTCGGATCTGAGTTAGTTGTGCTGATTTGCTCCGGTTTATATCGACTGCGACCGCCTTAACTTGAGTTTCCGGCCCGAAAAACACCTGGCAGGCACGAACTGAAGGCCAGGGGCGGGTTCACTTCTCCCTGAATGCCCTGTGGATTAAAGATACTTCAAAGCAATATTGACGAGTTATGGAGAGATAAATACAAAAATTTACAAAACAAATGGTGACAGGAGACTTCCGGCAAAGACCGAAGACAGGCGGCAGTACTGTCCCGGGCAGGATGCTGAAATTCCAGGCAAGATACGGGCAGGTACGTATTCAGATGATTCAGGACTATGTTATATTGATGCAGGTCAAGGTTTTATTGTGAAAATATTTTTACAATGAGGGGAGTTTCATTTATGCATTCAACTGGATGATTCAGTTCATTTTTTGTGCATGAGTGGTGATTCATTTTAGCCCATTAATACCAATACCCGACTGATATATTGTATAACAATGCCATTCATAAGATGGACAACGGTATAACAACGCCATTCAAAAGATGGACAGGATATGACTGAACTTGCCAGACCGACACTCAGCGCGACAGGACTGGAGTGTATTCGTAATGAGAACATCTTGTTCAGCAATCTGGGTTTCGAGCTGAGCGGGGGCGAACTCCTGCAGGTGGAGGGGCCTAACGGCAGTGGTAAAACCAGTTTGCTGAGAATGCTGTGCGGCCTGGCACAACCAAGCGAAGGTATGATTTTCTGGAACGGGAACAGTATTCAGGAATATTATACCGAATACTTGCAGCAGGTCAGTTATGTTGGACACAAAAACGGGATAAAAGCGGAATTAACGGTGCTTGAGAATTTGCATATTGCACAGGAATTGCTTGAATCACACAATGGTTTTTCACCGGAGCAGGCATTGCAACGATTCGGGCTCAGGGGCTATGAAGATGTCCTTACCGGGAAACTGTCATCCGGCCAGCGCCGGCGGGTTGCCTTGTCCAGATTGTTGTTCTCGAACACCCGGCTGTGGGTGCTGGATGAACCGTTTACTTCCATTGATGAAGCAGGAAAGCAGTTGATTAAGCAGATAATTGAGACGCAGCTTGCCGATGGTGGGATGATTATTATCGCCACCCACGAGCCCATCGGGATCACGCAATTTAAAGTGAACAGGATCTGGATAAAAAAATGACAATCAGCACTACCTGCACATCTTTCTCAGCGGTTTTGATGAGAGACCTGAAACTGGGTTTCAGACACAGCAGTGATCTACTCAACCCCCTTTTGTTTTTTTTGATGGTGGTGACTATGTTCCCGCTGGCACTGGGCCCGGACAAAATTACATTGCAACAGAATGCCCCCGCCGTAATATGGGTCGCCGCGCTGCTGGCTTCGAGCGTCTCGCTGGACTCCATGTTTCGTACCGATTTTGAAGACGGTTCACTGGAGCAGATCCTGCTGTCGCCGCAGCCGGCTATTATTCTGGTCATGGCAAAGATCCTTGCCCACTGGCTAATGACCGGGGCTCCCCTGACCATCTTTGCCCTGTTGTTGGGAATGTTGTTGTATTTGCCCACCGCCGCCTTTTTGCCGCTGTTGGCAAGTTTGCTCATTGGTACACATATTTTCAGTCTGGTGGGCTCCGTGGGAGTGGCCCTGACAGTCGGTTTGCGGGGTAGTGGTATGTTGCTCGCCCTGCTGATACTGCCGCTCTACATGCCTGTATTGATCTTTGCTGTTGCAGCAGTCAATAATGCACTGAACGGTATGTCGGTCAGAGGTGAATTCTACTTCCTGTGCGCTTTACTGATATTGGCATTTACACTTGCCCCGTTTGCGACAGTCTCGTCATTACGAATTAGAATGGGTTAATTATGTTAGAGTTTTTTGACAAATACGGATCACCTAAAACTGCTTATAATACAGCCCGTGCACTGGCACCCTGGTTTGGCTGGATAAGTATCATTCTTTTCCTGGCAGGACTGGCCGGCGGTCTGGTGTATGCGCCGCCGGATTACGAACAGGGAGAAAGTTTCCGCATTATCTACGTCCATGTTCCCAGTGCCTGGATGTCCCTTTTTATATACATTGTCATGGCTGGCGCAGGTGCCATGAGCCTGATCTGGAAGGTCAAGCTGACCGATGCAATTGCTCGAAGCTGTGCACCACTTGGAGCAAGTTTTACCTTTCTTGCCCTGGCAACCGGCTCCCTGTGGGGCAAACCCATGTGGGGCACCTGGTGGGTGTGGGATGCCCGTCTTACATCGGAACTTATTCTGTTATTCCTGTATCTGGGTTACATGGCACTGCAATCGTCCATTGATGATCGACGTATGGCGGCCCGTGCGGGCGCAATACTCTCTCTGGTCGGTCTGGTGAATATCCCGATCATTCATTTTTCAGTGGAGTGGTGGAGTACCCTCCACCAGGGACCGACGGTCAGCAAGTTCGATGCCCCTTCAATCGATATCAGGATGTTGGTGCCCATGTTGATCATGAGCATTGCCTGTATGTTTTATTTCGCATCCGTGCTGTTGGTTCGAACACGTTGTGAAATCCTGCAACGCGAGCGAAATACGGCCTGGGTTCAGGAACTGGTATCAAAGAGTGAGGTCAAATAATGTCACAAATCAGTGAATTTCTGTACATGGGAGGATATGCATTTTACATCTGGGTGTCCTACGGACTCGGCCTGGTTGTTTTAGTGTTAAACACCATTTTACCTATGCGACATGAAAAACAAATTATTCGCAGTATCAAGAAACGCCAGGAGCAAGAGAAATGTTTGTAATGAACCCGCGGCGGCGCAAGCTGCTGTTAAATACTATCTTTATAGTCATTGGTTCCGCCGCAGCGACTGCACTTCTGCTTAAGGCCTTCTCGGAAAACCTGCTGTATTTTTACAGCCCGATGCAGATTAAAAATGGTGAGGCACCCACCACCCGTTCCTTCAGGATCGGCGGGCTTGTCGTTGATGGCAGCGTAAAACGCAATCAGGACAGCCTGGCGGTCAGCTTTGATCTGACCGATACGGTAGAAAATGTCACGGTAGTTTACGAGGGGATTTTGCCTGATCTGTTTCGCGAAGGTCAGGGAATCGTCGCTAACGGCACACTGGATCAGGACGGTGTTTTTACAGCTACCGAGGTGCTGGCCAAGCACGATGAAAATTATATGCCGCCCGAAGTCGCTGCCGCCCTGGAGGAAGCCGGGGCAACCATTCCCACCAATCATCTGCGAGAACAAAAAGAATGATTCCCGAACTAGGACACTTTGCCCTTATCCTGGCACTATGCATGTCAATCGTGCAGTCGGTTTTCCCTATCGTTGGCGCAGCACGGGGAAATATCGCCTGGATGTCACTGGCGCGACCCGCAGCCCGCACCCAGTTCTTCTTTACTCTCGTCGCCTTTAGCGCACTGCTATACGCCTTTGTAGTGAATGACTTCAGCGTCGCCTATGTCGCCAACAACTCCAATACACAATTACCTCTGATTTACCGCATATCGGCAGTGTGGGGCGCGCATGAGGGCTCGCTGTTGCTGTGGGTGCTGATCCTGGGGATATGGACCGTCGCGGTGACCCTTTTCAGTCGTAATCTCACGGAAGCCTTCAGTGCCCGGGTCATCGGTGTCATGGGCATGGTCAGCATTGGTTTCCTGTTGTTTTTATTGCTCACTTCCAATCCCTTCTTGCGTTTTTCCCCGGTACCCCTGGATGGCGCGGATTTGAATCCCCTGCTGCAGGATCCCGGCCTGATTGTCCATCCACCCTTATTGTATGCCGGCTATGTCGGATTCTCCGTTGTTTTTGCCTTCGCCATCGCCGCACTGTTGGGTGGACATCTTGATGCCAGCTGGGCCCGCTGGTCACGACCCTGGACAACCGTTGCCTGGATGTTTCTGACAGTCGGTATCGCACTCGGCAGTTGGTGGGCCTATTATGAGCTTGGCTGGGGTGGCTGGTGGTTCTGGGATCCCGTTGAAAATGCGTCATTTATGCCCTGGCTGGTGGGTACTGCATTGATCCATTCCCTGGCGGCGACGGAAAAACGGGGCGTTTTCAAGAACTGGACGGTTCTGCTGGCAATCTGCGCGTTCTCCCTGAGCCTGCTCGGTACATTTTTAGTACGCTCCGGCGTTCTCACTTCGGTACATGCTTTTGCCACCGATCCTGCCCGGGGCATTTTCATTCTTATTTTACTCGGCATAGTCACGGGTGGCTCATTGTTACTATATGCCTTGCGGGCACCGGGCATGCTCAAAGGCGGTGGATTCAACCTGGTTTCACGAGAGACCTTCCTGTTGATTAACAGTGCATTACTCGTAGTGGCCATGGCGACAGTATTGCTTGGCACAGTCTACCCGCTCTTCATTGAGGCTTTTGGACTGGACAAACTCTCGGTCGGCGCGCCTTATTTCAACGCTGTGTTCGTCCCCATTATGACACCGGTAACGATTGTCCTCGGCTTTGGTGTCCTGTCCCACTGGCGTACGGATACACTGCAGCGGCTATGGCAGCACATGTGGTTTATTGCCGCTGGCAGTATCGTCATGGGTGTTTTATTCATCGCCATGCTGGCACCCTCCGTGGAGTTTCAGACAATGCTGGCAGTTGCACTGGCCATCTGGATCGTCTGGACAACTTTGCATTCCCTGCGTTTACGCCTGCGCAACCAGAACCAGTCCTGGTTTGCCTTACATAAACTGCCCATGAGCTTCAACGGCATGTGCCTGGCGCATATCGGATTTGCTGTCAGTATTCTCGGCATATCCCTGACCAGCCACTACAGCACTGAGCTGCATAAACGTATGGGCGAAGGGAGCAGCGTTGACATGGGCGCCTACACTTTCCAGCTCGAAACGATACGCGATATCCAGGGTCCGAATTATCATGGGAATGAGGCGGTAGTGAAGGTCTACAAGGAAGGCAAAAAAGTGACAACACTACATTCACAAAAGCGACTGTATACTGTACGTAATATGCCGATGACGGAAGCTGGTATTGATGTGGGTCTGTTCAGAGATATTTATATCTCCCTGGGTGAACCCCTGGACAATGGCGACTGGAGTATTCGTCTTTATTACCGACCTTTTGTCCGCTGGATATGGCTCGGGGCCATTTTTATGTCGCTGGGTGGCCTGCTGGCGGCATTGGATAAACGTTATCGCCTGGGCGGCAGGGTAAAGAGTCGGGCGGCTGATATACCGGCCGGCATGGCAGCCTCTTCCTGAACAGAATGTTTCGCTATCTTATCCCATTGACCGTTTTTGCCCTGCTGGTGGGGCTGTTTACCATTGGTCTGCAATACGATCCGCGGCTGGTACCCTCACCTTTGATAGGCAAACCCGCACCGTCTTTCGAATTACCCCTGCTCAAGGATGCGGAATCGACCATAAGCAACCGTGACTTGCAGGGCGATGTCGTCATGTTGAATGTCTGGGCGTCGTGGTGTGTGGCGTGTCGCCAGGAACATCCACTGCTGGTGGAACTGGCCCGAAAGAGTGATTTTAAAATCGTCGGGCTTAATTACAAAGACACGCGCAAAGATGCCATGCAGTGGCTGGCACATCTTGGCAATCCCTACCTGCTCAGTGTTTTTGATTTTGATGGCAGAGTGGGTATTGATTTCGGTGTTTATGGTGTTCCGGAAACGTTTGTTCTGGATCAGGCCGGCATCATTCGCTACAAACATATTGGCCCGATCACACAGGAAGTGCTGGATCTGAAAATTCTGCCTCTCATTGAACTTCTGTCACAACAGGATAATTCATTAGCTAAAAGTTAAACCCCATATCGGGGCATGAACAAAATTTAAATATTATGACCGCTCGTTTATTGTCTTTTACCCTGCTTTTCGTTTTCGGAATGTATGCCTATTCATCTGATGCTCCGCTTGAGTTTGAACAGGCGGATCAACAGCTTCGTTACCAGGAATTACTCAAGGAAATCCGTTGTCTGGTATGTCAGAACCAGTCACTGGCGGATTCCAGTGCCGGTCTGGCCCAGGATCTCCGCCTGGAAATCTATGAGATGATCGCCGCAGGAAAGAACAACGAAGAGATAATCGATTTCCTGGTGAAGCGTTACGGTGACTTTGTCCTGTTTCGTCCGCCGGTAAGGAGCTCTACCTGGCTGCTCTGGTTCGCGCCATTTATACTTTTAATCGTCTCCGTTATCGTTGTCGTGCGTTTCGTTCGCAGTCACACAGCTGCGATACCGCCGGAATTGAGCGCAGATGAACAATCGAAACTGTCCGGTATGATGGATGATATCGACAAGGAAAAAAGCGAATGCTGACCTTCTATATTCTCATTGCTCTGATGATAGTGATTGCCCTGTATGTCATCGCTTACCCCTTACTGAAAAAGGTTGACGACACGCCATCAGAGCCAAACCAGGTATCACTGAGCCTGTATCAACAGCGACGTATCGAACTGCAACGAGACAGGGAGGCCGGAGTATTGAGCGACGAACAGTCAGTTACCGCTCTGGCAGAACTGGAACGCACTTTACTGGATGAGATTAATGTCAGTGTAACTGAATCTCTCCCTGTAGAGACGACGGAAAAGCGCACGACAGAAAAGTGGGCAGTAGCGCTCGTTGCCCTGTTGCTGCCGGTGTTGGCAGGAACCCTCTATTACAATCTGGGACATCCGGAGTTAATCACCGGCCTGCAGGACGCGTCATCACTGCAGCCAGACGACGAGATTCACAATAACGCATCTTCGATTGAAGATATGGTGGAAATGCTGGCGCAACGTATGCGAGACAATCCGGAGGATCCAAAAGGCTGGGTAATGTTGGGCAGGTCCTATATGACTCTGGGACGTTTCCAGGACGCGGCCAATGCCTATAAACAGCTTCGGACTCTGGTGGGCGATAAACCCAATATTCTGCTCATGTATGCGGATGCCCTGGCCATGGCCAACAATCGCTCACTTGTCGGTCAGCCGGAAGAATTGATACTGCAGGCGCTGGAACTGGATCCGGATAATATTACCGGGCTATGGCTGGCCGGCAGGACAGCTGATGAAAAAGGACAGTATAAAACCGCTGTTGATTACTGGATGCGTTTATTGCCGCTGCTGAAACAGGATCCAAAATCCACAACAGAAGTCAGGCAATTGATTAAAACAGTGCAAGGGAAACTTGGTATCCCGGAAGCAGAGCAAATTTCTCTTGTGCCAACAGAGAATAATTCTTCGGATCAACTGGACAACACCATTACCGTTAACGTCGAACTTGACCCCGCGCTTGTGGAACGAACCAGCCCGGAAGACATCCTGTTTATATTTGCACAGGCGCTGGACGGTTCTCCCATGCCGCTGGCCGCAGTACGCAAGCAGGTAAAAGACCTGCCACTGGAGGTTACTCTCGATGATTCAATGGCCATGCTCCCGTCACAAAAAATATCCGGCCACAGTATTGTTAAAATAAGCGCCCGTATATCAAAATCCGGAAGCGCATTGCCACAAAGTGGAGATCTGACTGCAACGCCGGTTCAATTTACTGTCGGTCTGAGTGACCCCGTCGCCCTCATGATCAATACGCTGATCCCCTGAATCTATCTGCGTTTACCTGCGCGGGCTACGGAATTATCGGTGGCATGGGAGATTCCAGAACATCCGCGAAGGAGCGCAATAATTCGACTTCAACCGGCAGTACTATCCGGTCATTCGCGACACTGGCTACGCAGGCCTGCAGTATCCGCGGTTTCATCAGGGGTTTCAGGCTTGTCAATTTTTTCAAGGCAAGATCCAGACCTGCCAAACTGAGCTGATCTTTCGCCGGCAATTCGAGCCCGCTCAACCCCAGTACTGCTGTCGCCGCCTTAAACGCTTTCTTAGCATCACCCTGCTTTTGTTGACCGGCATAAGCCATTACCGAGAGTATCAAGACGATTTCTTTGCTGAGTTGACCTGCCTGGGAATAGCGCGCTTTCGTATGTGCCAACTTGAAGAACTGCCCATCCAGATGGTTAAATAGAATTTTCTGTAAGCACCATTCCAGCAGGTCAACCCTGGCATCCATATCGATCAATACGATAAGGTTCTCCCTGAACAATTCGTACTGAGCGATGGACAACTGCTTCAACGCCGGGATAAGAATATCCAGCAGCGGCAATCGATATTTGATATCCAGTCCATCCATTGCCGCTGTTAATTTATGTGTCAACACCAGCACATCCGGATCGGCATGCTCCTGCAAGTGTTGTAATTGTCTGGCACGAAGCTGTTTATCCTTATCCAGTTCCATGGCATAAACAAGCGCCCGTGCTCCATAGGGCTCCTGAGCAGCCTCTTTCAGGATCAGGGGCAATTCCGCTATCAGGGAGCGGGCGTGATCAATGGTTGCCGGTGTGGGCTGAGCAATTTGTTCAATCGCCCTGTTAACATCGGCCAGGGCGACACCTCCTGCAACAGCGGCCATCTTTCTGGCAAGCTCTTCCCGCGTGATGGTTTCTTTCCTGTCACTCTGTTCATCGTCTGCCGGCAGGTCGCTTTTGTCGGCAGCGGAGAACTTGCCGTCCCAGCGGGGGTCGATACGCCGAATACGCTTCTTCAGCGGCGGGTGCGTAGCAGACAGTGATTGCATAAAGCCCGAAATACCCTGGGCGAAAAAAGCATGACTGATTTCAGGCGCGCCGGGGTTCTCCACTTTCGAACCAAACTCCAGCCCGCCGATCCTCTTCAACGCACCCGCAATCCCGTCCGGGTTACGGGTAAACTGCACTGCGGAGGCATCCGCCAGATATTCCCGCTGCCGGCTCACTGCAGCCTTGATCAGGCCACCGAAGAAGGTACCGGCAAAGCCGATGACCATCAGCCCGATCCCCAACGCCAGCAGACCACCGCCACCTTTGTTGTTGTTGCGCCGATGACCCGACCAGGCGGCGGAGCGGAGAATGTAGTAGCCGATAATACCGATGATCAGGATGCCGTTCAGCACGCCCATCAAACGGATGTTGAGCCGC